>JBKJLX010000491.1:0-2606 GCA_046596645.1 Polyangiaceae bacterium
CCCGGGTGTCCACGTCGCGGAGCATCTCCCCCTCCTGCGGGGACGAGATGAAGGCATGGGCGGTCGCGAGGTGCTCTCGAACCTCGCTCTCCAGCTCGCACCGCGCCGCGGCGTCGCCGGCGCGCCCGTGCCGGATCAACGCGTTCTCCGCCTCCTGCGCGAAGCGCACGCTCTGCAGCGACTCACCGAGCGTGCGGACGGAGTCGTCCATCCGCGTCGTCAGGAGGACGAGCGCGACCGCGACGCCGCTGGCGACGGAGACCACACCCGCCATCATCAGCGAGAGCTTCCATCGCAGTCCCATCGCCGAACTGTGCCACCTGGTCGAGGCGGTGCCACCCCGAGGTGAGCGTGGGGCGGTCACGATGCGACCTCCTCAGCGCCCGATCATGTGGTTGCGGTTGCCCTGCGCCCGCTCGATGCGGCGGTCGCGCTCCCGCTCCCAGGCATCCACCACGTCGTCCGCGCTCCAGGACTGGAAGGTCGCCTGCTCCTCGGGCGTCACCGCCAGCCCCCAGACGTCCACGGCATAAAGCCAGATTCGCGCCACGTCGCCGCGCAGCGCATCCGGCGGCTCGGCGGAGCCACCCCGACCGGCGGCGCGATCGATCTCGAAGTCGCACAGGCCGTAGTCGCGGGGCTCACCGTCGACCTCGCCGTAGGGCCGGTCGGAGCGGTCGCCGTTCAGCTCGCCCACCGCCGGCACCAGGTTGTGGAGGTCGCCTTCCATCGCGTGGAACAGCGGGTCGCCCCCCTTCGACGCAGACCGCGAGCAGCACTCCCGGCCGCGCTTGCTGGCGGCGCGGCAGCCATCTGTCTCCCCCTGCCAGCACGCCAGGTGGCCCCCCAGCCGCTTGGCCGGCACCACGTGCTCCCACTCCATGCGGCGCGTGCGCGCGCTGCGGCCGCGCGGCGCGTAGCCGCAGGCCACGGGATCGATGTCGCCGTCCTCGCTGAAGGTGCAGCTGCAGTAGGCCTCGATGCGGTGGCCGGCATGGACGTCGCGGGAGGCGACCCGCTTGGCCCGGTCGAACCCGAGCGGCGTCGTCGGTCGCCGGGGACCGACGTCGTCCGCGGCGGCGCCAGGGCTCGGGGGCTGCGCGAACCCGGGGGGCGGCGCCGGGGTCTCGGCGTGTGGGCGGCAACCCCAGCCGGCGAGGACCAGGACCGCGGCAACGGCGAGGAAGGCGCGGGATCTTGCCGCCCTCGACGCACGATGCGAGGCAGCGCCTCGCATGCCTCCCTCCGTCCTTCCCCAGCGCGCCCGCGTCGTCGTCATCGGCGGCGGCATCATCGGCACCTCGGTCGCGTACCACCTCGCGCACATGGGCTGGAAGGACGTCGTGCTCCTCGAGCGCGATCGGCTGACCTCCGGCACCACGTGGCACGCCGCCGGGCTGATGGTGACGTTCGGATCCACCAGCGAGACGTCGACCGAGCTCCGCAAGTACACGCGCGACCTCTACGCGCGCCTCGAGGCGGAGACCGGCCTCACCAGCGGCTTCAAGCCAGTGGGCTTCATCGAGGTCGCGGCCGACGCCGACCGGCTGGAGGAGTACCGCCGCGTCTCGGCGTTCAACCGGGTGTGCGGCGTCGACGTGCACGAGATCTCGCCGACCCAGGTACGCGACCTGTTCCCGCTCGCGCGGACCGACGACATCCTCGCGGGCTTCTACGTGAAGGAGGACGGGACCACGAACCCCGTCGACGCGACGATGGCCCTGGCCAAGGGCGCGCGCATGCAGGGCGCGACCCTCCTCGAGGGCGTGCCGGTGACGGGCTTCACCAGCAAGCGCGGCGTCGTCACCGGCGTCGTCACGCCCTACGGTACCATCGAGGCGGAGTACGTCGTCAACTGCGCCGGGATGTGGGCGCGCGAGCTGGGCGCGCTGGCGGGCGTGAACATCCCGCTGCAGGCGGCGGAGCACTACTACCTCATCACCGACAAGATCCCCGGCATGGTCCCCAGCCTGCCGGTGCTGGAGGACCCGGGATCCCACGGCTACTACCGGGAGGAGGTCGGAGGCCTGATGATCGGCCTCTTCGAGCCGAAGTGCGCCCCGTGGAAGGTCGACGGCGTGCCGAAGGACTTCTCGTTCGGCGAGATCACGCCCGACTGGGATCGCATGGGCCCCTACGTGGAGCGAGCGATGCGGCGCGTGCCGATCTCGATGGAGACGGGCGTGCGCAAGTTCTTCTGCGGGCCGGAGAGCTTCACCCCCGATCTGGCCCCCATCGTGGGCGAGGCGCCGGAGCTGAAGAACTACTTCGTCGCCGCCGGGCTCAACTCGATCGGCATCCTCACCGGCGGCGGCATGGGCCGGCTCATGGCGCACTGGATCATCAACGGCCGGCCCGACATGGACGTGACGGGGATGAACATCGACCGCCTCCACCGCTACCAGGCGAACGCCGAGTACCGGAGGACGCGCACCGTCGAGTCGCTGGGGATGGTCTACCAGTGCCACTACCCGAACCGCTCGATGACCACCGCGCGCGGCGCCAAGAAGTCGCCGCTGCACGAGCGGCTGGTCGCGCAGCGCGCGTATTTCAAGGACGTGAGCGGCTGGGAGGGCGCCGACTGGTACGCGCCCGAGGGGCATGAG
>JBKJLX010000677.1:0-5333 GCA_046596645.1 Polyangiaceae bacterium
ACCTCCTCGCCATCGACGACAGCTTCGTGTCGGGCGCGGAGTGGGATGTCCTCCCCCTCGACGAGGCGACTCCGCCCGAGGACGAGCAGGCGCAGTTTCATCTGCGGCACCGGAGGACGCAGCGCTTCCTCGCCGCCAGCGGCGCCCTGGTCGACGACGCCTCCGGCGCGGCCGGGATCGCGTTCCACCCGCGAGAAGGCTGCGCCGTGCCCCCCGAGCTCACCCTCGACGCCGAGGGCACCCTCGCGCGGACGCAGTGGGACGACGGCGCGGTCTTCGGCTTCGTCGACACCCACTCGCACCTGCTGACCAGCTTCGGGTTCGGCGGAGGGGGGGTCTTCCACGGCGCGCCGTTCCATCGGCTGGGGGTGGAGCATGCGCTGCCCGACTGCGAGCTGTTCCACGGCGCCGAGGGTCGAAGCGACCTCCTGGGCTTCGCGTTCGACCAGGGGACGGAGGGCAGCCTGAACGTCGACGTCTTCCTGCCCGCGCTGCTCAGCGGCGAGCTGAACCAGTTCAGCCACCACACCGCCGGCTACCCGGACTTCACGACCTGGCCCTCGGCGCCCTTCAGCTCGACGCACCAGACGCAGTACTACCGCTGGCTCGAGCGCGCGTACCTGGGCGGGCTTCGCCTCCTCGTGCAGCACGCGACCAGCAACTCGATCTTCTGCGAGCTGATCGTGGGCGAGGGCATCCAGCCGGTCCGATACGACTGCAACGACATGGTCGCGACCGATCGCAGCATCGAGGAGGCGTTCGCGCTCGAGCGGTACGTCGACGCCCAGATGGGCGGCCCCGGCCAGGGGTGGTTCCGCATCGTGAAGACGCCGGCCAAGGCGCGCGCGGCCATCACCGACGGCAAGATGGCGGTGCTCCTCGGCATCGAGGTCTCGAACCTCTTCGACTGCTTCCTCGCGCCGCGACCCGGCCAGCCGCTGTGCGACGAGGCGTTCCTCGTCGCACAGCTCGACCGCTACCAGGAGCTCGGCGTCCGCGCGGTGTTCCCGGTGCACAAGTACGACAACCAGTTCTCACCCGGCGACGGTCACCGCACCATCAGCGAGATCGGCAACTTCGCGAACACCGGACACTGGTCGAGCTACGGCCTCGACTGCCCGGAGGACGTCTCCTCGGTCTTCGACCATGGCGACGTCTTCTTCGGTGGGCTCAACAGGCCGCGCGAGGAATTCGACGCGCCGCCACCCAACGACATGAGCGCCTTCCCCGAGGACCCGGTGGGCACGCTCGTCGACTTCCTGCGCGAGATCCAGGCGCCCCCGCTCGAAGGCGACCACTGCCAGACCCATGGGATGAGCCCGCTGGGTGAGCTGCTCATCCACGAGCTGATGAAGCGCGGCATGATCGTGGAGATCGACCACCTGCCCCGCTGGTCGTACAAGCGCGCGTTCGAGATCCTGAGCGAGAACGGCTACCCCGCGGCCGCGACCCACGGCTCCGAGCACGGCGGCCGCATCTACGAGAATGCCGGCGTCTCCAAGTTCAACTTCGGGCGCTGCGCCGACGCCGAGCGCCCCGGGACGATGGCGGACTCGCTGCGCGAGCGCACCGCACGCATCGCGGAGAAGGGCGGCTACCCGGCGCCGGGGTTCGGCTTCGACCTCAACGGCTTCGCCGGCGGCAAGGGCCCTCGCTTCGGCGATCGGGCGGAGTGCGACTCGCCGCAGTCCGATCCGGTCACCTACCCGTTCACCTCCTACGCCGGCGACGTGACCTTCACCCGGCCCGTGGTCGGCAACCGCGTGCTCGACTTCAACACCGAGGGAATGGTCCACGTAGGCCTCATCCCCGAGCTGATCGAGGACGTGCGCCGCACCGGCGCGACCGACGCCGACCTGGAGCCGCTCTTCCGCTCCGCCGAGGGCTACCTCCGCATGTGGGAGCGCGCCGAGGAGCGCGCGGCGACGATGCGCTGAGGATCCATCGGCGTCGGCAGCGGCATTGGGTACCTTCGCTCCATGGACACCCGGGAGACTCGATGACGACCGGCGCCGCCGATGCGATCCGGCTGGGAGGGATCACGCTCGAGCAGTTTGCAGGGGTCGTGATCGCGCTGGAGGACGAGATCCCTCTCGCCGAGGTCCTCGCGCAGGAGGTCATCGGGGAGGCGGCGTGGGCCGGGGCGGCCAAGGCGTGGCGCGGAGCCATCGCGGGCGCGCCTGATCTGCAGATCCTGTACGTGGAGGCACGGCGCGTGGCGGAGGACTGCCTCGCGCGCGCGGTGCAGCCACTCGACGCCGACCCCGCCGCGTGGTCGGGGCTGCTCGCGGCGCTCACGATGGAGGGGAATGCCGCGGCGCGCCTGAAGGGGCTGGGGCTCCGCATGAGCGACGTCGCCCGCATCGGGCGCGCATGGTCCCGCCGGGCGAAGGAGTCCCCCGAGGTCGCGCGCGCGCTCGCCGACGCGGCGGGCAAGGCCGTCGTGCCGACCACGGTGGCGTGCACGCCGACGGCGCTTCGGCCTTTCCCATGGTCACCGCGTCGATCGCCCGCCGCAGACGGCGCCCCGCGGGCGGCCGCCGCGATGCGGGCGACGCGCCTCACCACCCGGGTCGACGGCGAGCTGCCGGCCGCGTTCGACGCCGACCTGTACGCAGCCCTCCAGGTCGCTCTCGAGCTGGTGCCGGCCGGCAGGGCGAAGGCGCTCTCACTCTGCGGACTGTCCGAGGCGGAGCTCTCGGAGATCGAGGCGCGCTGGGAGCGCCGCCTGCCGCGGGATGCCGCGGAGAGCGCCACGTTCTCCGCCAGCTCGATCGACCACCGGAGCGCCCTCCGCCGGCTCCTCCGGGGGGCGCAGCCGAGCTTCGCGAGCGCCTGAAGGTCCCCGGCGCGAGGGCGCGACGGCTCTCCGGTCGATCACCCGGCGTAGACGGTCCCGCTCCCGACCATGACGTGGCCGGTGTCCTGGTCCGCCGGATCGTTGCAGCACTCGACCGGATCGCCGTCGCGCGCGACGGCGACGCCGTCGACGAACATCACCGAGCTCCCGTCGCTGACGGTTCCCTTGTTGGCGGGGCTGTTCATGAACGACCCGCCGACCGGGATGTGCTGGGGTTTGTTGTCCGCGGTGCTGCCGACGAGCGCCACGGCCTTGCCGTCGATGAACACCGTCGAGCTGAGCTTGCCGCTGAGCTCACCCGTGAACGGCGACGGCACGACGACGGGCACCTGGCTCACGACCACGATGTGGTTGTCGAGCCCCACCACCCGATCACCCTCGCGCGCTACGCGGCTACCCATCACGGCTCTCGGTGTTCGAGCGCGCGTTCAGCGCGTCGACGAAGGCCACCAGGAACTCCGAACCGAGTCCGGGAGACAGAACGATCCGTCCGCCGCGCTCGATCTCCAACGGCGCGAGCAGCCGGATGGGACCGGGCCGCGACGCCGGTTCTGCTGCGGGTGTCGGCGCCGCCGGCACAGCAGCCGCGGGCTCCGGCGAGGACGCCGCGCCCTCACGGAGGTCGGGCATCGCTGTCATCTGCTGCAGGGTGGCGTGCTGACCGGGTGTGGCCGGCGCGGGACGCGGACGGTCGGGCGAGGGGGTCCACGGCACGGGCGCCTCCGGCGCGCCGTCCGGGCCGCGGGGCTCGCGTGGCGCCCCGACCGCGAAGGGGGCGTCGGCCTGGGCGAGCCGCGCCACGTCAGGCGGCGCGGTGGCGGCGAGGTGCTTGCGCGGCGAAACCCCTGGCGCCACCGGACGCGGGTCCAGCAGCATGCGAGGAAACGGGACGGCCTCGCCACGCAGCGCGACCCCGGCGGCCACGACGAGCGAGATCTTCGCGTGCGTCGAAACCTCCACGTAGCCTCGCCAGGTGAGCTCGATGCGCCGCGCGTCCCCGTCGATCGCGATGGTGTCCAGCACCAGGTGCACCGGCGTCGGGGCCGCGCCCTTGTCGAGGCAGAGGGCCTCGGCGCGGGCCCGGGGAAGCTCGACGCGGAGCGTCTCCGCGCCCGCCACCAAGCCCTCGAGGAGGATCGTCTCGTCGCCGGCGAAGTGCGAGGGCGCGCGCTGATCGGCGGGCGCCCGGTGGAAGTACGCGACGGGAAACTCGTGGGGTACGACCGCCGGCTTCGCCGCGAGCGCCGCCTCGTCGCCGGGACGGAGGAGGCCGCGGCGCGCCGGCCATTCCGCCGGTAGCGGCGCGTACGACGCGGGAGAGCGCGGATTGGCGGCATTGACGACACGCCCCTCGGGCGACCCTCGTGGATTGACCGCGTCCCCGGGGCCACCCACGCCACGATCGTGCTCCAGCCGCACGCGGCCCCCCGCATCGCCGGCGGCGGCTCCACGAATCACCAGGCGTTTGTCGACGAGCGAGACCGCACCGCGGAACACCGCGAGCCGTACGACGGACGGCGGCCCGGCGTCCTTCCGGGCCGAACCGTGGAAGAGGATCTCCCCGCGGGGAAGGTACGGGACCTGGGCTCCGAGCGCGGGCGGGTGCGGGTCCTGGGTCACCGCGCCGTCGAGGCCGAAGCGGAACGACGCCTCGACCGCGATGGACGCGAACGCCCCCCGCGGGCCATTCCAGCGAAACGAGCCGCAGCGGACGGCGCCGATGGGGATGAAGCGGAGAGCCACGCGCTCCTGATGATAGGTTCTGCCGCCGGCGGAGGAGCGAGCAAGTGATCCACGCGAGCCATGTGGTGCGGCTGGGCCCCCTGGGGCCGAGCGAGGTTCGCGTCTCCTCGTTCGAGGGGCGGGAGCGCATCTCCGATCTCTACGCGTTCGACGTGACCGTGGTGACGAGGGTCTCGCGCAAGCTGTTCGAGCGCTTGACCCTCGGCCAGCGCGCGGTGCTCGGGATGACGATCGCCGGTGCGAGCCGGAGCATTCGCGGCATCGTCACGCGCATCCGCGCGCGCGGCCCGCAGCGGGTGGAGGATCTCGACGCTTTTTCCTACACGGTGCGCATCGAGCCTCGCGCCTCGCTCTGGCGGCATCGGAAGACGTCTCGCATCTTCCGGCGCACGACGGCGCGGAAGATCCTGGAAGAGCTCGGGCTCGAGCGGCGCGTCGCGATGCGCTTCGAGCTGGCGAACGAGCCGTGCGACATCGACTACGCGACCCAGTACGAGGAGACGGACCTCGAGCTGGTCAAGCGGATCGCGGCCGAGCATGGCCTCCTCTTCTACTTCCGGCAGCCGCCGGCAGCGCTGGACGAGGCGCTCTTCCAGGGGCTCGAGGCGGTGGGACCGGGGCCGGTAGGCGACGTCGCCGCGCTCGTCGCCGCGTTCGCGGACGCCGAGCTCGGCCCCGCGGAGACGATCGTGTTCACCGACGACGCGCGCTACGCGGCGCTCGAGGGGAC
>JBKJLX010000129.1:0-5555 GCA_046596645.1 Polyangiaceae bacterium
CTTTCGTCGTCCTCGGCGGGCGCGGCGTGGGCACCGTGACCCGGCCCAGGGTGGCCTGAACGAAGTTCTGAAAGTCACGGCGCGACCCGTCGAGGACGACGAAAGGTGACGAGCAGCGGCTCCTGCGGGTCACGCTGCTCTCGGCGCTGCACGACCTCGCGCGCGACGCGAAGATCGACGCCTCGATCCAGCGCGCGCGCCGCGGCGCGGTCGATCCCGACCTGGTCGCGTTCTCGCTGCGCGCCGACGCCCGCACCGGCGCGAGGTCCGCGGAGCCGCTGGCGACCGAGGCGGGGTTCGTCGCCGCGACGCGGGACCGCCCGCCGGCGGAGCGCGTCGCCGCCCTGTCTGCCATGGGCTCGTTCACCGACGAGGCTCGCCTGCGCGCCGCGCTCGACGTGGTCCTGACGGCGTCCTTCCGCGCGGGGGACTTCCGCCACGTCCGGTCCGCAGCCCTGCGCACGAGGGAGACGCGAGCGACCTACCTGCGGTGGATGACCGACCGCTTCGAGCCGCTCGCCCGCAAGCTCGGCGGCGCCGGCAGCCTCACCGGTTCCATCGGCTTCGTGTGCGACGCGGCGGAGCTGGCGCGGCTGGAGGCGTTCTTCCAGCCACGCATCGCCAGCCTCGAGGGCGCTCAGCGCGGCTGGGACGAGGGCCGCGCCGACGCGCGCCGGTGCATCGCCCTCCGCGCGTCGCTGGCGCCCGCCCTGGCCCCGGCGCTGAAGAAGAAGTGACAGAAGAAGTGAGACGGCGCTGACCCGGGCGGCCTTCGCTCAGCGAACCTCGGGCGGGCGCATCGTCATCGGCGGGACCCAGTCCTCGAGCCCCAGCGGCTCGAAGACGCTGCGGCCATCGGCGTTGAGCGGCTGGAGCTTGTTCAGAAGCTCCTCGCGGCGGAGGTAGAGCTCCTCGCGGCGGCCGTCCTCGTGCTGCTTCTTCAGCGAGAGCTCCTGGGAGTTGGTGCTCCGCTGGACGATCGCCTCCACCGTCGGCGCGAAGACCTTCACCAGCCGCACCACCAGCTGCATGGCGAGCCCGTTGGCGAGGACGTCGCGTCCGTCGAGCTCGAGTCGGAGCATCGACTCGCGCTGATCGACCAGTCCGGCGATGCCGTCGCGCACCGCGCGGCACAGCTCCAGGACCTTCTCGGTGTCCTCCAGCTCGAGGTCCGGCGGGACGAGACCGGCGTTGGGGTCCTCCGGCCGCTCGACCAGGCCCCGCCAGCCCTGCTCCGACTTGGCGATCTTGAAGACGTACGCGTCCTTCTGATCGACCTTGCGGCGCAGCGCGAGCTCGGCGCCCGCGTCGTGCACGTCGGCGTGGCTCACGATCCAGTCCGCGAAGTGGACCGCCTCCGGCGTGACGGTGCCCTTGAAGAAGCTCTTCTTCACCCCGACCGTCAGGTCGAGGGCGGGCATGAAATCGGTCACCTTGCGCGGGGCGTTCCACGCCGTCTGCGAGGCGGTGCCGAGGACGAAGCTGGTGACGACGTCGCCCTGGTAGCGGAAGACGACGCAGACCTCGTATTTCGGTTCGCGCCCCTCGCCCAGCTTGGCGGTGATGCGCGAGGTGAGCACCGGGAGGCGCGCCACCCGGAAGAACTGGTCGAGCGCCGACCGCATCTCGGCGGCGCGCCGCTCCTGGTCGGCGCGCAGCTGCGCCGTCTCCCGCTCGCTGCCGCCCTTGTGGGCGCGCTTCTGCTCCTCCGCCAGGGCGGCCAGGTCGGCCTTCACCCGGCGGGCGTGCTCCAGTGCCGCCGGGTGGGCCTCGGTCGGCGAGGGAACCCCCAGCTCCTCCGAGAGGGGAGGGGTGAGCGCGCTGTCGATGGCGTCGACGATGGTGTCGTTCAGCGCCTGCACCGCCTTGAGCCCGGTCAGGCGAACCTCTGCCGACTCGGCGACCTTCTCCTGCTGCTTGCGCGTCTCCGCGCTCTGCATGACCACCGTGGTGGCGGCGGTCATGAAGTGCCCCAGCGTGGCGAGAAAATCGAATCCCAGCGGAAAGGGGGTCGAATCGCCGAAGAGGAACTTCATCGCAGGGCCGGCGGCGATGCTAGCCCAGGCCCCGTGGGGGGGCCCAAAAACGGCACGCCGGCGACCTGCCTCGGGGTCAGACGTGCATGCCCGGCGCCTCGCGCCCGGTCGCCTCGACGTACTCGATGTAACCGCCCCCATACGCGTGAACGCCGTCTGCCGAGACCTCGAGGACCCGGTTGGAGAGAGCCCGCAGGAAATGTCGATCGTGGGAGACGAAGAGCATCGTCCCCTCGTAAGGGCCGAGCGCCTCGATCAGCATCTCCTTGGTGTCGATGTCGAGGTGGTTGGTCGGCTCGTCGAGCACCAGGAAGTTCGGCGGGTCGTAGAGCATCTTCGCCAGGACGACGCGCGCCTTCTCCCCGCCGGAGAGGATTCGCACTGGCTTGTCGATGTCGTCGCCCGAGAAGCCGAAGACGCCGGCCAGGGTCCGGATCGAGCCCTGTGTGGCCAGGGGAAAGGCCGAGGTCAGGGTCTCGAACACCGTGTCCTCCCCGCGGAGGACGTCCATCGCGTGCTGGGCGAAGTACGCCATCTTCACGCTGCCGCCGACGTTGACCCGCCCGGCGTCGGGCTCGGACGCGCCGGCCACCAGCTTGAGCAGCGTCGATTTGCCGGCGCCGTTGGCGCCCATGACCGCCCAGCGCTCCTTCCGGCGGACCAGCATGGAGAAGCCGTCGTAGACGACCTTCTTGCCGTAGGCCTTGGAGATGTTGTCGACCTTGGCGACGTCGTCCCCCGAGCGGGGCGGGTCGCGGAAGTCGAAGCGCAGCTTGCGCCTGCGCTTGGGCGGCTCGACGCGCTCGATCTTGTCGAGCTTCTTCACCCGCGACTGCACCTGCGCGGCGTGGCTTGCGCGCGCCTTGAAGCGGGCGATGAACGCCTCCTCCTTGGCCAGCATCGCCTGCTGGCGCTCGAACTGGCTCTCCGCCTGCTCGTCGAGGACGGCGCGCTGCTTGACGTAGAACTCGTAGCCGCCGCCGAACATCGTGAGCTCGCCGGCGTCGATCTCCGCCACCTTGGTGACGATGCGGTTCATGAACTCGCGATCGTGGGAGGTGAGGATGAGCGCCCCCTCGAAGCCCTTCAGGAACTGCTCCAGCCAGAGGATCGACTCGAGGTCGAGGTGGTTGGTCGGCTCGTCGAGCAGCATGGCGTCGGGCCGCATGAGGAGGATGCGCGCCAGGGCCACGCGCATCTTCCACCCGCCGGAGAGCGCGCCGACGTCGCCGTCCATCACCTCCTGGGCGAAGCCGAGGCCGGCGAGGATCTCCCGGGCGCGCGCGTCGAGGGCGTAGCCGCCGAGCTGCTCGAACTGGGCCTGCGCCTCGCCGAACTCCTCGACCAGGCGCTCCATCTCGTCCATGCGATCGGGGTCGGAGAGCGCCGCCTCCAGCTCGCGCAGCTTGTCCGCCGCCTCGGAGACCGGGCCGGCGCCGTCGAGGGTGGCCTGGACGACGGTCCTGCCGTGCATCTCCCCGACGTCCTGGCTGAAGTAGCCGATGGTGGTGCCGCGATCGAGCGCGACCTGGCCGGCGTCGGGCTGCTCCTCCTTCACGATGAGGCGGAAGATGGTCGACTTGCCGGAGCCGTTGGGGCCGACCAGGCCGATCTTGTCGCCCTTGAAGGCGGCGAGTGACGCGTCGAGGAAGAGGATCTGCTGGCCGTGCTGCTTGGAGACGGCGTCGAGGCGAATCACGGGCCTCGACTAGCACGGCGCGGGCCGGGAGCGAGCTACTGGCAGACGACGATGGTGTGGGCGCCGTTCAGCTCGTCGTAGCTGGTCTCGGCGAAGTCGACGTCCATGGTCCCCGCGCCGGCGGCGACGATGAGCAGCGTACCGACCCCGCCGTCGCCGCCGCCGCCGGTGCCCCAGCACTCGCCCTCGGGGCTGCCGCCCTGCTCCGTCACCCCGATGTAGATCAGCGGATCGGAGAGATCGATGCGCGCGCCCACCGAGACGTAGGACTTCGGGAGGCTGACGGTGACCGCGCGCGCCTCCGCCGGGCAATCAGGGCTCGCGTAGGGGTTTGCGCACGTCGCCGCGTCGTGGTTCGCGAGCTGGATCACGAACCGCTCCTCCTCGCCGCCGCCCGAGGGGCCGGTGGTGCCGCTGTCGCCGCCGTCGTCGTCACCGCTGCCCATGTCGAGATCGTACCCGAGGCCGGAGCTTCCCTGCGGCGCCCCGCCGGAGCAGCGCAGCGCAGCGAACCGCTCCGCGTCGTGAGTGGAGTCGATGGTCATGATGGCGTCGAACACGGTGACGTCGATGCTGCTGACGCCCACGGCGTGGATCTCCATCGAGCCGAAGCCACTGCCGCCGCCGCCGGAGTAGCACTGGCCGTCCGCCTCGGCGGCGCCGCGGACCTGGGTGAACATGGTGACCTCGGGGTCCGCGAAATCGACGACTCCGGGCACCAGGTAGCTCGCCGGCATCTCGACCTCGAGCAGGTAGTCCTCGGTCGCGCCGCAGCCGGGCAGCGCCGGGCTCTCCTCCGAGCAAGAGAGGGCGAAGCTCGCGAACTGCAGGAACACCAGGCCGTCGCGCTCGATGACGAGCGACTTCGTATCCGGCGTGGTCTCGCCGTCGCTGCCGTCCTCGCCGTCGCTGCCGTCCTCCACCCCGTCCTCGATGGGGTCGCACGCCGGGTCCTTCATCGGGACGCCGTCCTCGCCCATCACGGTCCCGCACATCGACCCGTCCTCGTCCTCCACCCCGCCGCCGCCGATGACGGTGCTGTCACAGCCGACCGAGAGCGCGACGAGCGCCACCGGGATCACGGGAAGGAGCGAAACGACCAGGGTGCGGAGCGAGCGGGACATGTTGGAACCTCCGCTGGCACGTAACAGCACGAGCTGGGCCAGAAGTGAAACGTGCGTACCGAAAGTAGTTTTTGCGGTCGCCTAGATGGAAACATGATCTCAAGCGTGCCCGTGTGCCACTGTGCCATGGTCATGGCACACGCGAGGTCGGAACGTTCCGCGGCGCTGATGCGCGGGTGAAGGACGTCGGCGCGCCCTCGAGGTGGTCCGCGCCGAGGCCTCCCGCGCCCCACCGCCAGGCCGGCTGCGTCGCCGCCGCGGCGTCGAAGTCGAGGGGGACCGCGAACGACGTCGCGAGCACGTCCACCACCAGGGTCGACGCGCGGGCCTTCCCGTCGACCAGGCGCCGACGCTCGCGCTTGCTCAGCTCGAGGATGGGGGCGCGGAGGAGGACGCCAGCATGAGCGCGATGGTGATCCTGAAGCTCGAGGCCGATCGGTAGCGCGAGCCGCCGCCACCGTTCGATCGCGCCGCGGAAGTGCTGCTCGCGCTGCCGAAAACCTCAGGCGCGACGTGGCCGTTGACATGAGCTTCGACCTGACTAGAGTGCCGCTCGCGCGGTGGAGCAGCCTGGTAGCTCGTCGGGCTCATAACCCGAAGGTCGTAGGTTCAAATCCTGCCCGCGCAACCCTGGTGTTGCCGTGAGCCCTGTCCGGAGACGGACGGGGCTTTCGTCATTTCTAGGGCGGCCAGCAC
>JBKJLX010000849.1:0-4990 GCA_046596645.1 Polyangiaceae bacterium
GAGCTGGGCCTGCGCGACGCGCACGAGGGCATCCTGGTGCTGCCGCCCGGCGGCGCCATCCCGGGGACCCTCCTCGCCGACGCCGTCCCTCAGGCGTGGGACGTGATCCTCGACATCGGTTTGACCCCCAACCGTCCTGACGGCCTGGGTCACGTGGGCCTGGCGCGCGAGATCGCGGCGCTGGCCCAGCTGCCGTGGCCGCACCCGCCGCCGGTGCGCCCCTTCGGCCGCTACATGCCCGAGCACGCGACGGAGACGGACGTGGAGTCGGTGGTCACCCTCGACGTGCGCGACCCCGAGCGCTGCCCCCGGTACGGCGTCGCCTTCGTGGAGGGGGTCCGCGTCGGGCCCTCGCCGCGCTGGCTGGCCTGGCGGCTGGAGGCGCTGGGCATCCGTTCCATCTCCAACGTCGTCGACGTCACCAACCTCATCCTCCTCGAGTACGGCCACCCCATCCACGCGTTCGACTGCGACCGCCTGCGGGGCAAGCGCATCGTCGTGCGACGCGCTGCCGAGGGCGAGCCGTTGCGCACCCTCGACGGCGCCGACAAGGTGCTGGTGGCCGACGACCTCGTGATCGCGGACGGAGAGGGCCCGGTGGCCCTGGCCGGCGTGATGGGCGGCGAGGGCAGCGCGATCCATGACTTCACCGCGCGGGTGCTCGTCGAGTGCGCCTACTTCCAGCCGAGCGGCGTGAGGCGCACCGGCCGCCGCCACGCCATCCACACCGAGTCGAGCCACCGCTTCGAGCGCGGCGTCGACCCCAGTGACATCGAGGAGGTGCTGGTGGCGACCTGCGCGCTCCTCGCCGACGTCGCCAGCGGCACGCCGTCGCGCCGCACCCAGGTGGTGGGCGAGCTGTCGCCGCGCTCCACCATCCGCCTCCGCCGCGATCGGATGAAGGACCTGCTGGGCGTCGAGGTGGAGCTGGGCGAGGCCGTCCGGATCCTGGAGCGGCTCGGTTGCCGCACCATGGGCATCTCGTACGACGAGGCGCGCCTGGTCCCGCCGCATCACCGCCCTGATCTTCACATGGAGGCCGACCTCATCGAGGAGGTCGTGCGCGTCCGCGGGCTGGATGCGGTGCCGACCGAGCTGCCGGCCATAAGGCCGCAGCTGGGCGTGAAGCCCACCGCGGAAATGGCCGCCCGCGTGCGCCGCGCGGCCATCGAGCTGGGCCTCCACGAGGCGATGCTCTTCGGCTTCGTCGACCCCAAGGACCTGGAGCGGGTGCGCGCGCCGAAGGCGACCTTCGTGCTCAAGAACCCGCTGGGCGAGGAGCGCGGGGTCATGCGCACCTCGCTGCTCCCCGGCCTCCTCGACTCGATGCGCCGCGCGCGGCGCCACGGCGTGCACGACGTGCGCCTCTTCGCCACCGGCGCGCGCTTCCTCCCCGCGCGCGAGGGTGAAGCGCCGCCGAACGACGTGCTGGCCCACGAGGCGAGGAGCTTCGCGGCGGTCGTCGCCGGCGCGCGCGATGGGGGGCTCGCCAGGCCGCAGCCGGTCGACGTGTGGGACGCGAAGGGCCTCGCCCTGGCCCTGGTGGAGCGCGCGACCGGCGTCGTGGCCGAGGTGCTCCCCTTCGCGGAGGAGCGCCTGGAGCGGCTCCGCTCCCCTTCCCTCGAGGCCCTCGACGCGCCCCTCCACCCCCGCGGCGCGGCGGAGGTCGTGGTGGCAGGTCAGGTGGTCGGTCGCCTGGGGCCGCTGCACCCCGCGGTGGTCGACGCCTGCGATATCGGGGACGGCGCGCTGATCGTCGAGCTCGACATCGACGCGCTCGCCGCGCTGGGCACGCCGGTCGCCAGGTACCGGCCCATCCCGGTGCTCCCCGCGGCCACGCGCGACCTCGCCCTGGTCGTGCACGACGGCGTCCCCGCCGGCGACGTCGCGCGCGCCATCCGCGACGCGGCGGGCGAGCTCTGCGAGTCGGTCGCGGTCTTCGACCTCTTCCGCGGCGCCGCGCTGCCGGCCGAGCACCGCTCGCTCGCGTTTCACGTCGTCTACCGCGACCCGGCCGCCGCCACCAAGCCGCAGACCGCGCGCACGCTGACCGACGCCGAGGTGGATCAGCGCCACGCCGCCGTCGTGAAGGCGGTCGGCGAGCGCTTCGGCGCGACGCTTCGTTCCTGAAGGGGCCTCGGGGTCTCGTCGCAGAGCTTCGCTCCGCGGCAGACGACGTGGCCAGGGGGCGCTGAGGGTCAGCCGTCGCGCGACGAGGAGCGGTACGTGCCCGAGGGGCGCATATCGACCGGATCGGTGGTCGGGGTCAGCGTGAGCGACTCGAAGAAGTCGCGGACCACGTCGTCCCCGCTGGGGCCCTCGGCGTCGAGCCAGGCGTCGGCGCAGAGGACGCGTCGGCCCGCCACCGCGACCCGCACCACGGCGAGCGTGCGCTCCTCGCCGAAGATGGTGAGGTCGCGAGAGGGCGAAGCGTCGTCCGCGGGCTCGCAGGCGACGATGCGCCCGCCGGACTGACCGCCGACCACCCGCACCAGCTCTTCCAGCGCGACCTCGGAGGGGGTCGAGGGCTCGACCACGCTACCCACCCGGATGCGCGCGCCCTCCGGGGTGAGGATCTCGAGGTCCTGGAAGAGGATCACGCCGCGCCCGGCGACGTGCATCGTCTCCAGCGACTGGCGCAGCCAGCCGCCCGGCAGGAGCGCTCGCCAGCCGAAGGACTCGGCGTGAAGCGGCGTCGGGCCCCCGGC
This sequence comes from Polyangiaceae bacterium, assembly GCA_046596645.1. Taxonomy (GTDB): domain Bacteria; phylum Myxococcota_A; class Polyangia; order Polyangiales; family Polyangiaceae; genus JBKJLX01. The sequence goes on from JBKJLX010000849.1 coordinate 2,709, forward strand.
GCGGCCATGGGGCTGCAGCTCGGCGCGCGCGGCGCGGCGCGCGAGCATCGTGTACGTCCCGAGGAGACCGACTCGCGCGAGTCGATCGGCGCGCTGACTTGCGACCGACGTGCCCATCCCACCCTCCCGCAGGCCCGCAGGGACCCGCCCGCGCGGAGGCTTACCTCATCTCCGCAGCCGCGCGATGCCCTTCGTCGCGAAACTGCCTCTCTGACATGTCATCCGCGGCCCGTAGCGGGGACTCACGCGGCGAAAAACGCTGCGATGTCGCGTCAGCGCCGGGTGACGCGGGCGCTTGGCGTGCCCTGAAGTATCTCGGTCATCCGGAGCCGCTGGACGCTGGTGGGCGCGATGAAGCGGACGCCCATGCCCACGCCGCCGTCCGGCGCCTCCACCACCTCGCCCTCGAGGATCAGCGGGCGCGTGCCGCCGGGCAGCTGTAGCTCCAGCATGACGCGCGTCCCCGGCGGGTGGGGGAGCGTACCTTCCAGGAAGGCGCCACCCATCGACAGATTGCGGGTGCGCTGGAAGTAGAGGCCGGCGTCCGTGCGCTCCAGCGCCTCGAGGCGGACGGCCTGCCGCGCGTGCGCGCGACGCTCCGACGTGATGACGGGGTGCATGGCGTCCGCGCTAGCCGGCGCGCGGCGCGCGGGCCAACAAACCGGCGGGATGGAACGAAGCGGGCGGGAACGTCGTGCGACGCGCCCGCCCACCTGGGAGACGACGTGAGGGCGACCGAAGTCGCCCGCGTCGAGTCAGAAGCCGCAGAAGTACGCGCCGCAGAAGATCGCGTCGTCGCAGATGCTGCCGCCACCGCTGTCGAAGCAGTCGAGGCACTCGAGGATGCCGTCCTCGGCGCCGTTGTTGGTGCAGTAGTTGAACTCTGCGCAGCAGTAGGCGCTGAGGCAGTAGTTCGTCTGCGGATCGCCCGGGGCCTGGACACCGCTGTCGCAGATGCCGCCGTCCTCGCACAGGCCCGGGTCCTCGTCCTCGCCGCCCACGCAGTCCGGCTCGCCGCCGTCGCAGACGAAGTCGACGTCGATGCACGCACCGTCGTTGCAGGCCACCTCGTTCTCGAGGCACTCGGCCGGGCCCTCGTCGCACAGCGACGGATCCTCGTCCTCGGCCTGGACGCAGTCGTCGTCGCCGTCGCAGAGGAACTCGTAGGGAATGCAGGCGCCGTCGCCGGGACACTGGTACTCGAGGTCGGGGTCGCAGGACTCGGCCTCGCAGTTCTCCTCCAGCTCGTCCCAGCCCTCCTCGCAGTCGGCCTCGCCGTCGCAGAAGGCCGCCGAGTTGAAGCAGATGAGACCGCTCGGGCACTCGTAAGGCGCCTCCGCCGGGCACTCGCCGGTGCCGCCGCCGCCCGCGCCGCCGGTGCCAGCCGCGCCGCCGGTGCCAGTGGTGGTGCCGCCGCCGCCAGCGCCGCCGGTGCCGACCGCGGTGGTGGTGGTCGCGTCGCCGCCGCCGGTGCTGGTCGTCGTCGGATCGCCGCCGGCGCCGGTGCCGCCGGAGCCGCCTGCGCCGTCGTCCGTCCCGCCGCTGCTACATGCCGCGAGCGCCGCGCCGAACGCGAAAAAAGTCATCGTGGTCAGAAGTCGCATCGTTCTCTCCCTCGGGCCGCCGCGAGGCTGACCCAGACAAGCTCGAGCACGCGAGAACACCTCGCCAGACGCACACGCCCCCCGGCGCTCGAAGCCTCACCCATACTCGATCTGCGCCCGCAGAAGCAGCTGACGCTGCGGCCGCGGGACCATCGGCCCTGGTACGGCCACGCCCACGACATTCTCTCTTCGTCACGCGCCGGACGGCCTGGAGCGCCCCCCTTTGCTGGGCCGGGCCAGGGTGGCGCCCGCCACCCTCGCGCCACCGCCCGCCGCGCTCCGAGCCGCGCAAGCATGCGCAATGACAGGCCCCGGCGGCGGGCACGCCGCTCGCGATGGTGCTGCCCGACGCCGCGCACCAGGCGCGGCGCACGAGAGGAGCTCATCATGTCGATCGGGGAGAAGCTGCGGAGCGTCCGCGCGGTGATCGCGGGCATCGAGAAGCAGTTCGGCAAGGGCGCCATCATGGCGCTGGGCGACGAGGACGAGGCGGAGCCGGTCTCCGCGATCTCGACCGGATCGCTGGTGCTCGACGGGGCCCTCGGCTGCGGGGGCTACCCGCGGGGCCGCATCGTCGAGATCTACGGCCCGGAGGCGAGCGGCAAGACGACGCTCACCCTCCACGCCATGCGCGAGCCCCAGCGCGCCGGCGCCATCGCGGCGTTCATCGACGCCCAC
>JBKJLX010000216.1:0-5457 GCA_046596645.1 Polyangiaceae bacterium
TTCTCCATCGTCTCGACGATCCGCGCGGCGCGGTTGTAGCCGAGCTGCAGCTTGCGCTGGAGCCACGAGGTCGAGCAGCGGCGCGTCTCGGCGACGATGCGCACCGCGTCGTCGTACATCGCATCTTGCTCGGCGTCGTCGTCGTCGGCGCTCTCTTCGTCGTCGCGTGGCTTGAGGATGTTCTCGTCGTAGACCGGCTCGCCTTGCGAGCGCAGGAAGTCGGTCACCGCCTGCACTTCCTCTTCACTGACCCACGGGCACTGGACACGCTTCGTCTCGTTCGTGCCGTTCAGCTTGATGAGCATGTCGCCGCGACCGAGGAGGTGCTCTGCCCCCTGCTCGTCGAGGATGGTACGGGAGTCGATCTTCTGCGCGACGCGATACGCGATACGCGTCGGGAAGTTCGCCTTGATCATGCCGGTGATGACGTCGACGCTCGGGCGCTGCGTCGCGAGGATGACGTGCATACCGGCGGCGCGCGCCTTCTGCGCGAGACGCGCGACACACACCTCGACCTCTTTGCCCTGCTGCATCATGAGGTCGGCGAACTCGTCGATGACGATGACGATGTAGGGGAGCTTCACCGGCATCTCGACGTCGGTGCCGTCCTTCGCCGCGGCGACGGTGACCTCGCTGCCGTCGGGCATCTGCGCCTGCACCTGGGCGGGCGATCTGGGCATCTTCGCGTCGCCCCGCAGCACCCGCTCCACCCATCCGTTGTAGGTGGTGATGTTCTTGGTGCCGGCGTTGGCGAACAGCTGGTAGCGCCGCTCCATCTCGTCGACCGCCCACTTGAGCGCGTTGGCCGCCTGCTTCATGTCGGTGACCACCGGCAGGAGCATGTGGGGGATGCGGTCGAAGGGCGCGAGCTCGACCACCTTGGGGTCGATCATCAGCATGCGCAGCTCGTCGGGCGTGCGCCGGTAGAGCAGGCTCACCAGCATGACGTTGAGCCCGACGCTCTTTCCGGCGCCGGTCGCGCCGGCGACGATCACGTGGGGCATCGACGCCAGATCAGCGAAATATGGGGCGCCGACGATGTCGCGCCCCATGACGCAGGGGAGCGGCGCCTTCATCTCCTGGAAGCGGCGGTCCTCCACCAGCTCGCGCATGTTGACCGGGGTGCGCTGCGGGTTCGGCACCTCGAAGCCGATGCGGTTCTTCCCCGGGATGGGCGCGATGATGCGCACCTTCACGCTGAGGCCGAGCGCCAGATCGTCAGCCAGGCTCGCCACCTTGGAGACCTTGGTGCCGGCGGCGGGGACCACCTCGAAGGTGGTGACGGTGGGGCCGGGGAGGATCTCGACCACCTTGCCGCTCACGCCGTAGTCGGTGAGCGTCTTCTCCAGCTGTGCCGCGGTCGCCTCGAGCTGTGCGCGATCGATCTCCGGTCCACCGCCCTCTGCGGGGTCCAGCATGTCGAAGGTGGGCAGGCGGAAGCCCTGGCCGATCGCCGGGATCACCTTCACCACGTCGGCCTTCTCCGGCACCAGCGCAGCCGAGGTGTCGACGATGCGGATGCCGTCGTCCTTCTTCGGGCGCGGCTCGGACTTCGCCCGCGGCTCGGGCGGCGCCTCCTCCCTGGGCGCCTCCTTGCACGCGGCCTTGCGCGGCGGGGCGGGCACGGGCGCCGGCGCGATGGGCGAAGGCGTCGGCACCTCCTCCGGCGGGGGCGCCTTGGCGCGCCGGGCCTTCGAGGGCGATGGCGCGGGGGTCGGCGTCGGCTCCTCGGCCGCGGCGATGGCGGCCGCGGCGGCGGTCTCATCCGCGTTCGCCTCGTCGTCCTCCTCTTGCTCGTCGTCCTCCATCGCTGTGACGGCAGGCCTCGACGCGGGTGCGGCCGACGCGCTCGGCCGGGCCACCGCCGCCGCCGAGGCTCCGCGCGGCGCGCTCGCGAAGTCGGAGGCGTGCACCGCGTCGGGCTCGTCGTCGGCCAGGGCGGCGATGATCGCGTCGGCATCGCCCTCGCGGATGCGCGGTCCCGCTCCCCCGGCGACCACCCCGGCCAGCTCGAGCTGCCCCGCCTCGCGCCAGGCGGAGGCGAGCTGGCGCGCGCCCCAGGCGCCCCGGTCTCGCACCATCTCCGCCCAGACGCCGAGGCGCCGCACCGTCTCGATGAAGGAGAAGGACGCGCGCGCCACCAGCACCAGCGCGATGACGGTGAGGCCGATGATGTACGACCCCACGGTCGAGAAGAGCGATCGCAGGATCTCGCCGAACAGCTCGCCGATCGCGCCGCCGATGGGCATGCCGCCGAAGGCCGCCGCCAGGGGCGCCGCGATGTGGACCAGGGCGGCGACGACGAACGCGACCAGCAGGTCACCCGACACGTGCGCGATGCGCGAGACCCGCGCCGGCTGGGGCGCCCTGAGGAGAGGCAGGGCGACGACCAAGAGCTCGAGGGGGACCAGCCACGCGCCCACGCCGATGGCGCCGACGATGGCGTCGGCGAAGGCCGCGCCGACCGGTCCCACCCAGTCGGCGCCCGTGACCTCCGGGCGCACCGGGTCGGCGCGGAAGGAGGCCAGCGCAATCGCCGCGTAGAGCGCAGAGGCGAGGAGCACCACCGCCGCCGCTTCGCGGGCGTAGGTGTGCGCGCGCGTGGGCACTGCGGCGCGCGGCGCCGGGGGCGAGGCCGCGGCATGCTCGGGCGGTGCGAGATCGCGGCTCGCGCGGCGCGGAGGGGGTGCCATGAAGGGTTCGCCGAGGTCGCGAGAACCTTTGGTTCTCCAACGGTTCCGAGCGGCTCGGCCCCGGGTGTAGGCCGCCGGCGGCGAGCGGGCCAAGTTGCGGCTCTCCCGGCGACGTCTCTCCGCTGCGAGAGGTATCGCCGCACGGCCGCATGCCACTGCTCCCGCGTCCAGGCGAGGTTTCCCGCAAAACCTTTGAGCAGGCTGCCCCCGGGCGCTAGCATCCCCGCTCGCCAATTCCAGCGCCTTCCGGCGCTGGAGCAGGGGCGATTTCGGCCAGGTGAGGATGGAAACCAGCGTGGGAAACAGCGCAGATCGTGAGCGCCCGCGCGGCCGCCGGGACGTCCTCGTCCCGGCACGTCGTGCGCGCTGGAGCTTCACCGTGTCCACGGCTTCGCTGCTGGCCATCGCGGCCACGGCATCGCTCGCCGGGTGCCGCGTAGACGAGACCGACATCCGCCGCTGGGAGACCACGCTCCACGGCCCGGAGAAGCTGGACGCGGTCCTCGGCCACTCCAAGTACGACACCGCCCTCCGCGTCGAGGCCGCCATGGCCCTCGTGCGGATGAAGCCCCGGGGCGGCAAGTCGGTCGGCCTCTCGTCCGACTGCAACCCCTCGGGCCCGCGCCGGGGGGAGAAGTGCGGCCTGGTGGAGACGCTCGCCCGGCTCTCGCCGGAGGAGCGTCTCCCCATCCTCGCCAGCTTCATCCCCTCGCTCATCGCCGAGCTGAAGAAGCCGCCGGCGCCGAGCCAGAGCGGCGTCACCGTCGACGGCACCTACCCCTACAAGGACGCGGCCTACGCGCTCCTCACCTACGAGGGGAAGGAGCTGGTCAACGACGAGGCTCAGAAAGCGAGCCTGAAGAAGGCCCTCGGCGAGTGGGCGATGACCGACTTCGAGAATCGCATCGAGAGCCGCGCCCAGCAGTACTCGGCAGACCAGTTGCTCCGCTACCTGGGGCCGAGCTCGATCACCGCGCTCCCCAAGCTGATGACGCGCGACACCAAGCGGCTCGACAAGATGGCGAGCCTCGTCCAGGAGTTCGGGGACGACACGACCAAGGAGGCAGCCTCCAAGTCGACCGTCGAGATCGCTCGCTACGTCCTCTCCGACGAGTGGGTGAAGGTGACGACGCCCAAGCTGCAGGCGGCCAACGCCGCCTCCAAGCTGGAGCCGACGGAGAAGCAGTTCAAGGCGCAGCTCTCCCAGTTCCAGGACGAGGAGCTGATGCGCGTTCTCGGCGCGCTGAAGAAGGTCGGCGGCTCGGCCGCATCCGACTTCGCGCTCGAGGTCGCGGCCGATAAGAACCAGTCGGCGACGCGCCGTCAGGCCGCGCTGGCCTCGGTGGAGCGTCGGCTCGACCCCAAGAACCCCCAGCACCTCGAGAAGCTTTTCTCGATCGCGGCCGACCCTGGAGCCTCACCCGAGGTGCTCGACCAGGCCTTCCGTCGCATCAGCGAGATGCCGCGCGACGCCGTCGCCGAGCGCCTCTACGGCCTCTTCAAGGCGGAGAAATGGAAGGTGCGGCGCGCCGCGGCCACCACGCTTCTCCGCATGTCGACGCTCAAGCAGCTGGACGAGTTCTTCGGCAAGCTCCCTGCGGAGTCGAAGGGCTTCGCCATGCCGGAGGCGATCACCTACGGCGCCACCATCGGCGATCTGAAGGACGGCGACCCCCGCAAGGCGGTCGCGCCGCACCTCGCCTCGGGCAACGCCAACGTCCGCACCAGCGCGGTCAGCTACTACTACCAGTACGGCACCAAGGCCGACCTGCCGACCCTCGAGCCGCTGCAGAGCGACTCGACCAAGGCGCCGGTCTGCGAGGAAGACCCAGACTGCAAGTGGGCCTGCTACGTCGTCAAGGCCGACAATCCGAAAGAGACGGAGCTCAAGGACGTCGGTACGGTCGGCGAGTACGTGAAGTTCTGCATCGTCCCCGAGATCGAGAAGCGCGCCTCCGAGGCAGCACCGAAGCCCGATGCGCCGAAGAAGTGACGGGATGAGATGAGCGCCGATCCGAACAAGAAGAGCCCGCGAACGTTCCAGTGCCGCGACGTCCTCTGGGAGACGTTCGAGCAGATGGCACGCGAGCTCGAGTGCTCCATCGACTACCTGATCAACGAGTCGATGAAGCAGTACGCACGGCAGCGGAGCTACTCGCCGCAGCACGGTGGGCCGGGTGGCCAGGGCGCCGGGCCCTCGCAGCGTCCCGCTGGTTATCCGCAGCAGCCGGGCGGCGCGAGCACCTCGCCACCTCCGGGCCTCGGCCACGCCGCCCCCGCGTTCGGCGCCAACGGCGCGCCGCAGCAACCGGGTATGGGCAACGCTGCCATGGGAGGCTATGGCCAGCAGCAGCCGCAATACCCGGGTGGCCCGCAGCAGGGTGGGGCGATGAACGCCCGCGCGACGGGCGGCCCGCCGCCCCCGCCGAGCACCGCCAAGCGCCCGCCGAGCCTGCCGGCGCCGCCGCCGCCGCTGGCCAGCCGCACGACCAGCGCCGGCGGCCCCCCGCCCAGCATGCGCATGCCGCCGCCGCCGCCGGGCTCCTCGATGAGCGGCGCACCGATGCAGCCCGGCGGCTTGAGCAACCCGCAGCGCCGCTCCGCGCCGCCGCCCGGCATGGGCCCGCCGATGCAACCGGGGATGCAGCAGGGTCAGCCCGTGGGCATGGGCGGGATGTCCGGCGGCTACTCGTCGACCGGCATGGGGGCGCCCCCGCCCCCGCCTCCGCCGCCGAACTACGGCTACGGGGCTCCTCAGCAGCAG
>JBKJLX010000233.1:0-45634 GCA_046596645.1 Polyangiaceae bacterium
CCGGCCAGCGCGGCGAGGGCTGCGCGCGACAGCGCCTCGGTGCCGTAGGTGGCGTAGGTGGCGCAGCGCACGTCGTCACCCCCAGCGAGCGCGATCTCGTAATGGACGGCGGGCAGGCTGCGCCGGAGGCACGCCACGGTGGTCGCGAACGGCGGGTGCGCGTGCACCACGGCGCCGATCTCGGGGCGCCCCACATACACGTCGCGGTGGATGCGCCACTCGTTGGAGGGCGGCCTCCGCCCCGCGAGGACGGTCCCGTCGAGCCCCACGCGCACCACGTCGTCCGCGGCGATCTTGTCGTAGGGGACGCCGCTGGGCGTGATGAGAAAGCCCTCCTCGTCGACGCGCGCGCTGACGTTGCCACTGGTGCCGCGGGTGAGCCCCTCGGCGACCAGGCGGCGCGCGGTCGCCAGCACTTCCTCGCGAAGCGCACGTTCGGCCCTCATGCGGCACCTCCGTCCTGGGCGGCGTGGTCGAGTATCGCCGCCTCCTCGGCGCGGCAGGTCCCGCGCTCGGTGATGAGCGCGTCGACCAGCCGGGCCGGCGTGACGTCGAACGCCGGGTTCTCCACCTGCACGCCGGCGGCGGTGGTGACCTCACTCGCCGCGCGCTCCTCGATGGGGATGTCGGCGCCGCTCGCCGTCTCCAGATCGAAGGTGGAGATAGGTGCCGCCACCAGGAAGGGGATGCCGTTGTCGCGCGCGGCCAGCGCCTTGAGGTAAGTGCCGATCTTGTTGCAGACGTCACCGTTCCGCGCGATCCGATCGGCGCCCACGATGCAGGCGTGCACGCGCCCCCGCGTCGCGAGGAGGCCCCCGGCGTTGTCGACGATGAGCGTGCAGGGCACGCCGTGCTGCGACAGCTCCCACTGGGTGAGGAGGCCCTGGTTCCGCGGCCGCGTCTCGTCAGCCCATACGTGCATCGCGATCCCTTCGTCGTGAAGTCGATAGAGGGGAGCCAGCGCCGTTCCCCAGTCGACGGTGGCCAGCCACCCCGCGTTGCAATGGGTGAGCACCTGGAATGGTGTGGGGCGGCCCAGCGCCTCCCACCGAGCCCGCAGCACCGCCGCGCCGTGGCGCCCGATGGCCTCGCACGCCGCGACGTCCTCGTCGGCCATCCGCCGCGCGAGCGCTAGCGCTGCCTCCTCGCGTCGGGCCACCGGCAACGGCGCGACCGCGGCGCGCACCCGATCCAGCGCCCAGCGCAGGTTCACCGCGGTGGGGCGCGTCGCCGCCAGCGCCAGGGTAGCGTGCGCCAGGCCCGCATCGCTGGGGTCGACGCGCAGCCCCAGCCACACACCGAAGGCGGCGGTGACGCCGATCAGCGGCGCGCCGCGCACCACCATCGTGCGGATCGCTGCCGCCGCGTCCTCCAGCGTCACCAGCTCGCGTTCGACGACCTCGCCGGGGAGACGCGTCTGGTCGATGACCACCACCCGGTCGCCGGCAACCTCGATGGTCCGTCGCGAGACCCCAAAGACGAGCAAGGCTCAGTGACCTTCAAAGGCGAGGAGGGCGTGCGTCTTCGTCCCTCGCTGCTCGATGCGGGGACGGCCGCCCAGGTCCGGCAGGTCGATGAGGAAGGCGGCGCTGGTGACGGTTGCCCCCGCCTGCTCCAGGAGCTCGACCGCGGCCAGCGCGGTGCCGCCGGTCGCGACCAGGTCGTCGATCACGGCCACGCGCTGGCCCTGGGTCACGGCGTCGACGTGGATCTCGACGCGGTCGGTGCCGTACTCGAGGTCGTAGTCGCGACCGATCACGTCATGGGGGAGCTTGCCCCGCTTGCGCACGGGGACGAAGCCGACGCCCAGGCGCACCGCGACCGCGCCCGCCAGCACGAAGCCGCGAGCCTCGATCCCCGCGACCTTGTCGAGGCGCTCGCCGGCGATGGTCTCCGCCAGCTGCTCGATGGCGTGCGCGAAGCCCGCTGCATCGCCGAACAGGGTGGTCACGTCGCGGAACAGGATCCCCGGCTTGGGGTAGTTCGGGATCGCGCGCACCAGGGCGCGGAGCTGGTCGAGGTTCACGACGCGAGACTAGCGTATCCTCCCGCCGCCCGCGCGCACGCGCGGCGAGGAGAGGTCCTTCGATGGGTCGACGGTTGGTGGGGGGCGCAGCGCTGATCGCCGCGGCGCTCGCCGTGGGTTGCGGCGGCGCCGGCATGCAGCGGCAGGGTGGCCCGTTCGGCGGTGACGCGGCGAACGCGACCTACAGCATCGAGGGGCAGGACGTGAGGCTCGCCTCCGGCCGCGCGACGCGCGGCGAGGGCGACACCGCGAGCGAGACCCAGCTCACCGACGGCAAGCTCGAGGGCGATCTCAACGGCGACGAGGTGACCGATCTCCTGGTCGTGGTCGCCCACGACGAGGGCGGCGCCGGCGCGGCGTTCTACCTGGCCGCCCTGGTCAGCGAGGTGAACAGCGAGGGCAACAGCTACAGGGCCGTCTCCGCCGCCAAGCTCGGCGAGCGGCTGGTGGTGAAGAACATCCGCTTCGACGGGCCCGACATCAAGCTGCGCCTGGTGGTGCAGGACCCGCAGAACGCCGACCCGCGCCCCTCCAAGGTGATCGAGCGCAGCTACCGCTTCATCAACGGCGGGCTGGTCGGCGTCGTCCAGGGCGAGTGACGCGCGCGCTCTCCGTCTAGGCGACCCCGAGCCAGCGCTCGCCGTCGGCCTGCGAGCCGACGGCGCGGCCCCAGCGTGGGGCGGACTGGGCGACGACGCGCGCCGCTTCGAGCTGGGCGCGACCGGTCGCCGAGACGACCGCCGAGGGCAGCCCGCGCGCCTCCCACCCGGCGAGGATTGGCGCGAACGCGTCGGCCAGCGCTGCGAGGGCGGGGCCGCCGCTGGCGCCGCTCGACGCGAGGTCGACCAGCACGCCGCGCAGACCCTTGGTGCCGAACGCGCGGAGCTGCGCCATCGCCTGCTCGCCGATGCGCCGCGCGTCGGCGTCGGCGCCGCGCACGCGGATGATCGCGATGCCGCGCTCGACCGAGACGTCGAGACCGGGGACGACGGCGCTCACCGCGACCGACCCTTCAGGCGATCGGCGCTGGCCGCGAGGCCGCCCCAGCGCGCGGCGGCGGCGGCCGGCACCGGGTCGTCGCCGGCGAGCCAGTCGTCGAGGTGGGGCAGGGCGTCGACGCCCCAGAAGGGCTCGTCGTCGACGCTGAACGTCGGCACGCCGAAGACGCCGCGCGTGATCGCGTCGTCGGTGACCTGTCGCACGCGTTCCTTGGCGGCCGGCTCCGCGGCGGCGGCGACCAGTGCTTCACCGTCGAGCCCGGCGCGGCGGCCTGCGGCCCTGACCTGCTCCGGGGTCTCGACGCCGCCGCCGCCCGCCCACGCGCCGTCGAACAGCGCGTCGATCAGGCGCGTTCGCGCGTCCTGCTCCATCGGCAGCGAGGCGACACGAAGCGCGAGCAGCGGGTTGAAGGGGTGCGTCGGCGGCGGGATCAGCCCATCGACGCCGACCTTCCTCGCCTTGCGATACGCGTCCTTGAACGCGTAGACGCGCTTGGCAGGGATCTCGGCGGGGCCCTTCTGGCCGTGCGCGTCGAGCAGCGCCGCGAAGAGCACGGGCACCGGCTCGATGGCGCGCCCGTGGCGCGCGGCGAGCGCGGGCAGGGCCTTCCACCCCACGAAGGCGTAGGGCGAGATGACGTCGAAGTAGAAGCGGATAGGCGCGGGCACGCCCACAGGCTAGCCCGCGCCGGGCGCTCGCATCAGTTGACGGCGATGGTGCCCGCCATGTCCGGCTTGTGCGCGTCGCAGACGAAGGGGTACGAGCCCGCGGTCGCGAACTGGAAGCAGGCGGTGTCGCCGAAGTCCGAGGCCCAGGACGCGTCCTCCCCGGCGATGTTGTGGATCGTGCTGCCGGGCGTGAAGCGGATGATGCCGCCCGCCGAGAGGGTGATCGCGGCCGGATCGAAGGCGAAGCCGTCCGTCGCGACCTCCTGGGCGATCGTCGCGCCGGCGCAGTCGACCTCGGTCACGGCGGCGCTGCCGGTGCCGGTCGAGGAGGCGTCGGTCGTCGAGCCGGTGCCGGTCGACGCGGCGTCGGTGGTCGAGCCGCCGCCGGAACCGGCGCCTCCCGCGCCGCCGGTGTCATCACCGCAGGCAGCCAGGAGGAGGGCGAACGCGAAGGTGCAGGAGAAGGTCGAGGTGCGCATGCGCCGGAGCAGAGCATCAGGTTCGGCTCCGGCGCAACTCCCTCGCAGGGCCGTCGGGTACGGCCGCGACGTCACTGGACGGTGACGGTGCCCTGCATCCCGGAGTGCACCGCGCAGTGGTACGGGAAGTCGCCCGCCGCGCTGAACTGGAGGCACACGGTCGCTCCCACCGCGGTGTCGAACTCGCCGTTGTCAGCCGTCATGGTGTGGCTGCCGGTCGGTGCGAACATGATGATGTCGCCGACGAAGAGGGGGAGGGTGTCCGGCGAGAAGCCGGTCATGCCCACGTTGGTGATGGTCCTGACCACGTCGGCACCGTCGCAGGAAACTTCCTGCACGCTGGACGCATCGCCTCCGCCGCCGCCATTGCCGGTCGCGCCGCCGTCGCCGGTGGAGCCGCCGCCACCATCGCTGGTGCTGCCGCTGCCGCCTCCACCGTCGCTGGTGCTGCCGCCGCCGCCGTCGCTGGAGGAGGACGTGCTGGTGGTGGTCGTCGTGGTCGCCGTGGTGGCGGTGGTCGTCGTGGCGGTGGTGGTGCCGGTGGTGGCGCCGGTCGTCGCGCCGGTGGCCGTGGTCGAGCCGCCGCCCGTGCCGGCACCGCCGGTGCCACCGCTGTCGTCACCGCACGCGACCAGACCCAGGGCCAGCACCATCATCCCGCCCGCAAAGCTGAGGCTCTTCATGCTTCCCCGATTCGCATCGCGGCGCGCCGGAGGCAAGATGGGTGATCGATGCAGGAGATCCACGACTGCGACGGGCTCCTCGAGCACGCCGCGCGCTTCTGCCACCTGCGCGGCGTCGTGGTGCAGGGGGTCGACCTCGCCTCGTGCGAGGCGCGCCTCGCGCCGTGTGATCTGGGAGGCGCGACGTTCCTCGGCTGCGCCCTGCCCGACGGGCTGCTCACCCGAGCTCACGCCGAGGGCGCCCTGGTCTTCCCGCGGCTCCCCGATCTGCCGTTCGAGCCCTACCGCGCCATGCTCTACACGGCCGACGAGCTCTACACGGGCTACCGACGCGGCGGCGGGCGTCACAGCTTCGCCACCGACACCACCGATGCGCGCATCTACGCCCACTACGCGGCGAACCGGGCGTCGCCGCCGCTCCTCGTCGCGCTGGCGCAGCGCCTCCACGATCACGCGGTGGACGACGCGCTCGCCGACTGGCTCGGCGCGGCCGACGTCGCCGGGGCGCCGCGAAAGATCGTCGCCATCATGGGCGGGCACGGGCTGATCCGCGGCTCGGCCGCATATCGCGGCGTGGCGACGATGGCGAAGGACCTCGCCGAGCGCGGCTACATCCTCGCCAGCGGCGGCGGGCCGGGCGCCATGGAGGCGACTCACCTGGGGAGCTGGTTCGCCGGCGCGTCGCACGCCGAGATGAAGCGCGCGATCGAGACGATGTCGGCGGCTCCGAGCTACGCCGACGACGCCTGGCTCGACCTCGCGCTCGACGCCCGCGCGAGCCGCTCCTGCGGCGCGGAGAGCCTGGCGGTGCCGACCTGGTTCTACGGACACGAGCCGACCAACGTCTTCGCGACCCACGTCGCGAAGTACTTCTCGAACAGCATCCGTGAGGACGGGCTCCTCGCCATCGCCAAGCACGGCGTGGTGTTCGCCGAGGGCCGCGCCGGCACCGTTCAGGAGATCTTCCAGGACGCGTGCCAGAACCACTACCTGACCGCGGGCGTCGCCAGCCCGATGGTCTTCTACGGTGTGCGCTACTGGACGCGAGAGCTGCCGGCCCTGCCGCTCGTCGCCGCGCTCTCTCGCGGCCGGCTCTACGAGAAGATGGTGGCGGCGAGCGACGACGTCGCGGCGATCGTCCGCTTCATCGTCGACCACCCGCCCGTCACGCTGACCTGAGGGCACTCCCGGTCGGGCTCCAATCCGCCTCCGTGGGGGGAGGTGGGTCTCGGTAGGTGGATCAGGGCTTCCCCATGTCCCACCAGCGACCTGCGTAACTACCTGACACAACTGGGCTACTGGCCTGGTCCAGGCCGTGCAATTGCGCTCGCTCGATGACCCGTCTCGATCTGACCTCTTCTCTCCTGGGGCTGCTCCTGGTCGGCCTCGCCGCGGGCGGCGCCGCCGGCTGCGACGGCGAGAGCGACCCCGAGGCCGTCACCGGCGACGAGGCCAACGAGGAGGCGGGGCCTGCTGCGGTCCTCGACAGCTATGAGGTGCTGTTCACCAACCCGGTGTGCCGTCGCTACGACTACGCCGCCGACCAGGTCGTCACCACCGCCGCCGGCGAGCGCCTCCTCTCCAAGCCGGAGAACGTCTACTGCACGCGCGCCGACGCCGCTGCCAGCGGCGCCCGCGCCGAGAGCCCGCAGAACAAGCTCATCACCTGGATCGACGACCCCTCGACCGAGGAGGTCTTCCTCGCGTACTTCAGCATGTCGAACGCGCCGGTGACCGAAGCGCTGTGCCGCGCCATCGAGGAGCGCGACGTCAAGGTGACCATCGTCCTCGATCAGGGCTCGGACCGCGCGCGCGCCGAGCAGGTCATGGCCTGCGCGCCGAAGAGCGGCGACCCCGAGCGCGCCCCGCAGCTGCTCCTCCGCGGCGGCGAGGGGAACATCGCCCTGCAGCACGACAAGATCTTCATCCTCGACCCGCACGGGACCAACCCGCGCATCGTCTTCTCCAGCGGCAACATGTCGAGCGGCACCGTGCTCCACCACGAGAACTGGCATTTCGTGCAGCTCCCGGCGGAGACGCACTTCGCGCAGGCCCACGGCTGCCTCATCCAGGGGCTCACCGATCACACGACCAGCAAGACCGAGTTCTCCTCCTTCATGAAGTCGTGCCGCGCCGCCATCGAGGCCAAGGAGGAGCGCGATCTGAAGGTGTTCTTCATCCCCGGCGAGGGCGACCGCGCCTTCCAGTTCATGCAGAAGGGGCTGAAGGCGGCGGAGCGGATCGACGTCGCCGCCCACCGCTTCACCTACAAGGGCCTGGTCTCCAACCTGAAGAAGCGCCTCGACGCCGGTGGCGCCGAGGTCCGCCTGGTGGTGGACGACGACCTGTGGTGGGCGGGCAAGGGCGACCAGGTCGGCGGCAACGACATGAACGAGTGGAACATCGTCAGCGACCTCACCGGCCGCGGCCTCGACGTCGGCTACATGCAGACCAATCACGGTGAGGGGCTGCTCCACCACAACAAGTTCATCGTCATGGACATGCCGGACGGGCAGGCCGACGTGGTGTTCGCCGGCTCCGGCAACTTCACCGGCTCCGCCTTCAGCGGCAACCTCGAGAACTTCTACTGGACCACGATCCCCGCGATCGTCGAGCGCTTCCACGCCCAGTACGAGCACCTCCACGGCGAGCTTGCGTCGGCCGCGGCCGACCTGCCGACCACCAACGTCCTGCCCCCGAGCTCGCCGTGAGGCGCGCGGCGCCGGTCCTTGCGCTGGTCCTCTCGCTGGCCGGCGCCGTCGCGGGTTGCGACGACGCGGCGGTCGCATCGCACTCGAGCGACGTCGCGTCGCGGCCCGAGCACGCGTGGGATCCCGCGCCCAAGCGAGAGGGCAACCTGCGCGTCGCCACCTTCAACATCCGCAACTTCCCCGAGGTCCCTCCGCCCGACCCGGCGGAGGAGACGACCGAGCCCACCTCCACCAGCACGCGGGCGGTGACCCACCTCGAGGCGACCGACGAGGAGGCGCTGCTGGGCGTCCTCGCCGAGCTCGACTTCGACGTCCTCGCCGTGCAGGAGATCCGCGATCCGGCCCGCCTCGACGAGGTGCTGGCGACGCTGGGCGAGCGCGTCGGGCGCACCTACGCGTCTGCCTTCTCCGCCAACGAGATCAGCGGCAACGACCAGCAGGTGGGCATCGTGGTGCGCGCCGATCGCGTCGCGATCGCCGACGTCACCGAGCACCCCGAGGTCGACGTGCGCGGCACCCTGCGCTCCGGCCTCTCGGCGCGCCTGACCAGCGCCACCGAGGGCGGCGCCGACCTCGGCGTGATGGTGCTGCACCTGGCGTCGGGCGAGTCGGCCAAGCGCGCCGCGCTGCGCGCCGAGCAGGCGGCGGTCGTCGCCGACGTGGTCGCCGAGCGCGTCGCGGCCTGGGGCGACGCCGACTTCCTGGTCCTCGGCGACTTCAACACCGCCCGGGAGGAGGAGGAGCTGCCCGCCCTCGACGCCGCCCTGAGCCGCTCCAGCAGCGGCGAGGGCACCGCGCTGGCCCGCCTTGAGAACCCCGACGGCTGCACCAGCTACTACGTGAAGAACAAGATCGGGCTCGTCGCGCCGTCGACCATCGACCAGGTGTACGCGGCGTCGCTCGACGAGCTCGACGGCGAGGTGCCTCTGGTGTCGGGCGCCCACTGCGCGGAGCGTCGCTGCGTCGCGTTCGAGTCGGACGGGCCGGAGTCGGGCACCAGCTACTGGGCGGTCAGCGACCACTGCCCGGTGTACTTCGAGATCGCCGACGCCGACCGCGACCCCTGAGGCGTCACCCCTCGGCGCGTGGCGCGAACACCGACGGCGTTCCGTCGACGCCCTTGAGCTCGAAGCTTCCCAGGGGCTCCACCGCGTCGGGCACCAGCGCGGCGAAGGCCTCGCTGGTGACCACCTCGCGGCCGACCGTGGCGGTCAGGCCTTCGAGGCGCGCCGCCAGGTTCACCGCAGGGCCGATGCACGTGAAGTCGAGGCGGCTCGAGCCGCCGATGTTGCCGTAGGCGACCTCGCCCGCGTGGAGCGCGAGCCCGAAGGCGATCGCGGGTCGGCCCGTCTCCTGCCGGCGGGCGTTGACGACCCGCAGGCCCGCGAGCGCCTCGGCGGACGCGCGCAGCGCCGCCCGGCAGAGCTCGGGGGCCGACGGCCCGCCCTCGCGCACGGGGAAGATGGCCATCAGCCCGTCGCCGATGAACTTGAGCACCTCGCCTCCGGCGCGCTCGATCGCCGGCACCTGACACTCGAAGAGCTCGTTCAGCGTGCGGATGATGTCGCCCGGCGCGCCCTGCCCGGCGAGGCGCGTGAAGCCGCGCAGATCGCTGAACCAGATCACCGCCGCGATGTTCTCGGTGTCCCCGAGCTGGATGCGCCCGGCGAGGATCTTCTCGCCCGCGTTCCGGCCGACGTAGGTGTCGAGCAGGTTCGCGGCCGTCCGGTGCAGCGCGATGATCTCCCCCAGGCGCGACATGGGCAGGACGATGGCCTCGAAGGCGGCCACATGGGCGTCGGTGAACCCGGCGGGGTCGGAGGTCGCGATGGTGATGGCGTGGAGGTCGCCGGCGAGGAACGTCATGGGCGCGGCGACGTAGTCGGTCACCTCGGCGAAGTCGGGCTCCGCGAGGAGGTGCCCGTCGCGGATGGCGTCACGGTCGGCGCCGCGGAAGCGGAGGACGCCGGCACCCTTGCAGACCCGGCCGATCGCGCTCGCCGCGAAGGGCTCGCTCTGCAGGTACGCGTAGCTCTGCTCGTGGACGACCACGCCGCGCCCGCTGTGCCAGACGAAGCTGCGCCCCGACACGTTGGGGTGGAGCGTGCGGACGAAGGCCTCGCCGCGATCGAGGGGGAGGCCCTCGGCGCGCAGACGAACGCAGGTGCCCTCCATGACCTCTTGCGCCGTGCGCGCGCCAGGAGCGCCCCGGAGGAGCCATTCGCCAGTCGGAGTCAGCTGCACGTGGAGAGGTTACTCGCGGTTGACGGAGTCCGGCCGCCCTGATAGCTGTTCATGCGTTCAGCTACATCGGCCGAATGCACCCGGAGCCACCGCCATGACCGACCTCGTCGACCGCCTCCCCACCGACCCGCCATCGTCCATCGTCGCTCTCTACCAGGGTCCCCTCGCCGGGGTCCGCTTCCCCGACGTCGACGGCGACCTGCTCCGCGATCTGGAGGCGACGGTGCGCAGCGCCACCGCCGACGTGGCGGCCGCGCGGGCGGCCCTGGTCGCTGCGCAGTGTGCGCTCGGCATCGCCGAGCAGGCGCTGGTGGCGAGCGAGGCCGCGCTCCACGAGCGGTCGGCGCGGGCGCTCGCTTATGCCCGTGTCTTCGCGACGGCGGCCGGCGCCGGCGTCGATCCCTCGCTTCGCGACGCGCTGGTCGCGATCGACGCTGCGACTCTCCTCCGTCCGGGCGCGGCGTCGCCCTCCGCTCCTCCCGGGGCGGCGGCGCCGCGCCGGCGCGGTCGGCCGCGGAAGGTCGTCGCGACAGCTCCGGTCGACGACGCGCGCCCGCTCTTCGCCGCCGGT
The DNA here is from genome assembly GCA_046596645.1 of Polyangiaceae bacterium. Classification (GTDB taxonomy): domain Bacteria; phylum Myxococcota_A; class Polyangia; order Polyangiales; family Polyangiaceae; genus JBKJLX01. The sequence continues at coordinate 10,382 of JBKJLX010000233.1, forward strand.
GCCCCCTCGAACGACGCCGAGGTCGCTGCTGCCGAGTGAGCCGAGGGCCGTCGGCCCACCGCTGGCCTCGCGGGCCCCACGCGCCTCGAGCCATCCCGCGTAGGCTGACCGGTCCATGGCGAGCCGGCCCCTCATCGTCGAGAGGACCTTCAAGGTCCGCTCGTCGCCCGACCAGCTCTGGGATGTCGTCACCGACACCGAGGCGCTGAACCGCGCCGCCGGCCTGGCGCGCCTCAGCATCGAGCCACTGCGGGACGAGACCGCGGCGCGCTTCCTGGTGAAGACGCGCCTGGGCGGCTTCCCGGTGGAGTACGAAGAGCTGCCTTTCGAGTGGGTCAAGCCGAAGCGCTTCGCGGTCCTCCGCCGCATGCGCAAGGGGCCCGTGTACGAGCTGCGCATGAGCTTCGCTCTCGAGGCCGATCCGACGGGGGGGACGCGGGTGGGGCTGAAGCTGGATCTCGATCCGCGCTTCGGGTGGATGCGGCCCTTCCTGAAGATCTCGGCGTCGGGCGGGCTGTCCGATCTGGAGGCGCAGATCACGCGCGCCGACCAGGCGCTCGCCACCGGCGCCAAGGACGCCGGCGCCGCGTTCCACGGGGCCAAGCACGGGGGCGACGGGGCCGCGCTGCGCGCCGCGGGCGCGCGCCTGGCCGAGCTGGCCGACCGCGACCTGGCGGGCGAGCTGACGCGGCTGGTGGGTGAGTCGAACGACTTCGACCTGTCGCGCATCCGCCCCTACGAGATCGCCGATCGCTGGAAGCGCCTGCGGAAGGAGGTGCTCAAGGCCTGCCTGGCCGGCGTCCGCGCCGGGCTGCTCGAGCTTCGCTGGGAGCTCATCTGCCCGTCGTGTCGGACGGCCGCGGCCTCGATGACCTCACTCGCCGAGCTGGAGGAGCACGGCACCTGCCAGCTGTGCGATCTCTCCTTCGGGCTCGATCTCGACGAGTCGGTCGAGGTGGTCTTCTCCCCGGCGGCCGGCGTGCGCGAGGTGGATCGCGGCCCCTACTGCATCGGCGGTCCTGCACGTACACCGCACGTCCTCGCGCAGACGGTGCTCGCGGCCGGCGGCACCGGGGAGCTCGAGGCGCCGCCAGCGCCCGGGGTGGTCCGCGTCTTCCTGCGCGGCGGCGACTCGCTGCGCGTCGAGGTCGCGACCGACGCGCCGCCCACCCTGCGCCTCGACCCATACCCCGGCGCCTGGCCCAAGCGCGCCATCGTCGCCCCCGCCGGCCGGATCGTGATCGACAACACCGGGCACCCCGAGCGCCACGCCAAGCTCGAGCAGACCGAGGGGCAACGACTCGGCGCGCCGGCGCGCGACGTGGCGATGCTGCCCGCGTTCCGTCGAGACTTCTCCACCGAGCTGCTACGCCGCGATCAGGCGCTCAAGGTGGCGCGCGTCGCGCTGCTGTTCACCGACCTCACCGGCTCGACCGCGCTCTACGCGCGCGAGGGCGACGCGCGCGCCTTCCGCCTGGTTCTCGACCATCTCGACGTCGTGCGCGACGTGGTGGAGAAGCTCGGCGGCACCGTGGTCAAGACCATCGGCGACGCGGTGATGGCGGCGTTCCCCTCCGACCTCGACGCCGTGCGCGCCGGCTGGGGGGCGCTGAACGCGCTGGAGGCCTGGCGCGCCGCCGAGCCCTCGCGCGCGGGCATCACGCTGAAGCTCGGCGTGCACGCCGGGCCTTGCTACGTGGTGACCGCCAACGGTGCGCTCGACTACTTCGGGCAGACGGTGAACGTCGCCGCGCGCCTGCATGGCGAGGCGCGCCCCGGCGAGCTGGTGATGATGGAGCGGCTGGCGGCGGAGGCGATGGCCGCCGGGCTCCTGGTCGACCACGCGGTCACCGCGCCCGAGACGGTGACCCTGAAGGGCGTGGAGGGTGAGGTGAGCATCGTCCGCGCGACCCTGGTCAAGCGATCGCGGGCAGCGCGGAGGACGCCGGAGCGGGTGTGACTTGACGGACTCTCCCATCGCGACGACGAGAGGGTCCAGCGCATGCTGAAGATCGCACTGCCCAACAAGGGACGCCTGTCGGAGGAGGTCCGCGCGACGCTCACCGACGCCGGCCTCGACGTTCGATCCACCTCCGACCGCGCGCTGCTCGCCTCGCTGGGGGACGAGTTCACCGCGCTGTTCGTGCGCGCCGAGGACATCCCCGGCTTCGTCGCGGACGGCGCGGCGGACGCGGGCATCACCGGCTGGGATCTGGTGATGGAATCGGGGCGCGATCTCGACCACCTGCTCGACCTCGGCTTCGGCCGCTGTCGCCTGGTGGTCGCCGCGCGACGCCCGGCGAGGGGCGAGCCGGCGCCGACGCTGGCCCAGGTGAAGGACGGCGCGCGCGTCGCCACCAAGTTCCCCCGGCTGGCGGAGAAATTCTTCGCCGACCTCGGGCTGCGCATCGTGCTGGTGCCGATCTCGGGCGCCGCCGAGATCGCCCCCCACCTCGGGATCGCCGACGTCATCGTCGACCTGGTGTCGACCGGGTCGACCCTGCGGGTGAACGGCCTCTGCGAGGTGGCGACGGTGCTCGAGTCTTCGGCGCGCCTGGTGGCGCGGCCGCGCAGCATCATCGGGGAGGAGGCGACGCAGGCGCTGGCCGACCTCAGCCTCGCCCTGGAGTCGGTCGTCCGCGCGCGGAGCCAGCGCTACCTCATGGCCAACGCACCGCGGGCAAAGCTGGCCGCGGTGCGCGAGATCCTGCCCGGCATCTCCGGCCCCACCGTGATCGACGTCGCCAGCGGCGCCGGCGACATGGTGGCCGTCCACGCAGTGGTCGCCCAGAAGGCGGTTTACCGCACCATCGCGCGGCTCAAGGAGATCGGCTGCAGCGGCATCCTGGTGACCCGCATCGAGAGGCTGACGCCGTGAGCGTCGCGCCCCTCGCGCCGCGCTTCGCCGGCGCGCTGGCCGGCCTCGAGCCCGGCGCGCGGCGGGCCATCCTCGCGCGCGCGGTCGCCCCGGGGGACGAATCGCGGCGCTCCCAGGTGCGCTCGATCCTCGCGCGCGTGCGCGACGGCGGCGACGCGGCGCTGCGCGCCCTGACCCTCGAGCTCGATCGCGTCACGCTGGAGCGGCTCGAGGTGCCGGCGGCCACCGTCGCGCGCGCGCTCGACGAGCTCGACCCCGATCTCCGCCGCGCGCTGGAGCGCGCCGCGCGCAACGTGGAGACGGTCCACCGCGCGTTCCTGCCGGGTGCGATGGAGGTGGAGACCGAGCCCGGTGTCGTCGTCGGTCGTCGCCCCGACCCGCTGGCGGCGGTGGGCGTCTACGCGCCCGGCGGTCGTGCGACCTATCCCAGCAGCGTGCTCATGGGCGTGGTGCCCGCGCGCGTGGCCGGCGTCACCGACGTCGTCGTGGCCTCGCCGCCCACCGCCAGCGGTGAGCCCTCGCGCGTCATCCTCGCCGCGGCGGCCATCGCCGGCGCCACCCGGGTCTTCGCGGTGGGCGGCGCGCAGGCGATCGGGGCCCTCGCCTATGGCACCGAGACCATTCCGCGGGTGGACCGCATCGTGGGGCCCGGTAACGCCTATGTCGCCGAGGCCAAGCGCGAGGTGGGCGGCTCCGTGGGGACCGACGCGCCGGCGGGCCCGAGCGAGATCCTGGTGCTGGCGGACCGCGCCGCGAGCGCCGGGTGCGTGGTCCGCGAGCTGCTCGCGCAGGCCGAGCACGACCCCGACGCGTCGGTGGTCGCCGTGGTCGAGGGTGAGGCGCTGCACGCCGCGGTGCTCGCCGGCCTCGCCGCCGCCTCGCCCGAACGACGCGACGTGATCGCGGCGGCGCTGGCCGCGCGCGGCGCCGTGCTCCACGTCGAGCACCTGGAGGACGCGCTGGAGTTCGCCGACGCCTACGCGGCCGAGCACCTGCTCCTCGCCACGCGCGATCCCGAGGCGTGGCTCCCGCGCGTGCGTCACGCCGGCACTGTCTTCCTGGGCGAGGCCGCGAGCGTCGCCTTTGGCGACTACCTGACCGGGGCCAACCACGTGCTGCCGACCGCGGGCCTGGCGCGCAGCTTCTCCGGCCTCTCGTCGCTCGACTTCGTGCGGTGGACCACCTGGCAGCGCGTCTCGCCGGAGGCAGCGCGCCGCATGCGCGACGACACGGTGCGCCTGGCCGAGGCCGAGGGGCTCCAGGCGCACGCCGACGCGGCGCGCGCCGCCGCGGGGCCAGGGTGAAAGGGCGCCCGACTCCAGCGCAGCGACCGCCGGGCGAGCTCGCGCGCTCGACCTACGCGGAGCTCGAGCTCTACGAGCCGGGCCGCGCGCCGGTCGCCCTCGACCTCTCCGACAACACCAACCTCGTCGGCGTGCCGCCGGCGGCCGCGCGCGTGCTCGCGGAGCTGGCCGCGCCGGGGAGCGCATCGAGCATCACCCGCTACCCCTCGCTGTGGGCGGCCGAGCTCAAGGCCGCCGTCGCCGCGTACCTCGGCGTCGACGCCGCCTGCGTGACGACCGGGTGCGGGTCGGACGACGTGCTCGATTCGGCGGTCCGCGCCTTCTCCGAGCCGGGTGAGCGTCTCGCGTTTCCCGCGCCGACGTTCGCGATGCTGCCGCACCTCGCGCTCACCAACGGCCTCGAGCCGATCGAGGTCCCCCTGCGCGGTCCCCACCACGAGGTCGACGCCGAGGGCCTGCTCGCGGCCGAGGCGCGCATCACCTACGTGTGCTCCCCCAACAACCCCACCGGCTCGCTGGCGTCGTCGGCGGCCATCGACGCGCTGGTCGCCCGCGCGCGCGGCCTCGTCATCGTCGATGAGGCTTACGCCGAGTACCAGGCGGCGGACGGCGCGCCCGAGCTGGCACGCCGCGCCGCGACCGATGGCCGCCTCCTTGTGGTGCGCACCCTGTCCAAGGCGTTCGGCCTCGCCGGGCTGCGCGTCGGTTACGCGGTGGGGACGCCCGCGCTGGTGACGGCGGTCGACAAGTCGCGAGGGCCCTACAAGGTCGGGCGCCTCGCCGAGCGCGTGGCGACGGCGGCGCTGACCGACGATCTCCCGTGGGTCCGCGAGCGCGCGGCGGAGGTGCGGGTGGCGCGCGAGCGCTTCGGCGACGCCCTCCGCGCCGCGGGTCGTGCGCCGGTCCCCTCCCACGCCAACTTTCTCCTCATCCCGGTGGAGGACGCGGCGGCGGCCGCTGCGGCGCTCCGGGCGCGCGGGATCGGCGTGCGGCCCTTCCGTGACGCCCCCGGGATCGGCGACGCTCTGCGCATCTCGATGGGGCCGTGGTCCGTTCTCGAGCCGGTCCTCCCGGCGGTGCTCGAGGTGCTCCGTTGCGGATCGTGATCCTCGACCTCGGCGCCGGCAACCTGCACTCGCTGGCCAAGGCGTTCGACCGCGCGGTCGCGGGGGCGCAGGTGTCGATCGAGGAGGACGCAGCGGCCGCGCTCTCGCGCGCGGAGCTGCTGGCGCTCCCGGGCGTCGGGGCCTTCGGGCCGGCCGCGGCGCGCCTCGCGGGCGCGCGCGAGCCTGTGCGCGACGCCATCGCGTCTGGGCTGCCCACGATAGGCGTGTGCCTCGGCATGCAGCTCCTCTTCGACGGCAGCGACGAGGGTCCGGGGCAGGGGCTCGGCGTCATCCCGGGCCGGGTGCAAAGCATGCGCGCCAGGCGCCTGCCGCACATGGGCTGGAGCGCGCTCGCGCCCACCGGCGGCGACAAGGCCTTCGCCGAGGCGCTCCCTGCCGCCGCGTACTTCGCCCACTCCTTCGCCTGCCACGCCGAGGATCCGGTCTCGGTGCTGGCCACCACCGAGGTGGAGGGCGATGCGGTGGCGGCGGTGGTGGGGCGCGGCCGCGCCTACGGCTGCCAGTTCCATCCCGAGAAGAGCTCGCGCGAGGGCATCCGCTTCCTCGGCTGGCTCGCGCGCGAGGTGACGCGATGAAGGTCCTCCCCGCCATCGATCTCCGCGACGGCGCCTGCGTGCAGCTGGTAGGCGGCGCTTACGATGCCGAGCGGGTGCGCATCCCCGACGCGGTCGCCCAGGCGCGCCACTTCCGCAGCGTCGGGTTCGACGCGCTCCACGTGGTCGACCTCGACGCGGCCACCGGGCGCGGCAACAACGACGCGCTGGTCGAGCGCCTTATCGACGAGGGCGGCGAGGTCCAGGTGGGCGGCGGCGTCCGCACCGTCGAGCGCGCGGTGGCCCTGGTCGTCGCCGGCGCCGCGCGCGTCATCGCGGGCACGCGCGCTGTCGCCGACCGCGGCTTCCGCGAGGAGCTGGCAGCCGCGCTCGACGGTCGCCTGGTCATCGCCCTCGACGTGCGCGGCCGCGACGTCCTGGTGAAGGGCTGGGCCGAGGGGACCGGCGTCGACGTCGCTTCATTGATCGATGAGCTCGCCGACCTGCCTCTGGCGGGTGTCCTCGTCACCGCCGTCCACCGCGAGGGGCTCATGCAGGGAGCCGACGTGACCCTGCTCGCCGAGCTCGCGATTCGCACGCGCCACCGCCTCGTCGCCTCGGGCGGGGTCGGGGTGGTCGACGATCTGCGCGCCATCGCCGCCGCCGGCGCCGCGGCGACGGTGGTCGGCATGGCCCTCTACGCGGGGGCGCTCGACGCCGCCGCCGTCGCCCAGGAGTTCGAGTCATGGTGAAGGTCGTCCGCTCCACGAAGGAGACGCAGATCGCGATCCAGCTCGCGCGCGCCGACGCCGCCGCGCCTCGAGGCGCGCAGGTCTCCACCACGCTCGCGTTCTACGATCACATGCTGGCGACGCTGCTCCGCTACGCCGGCATCGACGGCGTGGTGGAGGCGACCGGCGACCTCACCCACCACATCACCGAGGACGTCGCCATCGCCCTCGGCCGCGCGGTGCGAGAGCTGATCCCCCCGACCTGCGCGCGCTACGGCGACCGCACCATCCCCATGGACGACGCGCTCGTCATGGCCGCGATCGACGTCGGCGGCCGCTTCTGGTTCGCCGGCGGCGTCCCCAACAAGCTCCACACCCATGCCATGCGCTCGTTCGCCGAGCACCTCGGCGCGACGCTCCACGTGCGCGTCCTCGCGGGCGACGATCGGCATCACGTGATCGAGGCCGGGTGGAAGGCGGTCGGGCTCGCCCTGCGCGACGCGATGGCCGAGGGCGGCTCGCTCTTCAGCACCAAGGGTTCGATCGCGTGGACCATCGAGCGCGAGGAGACTCCGCCGTGACGGCGATGTTCCGCCGGCTGGTGGTCTGCCTCGATGTCGCCGGCGGCCGGGTCGTGAAGGGCGTGCAGTTCAAGGGCCTGCGCGACGTGGGCGACCCCGCCGAGCTCGCCGTCCGCTACGAGGCGGAGGGCGCCGACGAGATCGTGTTCCTCGACGTGTCGGCCACGTCCGAGGCGCGCCGCACCATGCTCGACGTGGCGCGCCGCACCGCCGAGGTGCTGTTCGTCCCCCTCACCCTGGGCGGGGGCATCCGCACCCTGGGGGACGCCGACGCGGCGCTGCGCGCGGGCGCCGACAAGGTCGGCGTCAACTCGGCCGCGGTGGGGCGCCCGGCGCTGCTCACCGAGATCGCCGATCGCTTCGGGGCCCAGTGCGTGGTGCTCAGCATCGACGCGCGCGCCGAGCCACCGTCGGAGGCGATCCCCTCCGGCTACCGCGTGGTCACCCACGGCGGCCGGCAGCCGACCCAGCTCGACGCGGTGGCGTGGGCGGTGGACGGCACGCGCCGCGGGGCGGGAGAGATCCTCCTCACCAGCATCGACCGCGACGGCGCCCGCACCGGGTACGATCTCGAGCTCACGGCGGCGGTCGCCGCGGCCGTCACCGTGCCGGTGGTCGCCTCGGGGGGCGCCGGCGAGGCCTCGCACCTGGTCGACGCTCTCGCGCGCGGCGCCGACGCCGCGCTGGTCGCCGGCATCCTCCACGACGGGACGACGTCGGCGTCGGCCCTCAAGCTCGAGATGGCGCGCGCCGGGGTCCAGGTGCGCCTGGATGAGGAACAGCACCGTCGGCTGCTGAGCGAGGAGTCCAATCGACCATGAGCTCCCCCGGATCGCTGCGCGACGCAGCCCGCGAGCTGGCCTCGGTGGCCGGCTCGGTGGCGCTGTCTCACTTCCAGGATCACCTGCGGGGGCGGCGCCTGCGGGCCCTGCGCAAGGCCGACGGCTCGCCGGTCTCGGCCGCCGATCGCGACGCCGAGCAGGCGGCGCGCAACTGGCTCGAGAAGCGGTTCCCCGATGACGGCATCCTCGGCGAGGAGCTGGGGGAGACGAACCCTGGCGCGAAGCGCCGCTGGTGCATCGACCCCATCGACGGCACCAAGAGCTACCTCGCCGGCGTCCCGCTGTGGGGCACGCTGATCGCCGTGGTCGAGGGTGACGTGGTGCTCGCCGGTGCGGCGGCGTTTCCGGCGACCGGCGAGTGGATCGCCGCCGCGCCCGGCGAGGGCTGCATCTGCGGCGCCGGCGACGCGTCGGTGTCCGAGGTCACCCTGCTGGAAGAGGCGACGGTGCTCACCACCGACGAGCGCTTCCCCGACGCGCTCCACTGTGTCCCCCGCTGGCGATACCTCGCCGACGCAGCGCGCATCTCGCGTACCTGGGGCGACGCCTTCGGCTACTACCTGGTCGCGGTGGGGCGCGCCGAGCTGATGACGGACGGCCGTCTCGCGCCGTGGGACGCGGCCTGCTGGAAGCCGATCATCGAGGAGGCCGGCGGCGTCTTCAGCGACTGGAACGGCGCGGCCACGGCGTTCGGCGACGGCGCCATCGCCACCAACGCCGCGCTGGCGGTCGTCCTCCGCGATCGCCTCGGCGTCCCCACCGACGGAAGCGCAGCACCGTCAGGTGCTCCAGAGGCAGCGGCCATCCGCGGGCGGGCGCGGTGAGCGTCATGCTCGACGTGGGCAGCCTCGCCTACGACAAGGCGGGCGGCCTCGTCACCGTCGTCGTGCAGGACGCGGCGACCGACGCCCTCCTCATGGTCGCGTTCAGCGACCGCGAGGCGATGGAGAAGACGGTCGAGACCGGCTTCATGCACTTCCACTCGCGAAGTCGCGGCCGCCTGTGGAAGAAGGGGGAGAGCAGCGGCAACTTCCTCCGCGTCGTCGAGCTGGTCGCCGACTGCGATCGCGACGCCGTGCTGGCGCGCTGCACGCCGGCCGGACCAACCTGTCACACCGGCAGCCGCAGCTGCTTCGGCGACGTCGCGCCTGGCGACGCCATCCGCGCGCTGGAGCAGATCGTCGCCGCGCGGGCCGCTGCGGCGCCCGGCGACGCCGCCTCCTACACGCGCAAGCTGCTCGACGATCGCAACTTGCGCCTGAAGAAGATCGGCGAGGAGACGGCGGAGCTGCTGGTAGCCCTCGCCGACGGCGATCGCGAGCGCGCGGCGGAGGAGGCCGCCGATCTCGTCTACCACCTCACCGTGGCGCTCCGCGGCGTCGACCTCGATCTCGAGGCCGTCCGCGGGGTTCTCCGCCGTCGCTCCTCGAAATGAGCAGCGTTGCGCCGGGACGTTGCCTTGGTCAGTCTTGACCAACCATGGCCTGCGCGACGAGCAGCCTGTCGAACGGATCCTTGGAATGACGGACGCAGAAGGTCACCGACGCGTCACGCTCCCACGAGACTGAGCATCAGCCGCCGCTGCGGAGGCGGACGTAGTCGAAGGACCAGCGGAAGTTCTGGTTGAACTGCTTGGCGCCCTCGCCGGTCTCCTCGTCGCCCAGGAAGGCGTTCTTCGCGCCGGAGGCGAACACCTTGTCGCCGCGCTCCAGGAAGCGAGGCTCGCAGGTGCGCTCGTAGGCCCAGGCGAACACGGGGGCGATGATGAGGTTCAGGTCCTTGCCGTCCTCGTCCGCGTCCTCGTCGGTGGAGTAGCGGAAGGCGCCCTGGTCCTCGACCCAGGCCTCGTCCCAGATGATGTCGAGACCCATGACGATGGCGTCGACCACCTCCTGATCGCCGTCGATGTGGTCGTAGTAGTGGATGAGTGACTCCGCGGTGAGCGCGAACATGAACGGCTCGTAGTAGCCGTAGCTGCGGGAGACGAACCACTGGTCGATGTGGCCGTACGCGTTCTCGTAGAACTCGTAGAGCTTCTCCCGGCGCGGCTCGCCCAGGCGCTCGGCGTTGACCAGGGCGAACAGGCAGTTCGCGTTCTCCCGGCTGTAGAGCGGGTCGACCGTGTCCCCCTCGGCCTCGTCGGAGCAGTAGTCACCGTTCTTGGCGAGGAGCTTCACCGCCTCGGCGGAGGAGGCGTCTTGTTTGTCCAGCGCCTCCATCGCCAGCCCGCCGCTGTGGTTCCAGTAGGCGACGATGCTGCCCTGCTCGGGGAGCACGTAGCGGTCGCGGTACACGGCGGTGGCGCGCGCCGCGCACTCGTCCCACTTGGCGTCGCCGGTGTAGTCGGCGATCTGCGTGTAGACACGCACGGCGTCGTAGTCGGTGCGGGCGATGAAGGCCTCGAGCTCCGGGGTCCCGGCGTCGGGCGCGTCGGCGAGTGCGTCGCAGTGCATCTGCGCCTCCCAGTCGACCATGCGGGTCTCCCAGGTCTCGATCTCGGGGATCGGGGTGGGAGCACACTGCGGGCCCTCGCCACCGCCGGGGACCGAACCGCCAGCCCCGACCGCCGAGGACTCACCGCCGCCGCCTGCGCCGTCGTCACCGTCCGCAGCACCGCCACCACCACAACCCGCGAGGGCCGCCGGGGCCGCTGCCATCAGCGCAAGCATCACTCGAAGCTTCATCACGTCCTCCTGGGCCGGTCGCCCAGCAGGTGCCGTGCCGTCGCCGCGACGCCCCGCGCCGTCCCCTTTAGGACCCCGCGGAGCCAGCGCGGGGGCGGGACCGTCCAGTCCCTCGCACCGGCTCAAATGGCAGGATACGTACCAGGTGCGACCCTGTAGGCGTCGCTCATGGCCGAGATTTTCAGGTGTGTTCCGTGGGTAGGTCGGGGTGTGGCGATTCAGCGCGACCGTCCAGCGCGCCTCGCCCCGCGTGACGTTCCGACCGCCAGCGCGACCCCGGCACCGACCACCAGGGCGGCACCGAGCAGCTGCGCCGGGCCGGGCTGCTCGCCGAGGAACAGCACCGCCCCGAGCTGCGCCAGCACGGTGCCGACGTAGCTCGCGGCGCCGAGCCGCGCCGCCTCGGTGAGCGCGTAGGCCCGCGTCATCGCGATCTGCGCGAAGCCGCCGGCGAGGCCGGTGGCGATCAGCCATCCCAGGCCGACGCTCGATGGCACGACGAGGGTCGGGAGCGCGAGCGCCAGGTGGACAGCCAGCGCGACCAGCGAGAAGTGGAGCGTGATCGCCTCCACGCTCTCCGCCTCGGCGCCCCCCGACCGCATGCGGCGCAGGAACATCATCGCGAAGGCGGAGAAGCCGGCGGCACCCAGGGCGACCGCGGCGGAGAACCCGCCCGCCGCGAAGCGGGGCCCAGCGATGAGCGCGATGCCGCTGAACGCGATCAGGGTGACGACCCACACGATCCGCCCCGGTCGTTCGCCGAGGAACGGCCCGCTGAGAAGGGCGATGAAGATGGGGGCGGTCGCGCCGAGCGTCACCGCGTCGCCCACCGGCAGGTCGGGCGCGCCGAGCGCGTAGAACGTGCAGAGCATGGCGCCGGTCCCGAACAGCGAGCGCGCCCACGAGAGCCCGCGCCGCCGCGTCCTCAGCGTGGTACCGCCGTGCGCGGCCAGGGCGACGGCGATGGCCGCGCCCACCCCGGCGCGGGTCATGCCGACCTCCATCCAGCTGGCGTGGTGGGAGGCGAGACGCGCGAACACCGTCATCGCCGCGAACAGGACGTTCGCGATCAGCATCCACCCCAGGCCCCGCATCGCGGCGTCGCGCACGGGAGCGAGCGCCGCGGGTGTCGCTGGAAGCCCTGGAGGCCCTGCAGGCACTGGCGGCACGCGCATGGCTACCACGGACGGCCAGCATCGTCCGTCCTCGACCGGGAATCGCCTCTCCGTTCCAGCACCGGACGGCGCCGGAAATGATCGGTCCCGCGCGCGGGATCGGCTCAGACCGGGCGCAGCCGCATCGGTACACCCGCCTTCGGCCGCAGGGTGACCGAGGGGTCGAGCTCCACCCGTGCGTTCGGCTCCAGCTCCAGGCGGAAGCGGCGAGCCACCATGGGCACGACGAGCTGCATCTCCATCATCGCAAAGGCGTTGCCGATGCACATGCGCGGTCCGGCGCCGAAGGGCACGTAGGCGAGCTTCGGCCGCGCCGGGTCGGGGTGGAGGAAGCGCTCCGGGTCAAAGCCCTCCGGGTTCTCCCAGAGCGCTGGGTTACGGTGGAGGGCGTAGGGGCTCACCGCCACCGTCGAGCCCTTCGCGACCGGGTGTCCGTCGATCACGTCGTCCTCCAGCGCGTCGCGCTCGACCACCCACGCCGGGGGGAACATGCGGAGCGACTCCTCCACCACCGCCTTCACGTAGGGCATTCGCGGGAGGTCGGCCAGGGTCGGATCGCGATCGCCCAGCACCTCCGCCGCCTCGGCGCGCACGCGCCGCGCGACGTCGGGGTGCCGCGAGAGCAGCTCGAAGGTGAAGGAGAGCGAGTTGGCGGTGGTCTCGTGGCCGGCCAGCACCAGCGTGATGAGCTCGTCGCGCAGCTGGCGATCGCTCATCGTCTCGCCCGTGGCCTCGTCCTTCGCCTCCATCAGCATGGCGAGGAGATCGTCTCGCCCGGCGCCCCTTCCCTCGGCGACAGTGCCCTCGGCGCGGCGCTCGGCCACGATGGCGTCGACCAGCCCCTCCAGCGTGCGGGCGGCCTTGCTGTAGCGGCGGTTGCTCGGCGTCGGCACCCACGGCGGGACCTTCACCACCGACTCGACGTACTCGTTGGTCCACTTCAGGGCGACGTTGAGCGCGTCGCCGAAGGCGCGCGCCTCACCGTCCACGTCCTTGGACAGCAGCGTCTCCCCCACGATGCGGAAGGTGAGCCGCATCATCTCGCCGTGGAGATCGAAGGCCGGGCGCTGCGGCTGAAGCTCTCTCTCCCAGCGATCGAGGTGGGCGGCGGTGGCTGCCACCATCTGCTCGGCGAAGCGGCTGAGCCGCTGCCGGTGGAAGGCCGGCTGCGCGAGGCGCCGCTGCCGCTTCCAGAAGTCACCCTCGCTGGTGAGCAGGCCCTGCCCGAGGAGGAGCTTGAGGCCGGCGTAGTTGCGGCTCTTCACGTAGCCGCGGGCGTTCTCGACCAGGAGGTGGTGCACCGCGGTCGGGGTGTTGACCAGGTGATAGGTCATCCACCCGAAGCGGAACCGCACGTAGTCCCCGTGATCGCGCGTGCTCTCGACGAAGAGCTTCAGCGGGTCGTCCCACGCCTCCCAGATGTTGCCGGAGAAGAGGTGCCCCTCGGGGCCGCGCCACGCACGCGGCTCTGCGCGGGCGGCGCCACGGGATCGGATCGAGCTGTTCACGGGCGCGGCTTGCGTCACGGCAGGCTCCTGGGACGGATAGGAGAGGAGGGCGACCTCGGATGTGAGGCTGCCCTCATGTTCTCCGGCAGAATGTGAGGATGTCCTCATGTTTGTCAACCCCGCGCCGCGCACGATAGAAGCGGGCGTGGCCAGGCAGGCTCGGACGCGCCCCCCGGCCCTGCGGCGCGTCCCCACCCAGGATCGCGGAAAGGCCCGGGTCGAGGCGATCCTGGACGCAGCGGAGCTCGTGTTCGCCGAGGTCGGCTACGACGTCGCCACCACCGAGGCGATCGCGATACAGGCCGGCGCGTCGATCGGCAGCCTCTACCAGTTCTTCCCCAACAAGCGCGCGCTCTTCGGCGCCGTATCCAGCCGGTACCTGGAGCGTGTGAAGGCGCTCTTCGACTCCGCGGTCTCGGTGAGCCTGCCGGAGGACGCGACGTGGGAGCAGATCCTCGACGGGACGGTGGACGCCTTCTGGGCGCTCGCCAGCGGTCAGCCCGCGTTCTCCGCGGTGTGGCTCCACGGGCGCGTGACGCGCGAGCTCATCACCGCGGGCCTCGAGCTGAACCGCGCCTTTGCCGACCGCGCCGAGCAGCTGATGGTGCGGTTCGCGCCGGAGCTGCCGAGGAAGACGCGCGCCCTCGTCGCCACCGTCGTCGTGGAGACCGTGAGCGGCATGCTCTTCTCCGCCGCGCGGGTGAATGACGCGACGAGCCCCCGGCTCATCGAGGAGACGAAGCGCATGCTCCGCGCCTACCTCCGCGACGTGCTGGCCGAGCACGCGCCGCCGGGCTGACGCCGCTCAGAGCTCCAGCTGGGCGATCACCGGCGCGTGGTCGCTGGGGGTGAGGTCGCCCTTCTTCTTCCGCCACTCGCGGTCGACCGTCACGCTGGTCGTGCGGTCGCGGACGGCGGCGTTTCCGAGCAGGAAGTCGATGCGCAGCCCCTGCTTCTTGTGGAAGCAGCCGGCGCGGTAGTCCCACCAGGAGAACATCTGCTCCTCGGGGTACTTCTCGCGGAAGACATCGAAGAGCCGCCCGCGCGCGAGGAGGGCGCGCCAGCGCTCCCGCTCCTCGTCGGTGTGGAAGATGTGGCCGCGCAGGCCCTCGGGGTCCCACGAATCGAGATCGCCCGGGCACAGGTTGAAGTCGCCGCCGACGATCGCCGGTCCGCCGTGCGCCGCGTGCACGCGCTCGACGTCGGCGGTCAGGGACTCGATCCAGGCGAGCTTCCTCTGGAAGTCGGTGTGCGCCACCGTCTTGCCGTTGGGCACGTACACGCTCGAGATCAGCAGGTCGCCGAGGCGCGCCGTCACCAGCCGCGCGCCGAGGTCCTCGCAGCCGGCGAGCCCTCGCTGCACCACCTCCGCCCCGCCGGGGAAGCGTTCCCTCCGCACCAGGACGGCCACGCCGTTCCAGGCCAGCTGCCCGTGGGTCACCGCCGAGTAGCCGTCGGCCTCCAGCGCGGCGTGGGGAAACGCCGCGTCCTCCAGCTTCAGCTCCTGCACGCAGACCAGGTCGGGCTGGCGCAGGCGGAGCCACTGGAGGACGAACTCCAGCCGCGCGCCCATCGAGTTCACGTTCCAGGTCGCGACGATCACGAGGCGACGGGTACCGGACCCGCCTTCCCGACGGAAGGTGGCGCTGTAGGTCCCTCGGCACCGGGCCGCCCTTTCCGCAGCCCCGGCGTCGGGGTAGGACCCTCGGTCGATGTCGTGCCGCGCCCGCGCTCTCGTCGCCGTGGGTCTGGTTGCCGCGGCCCTGGCCGCTGCCGCTGGGTCGGTCACGAGCTCCGCTGCGGCCGGCGACTTCGCGGCGGACGGGACGTACGCTGCCGCCGTCGATGCCGAGGTCACCTTCGGCTTCGAGCCCGACGAGCTGGCGGAGGGGGAGACGCCTGACCCGCGCATCCAGCCCTCGGAGACGGCGCTGCAGGGCGGGCACGTGCTCACGCTGGGCGTCTACGACGGCCTCTCGGTGCGGGTCTCGCTGCCGCCGGTGGCGAAGCACTGGCGCGCCAGCGCCTGGGTGCGCGAGGGCGAGGCGGTGGTCGAGGTCGAGGTGGTCGACGGCGATCCGGCGTTCGGCGTCGACACCATCACGCAGCTCTTCCCCACCGGGAGGATGACGAGCGACGGGTGGATGGAGCTCGCCGCCAACGTACGCATCGACGGGCGCGATCCCCCCGGGGACCGCGGGCCCCCCGACGTGCGCTTCGGCATCTTCGCGGCGGCCGCCGCGGAGCTCGACGCCTTCGAGATCACCGGCGTGTCGGACTTCACGCCGGCCGAGCTCCCTTCGGGAGAGGGGACCAGCGGCCTGGGCTCGCCCTGCGACGGCGTGGTCGACGGCAGCGACTGCCCGCCGGGCGCTGCCTGCCTCTACGGAACGTGCACCGACGTCTCGGGCTGGGTCCCGGAGATCCCCGAGAACCGCGACGAGGTCGCCAGCTACCTCGCCGCGCGGCTCGAGATCATCTTCGGGCCGTTCGAGAACCGCGCCATCGACCTGCCCTTCGCGCGCATCGCGCTGGAGCAGATGCGCGTCGCCACCGATCGCTGGTCGTACTGGAACGCCTTCGGCACCGCGGTGCGCCGGCTCCACGATGGTCACACCGGGACCGGCACCATCGCGGACTTCTGGCTGCGCAACCAGCGGCCGATCTCGCTGTGCTTCATCGAGGGCGACGCCGACGCGACGCACGACGTGGCCCCGCGCGATCCCGAGTACCTCGACGTACTGGTCTCCCACGGCGGCTCGGATCGGAACCTCGGCATGGACCGCGGCGATCGCCTGGTCGCCGTCGACGGGCTCCACCCCATCGCCTGGGCGCGGTCGCTGGTGTCGCTGCACTGGTCCCTCTCCACCATCTCCAACCACGAGACGTACGCCGAGCTCGCCGAGCAGCTCCGCGGCCTCATGGCCCGCTACGCGAAGACGATCGACGTCGTCCGCTGCGAGCCGGGCGACGACCAAGAGCCCGCGACCTGCGGCGAGGTGGAGACGATCCATCTCGCCGAGGCGGCGCCGTTCCTCGCCGCCGACGCGACCTTCGACGGCGTCCAGTGCGACAACCGGCCGCTGCGCCACCTCGCCGCCTCGCCGGCGAACCACGGATCGGAGGGGGCGGGCGTGTACGGGGGCTTCCTCCTGGAGACCGATCCGCTGGAGCGGCTCTACGGGCTGGAGTGGGAGTCGCTCTACACCAGCGACGGCAACGACGGCGTCGGGGGTCCGTTCAAGGACTGGATCGGCACCTGGGAGCGGCAGGGCGCGCGCGGCGTGATGCTCGATCACCGCAGCGGCAACGGCGGCACCCTCTACGCGCCGTCCCTCCTCTGGGACTACTTCCTCCAGCGACGCCCGAGCGACGCGTACGTCGATCGTCAGCGGGCGGAGGACGAGCGCCCGACCCTGGAAGAGGGCCGGGAGATCTTCGAGAAGGCGAAGCAGCGCGGCCTCGTCAACTTCGTCGGCTCCGCGTCGCCCGAGGGCGAGGACGTGAAGGTCGCGCTCCTCATCACGCGCGACGTCTCGGCGAGCGACTGGCTGCCGCTCGGCTTCAAGGGCGCGCCGAACGCGCGCATCTTCGGGCCGTACGAGACCAACGGTGCCTTCTCCACCCGCTTCACGCTCGGCTACTGGCTCGGCCTTCGCTACACCGTCGCCAGCGGCGACACCTTCGTCGCCTCGGGCGAGACGCTCAACGGCCACGGCGTCGAGCCGGACGTGGTGGTGCTGCCGCTGCAGTCCGACCTCGTCGCGGGGCGCGACACCATCTACGAGGCCGCGCTGGCGTGGCTCCGCGAGGACGACGAGGTGACGCCATGAGCCTCGCTCGATCTTCGCCGGTTCTGCTGTCGGCGCTCGCCCTGCTCGGTGCGCTGGCGGCGCCGGCGTGCGTCGGCGAGGAGAGCGTCGCCCCAGCGGAGGGCCTCGGCAGCGGCGGCGCGTCCTCCAGCGCGGCGACCGGCCAGGACCTGCCCGACCCGCCCGCCCCGCCTGCCAAGCCGGTGCGCGAGGTCTTCCAGCGCGACCCGTTCGGCAACGTGAAAGAGAGGGAGAACCTTCTCTGGGACGGCGACTTCGAGTGGCAGTCCGCCTTCGCCGACCAGTACGGCTGGAGCGAGGGGTTCGGCTTCACGCTCGGCAACCCGGTGGTGGGTCCGACCTGCCGCTCCGGCCTGAAGTGCGCGCGCATCCCGCCGAACCGGTCGATCCTCGGCATCGGGATGTCGAGCGCGGTCGCCGACCTCTACGTCAGCGGATGGGTGAAGCCGGACGCGGGGGATTGCAACACCATCGACTTCGTGCTGCTCCCCGACGGCATCGTGAACGACGCCTTCGAGGCGCCAGTCCCGCCCACCACGGTCGAGCCGGACGGGGACGGATGGTGCCGCTACGAGGTCGTCGCCCCCCAGCGCGACGCCAAGAGCTTCGTCTACATCGGGGTGCCTGGCACCGGCTCCGGCGCCATCGCGGATGACATCGTGCTCCGCCGCGCCAGCGACGCCGACGGACGCCGCGTCGCGCGGATCGGCGCCTGGGTGCCCGGCGCCGCGCTCGCGGCGCGTCTCGACGCGGCGCGGGAGGGCATCCGCAGGCGCCGGGGCCCGCAGGAGGGTCGGCCTGATCCGCTGCGTGCAGAGATGGATCGCTTCGGTCGCGGGGAGCGACGCGAGCTGCGCCTCGCTCGCCCGGGGCGGACGCGGCCATGAGGTCCAGGGTTGCCACCCTCGCCCACGCGCCGCTGTTCTCCGTGGCTCTCACGCTGGGCCTCTCGCTGGGCCTCTCGCTGGCGCTGGCCGGCGCGTGGCCCACGATCGCGCTCGCCGGCGAGTTCGACGAGCTCGGCCGCTACGTCGGCGACGCCGACGCCGTCGACCTGGAGGAGTTCGGCGATCCGGAGACGTTCGCCCCGCCCGACACCGACGCCGAGTGCCTCGCTGCGGTGCACTACCGCGTGGAGTCGCGGGAGGACGCGCTCAGCGGCGGCGACCTCATCGTCCTCGACGACACCGGCAACTGCCCCGAGCGCTTCGTGGTCGACGTGCCCCCGGGCGTCGGCTCCTACCGCGCGACGGTGTGGATGCGCCACGGCAGCCTCGGGGCGCGCATGTTCGTGTGGTATCCGCCGGAGGCGAGCCGCGAGGGCGTCCCGGTGCGCATGGCGCCGACCGGGAGGACGACGAGCGACGGCTGGGTCGAGCTCGCCACCAACGATTTCACTGTGGAGGGCGACCTGGCGCCGGTCGTCTACATGCGCGTCTCCGAGCTGGCCGACGTCGCGGGCGTCGAGATCGACGCTCTCGAGATCGTCCCCTCCGGCGAGCCGACGCTGCCCACCGCCTGCGAGGGCGTGCGCGACCCGGTCTGCGGAGATGAAGGGATCTGCATCTATGGCACCTGTCGCATCGGTCGCTACGCGGTGCCGCCGCTCCCCGAGGGCGAGCTGCGCGACGCGATGCTGGCCTCGTTCCGCGCCCGACTGGAGACGTTCTTCGGCGGGAGGAAGACGCGCACCGTGGATCTCCCCGCCGCGCTGCTCGAGGTCGACCGCATGGCCGACGCCGAGACGGCCTGGGAGTTCTGGAACGGCTTCGGCACCGCGGTGCGGCGGCTCCACGACTGGCACACCGGCGCCAGCAGCGCCGTCCTCGAGGTGACGCCGCGCGGCCGCATCAACGCCTGCTTCGTGGAGGGAGACGCCGACCTCTCGCACGACCTCTTCCCGCGCGACGCGCGCTACGCCGACATCCTGGTCAGCCACGTGGGCCCCGACTCCGCCGGCCTCCGCGCGGGTGACCGCCTGCTGGCGGTCGATGGTCTGCACCCCATCGAATGGGCGCGCCGCCTGGTCGACGTCGACTGGAGCTGGCACATAGCCAGTGACGCCGACTCCTTCGCCGATCTCGCCGAGGCGCTGGGCGGGCCCACCTGGGCCGGCGGCTCGCTGATGCTGAAGTACGCGCTCACCCTCACCGTCCTCCGCTGCGACGACGAGGGCGGCTGCAGCGCGCCCGACACCATCGCCGTCGCCGATCTCGTCCCGGGCGAGGGTGGGGCCGACGTCGCCTGCGACAACCGGCCCTTCTACCACCTGGGAAACGACGGCCCCGACCCGACGACGCACTACGTCTACGGCGACATCTTCCGCGGCGAGGTCGCCGACACCGAGCCGGAGGAGAAGATCTTCGGCATGGTGTGGGACGACCTCTACGGGGGCGGCGACCCCATGGGGTACGTGAACTCGAACATCCGCGGCGCGGTGAACCAGTGGCGCGACGGCGCGCGCGGCGTGATCCTCGATCACCGCGCCGGCAACGGCGGCACCATCGACGCCCCGCAGTACATGACCGAGCTGGTCCGCCCGGAGGGGGACGTCGCGGTACTGCCGCTGGTGATCTCCAGCGCCGGCTACGACGGTCCCGGCACCGCGGAGGAGGGCATCGCGCTCTTCGAGGCCTACCCGGCGGACTCGCGGTATCGCGTCGGGTCCGACCAGCACGTGCCCGACCTTCCGGTGGCGCTGGTGCTCCACCGCGAGGGCTCTGCATCGGACTATCTGCCGTACGGCATGAAGGGCGCGCCGAAGGTTCGCCTCTTCGGACCCGGACCCAGCGCCGGCGCCTTCTCGACGTTCCTCCAGTTCAACTACTGGGGCGGCCTCTCCTTCCAGCTCGCCACCGGCGACACCATCTCCAGCGGCGGTGACGCGCTGCTCGGGCACGGTGTGGTGCCGGACGAGATCGTGCTGCAGAAGCAGTCCGACCTGATGGCGGGGAAGGACACCATCCACGAGGCGGCGCTCGCCTGGGTGCGGGCCAACCTGCGCCCGGATCCGGAGTCGAGCCGATGAGCCCCGGGTCGTCGCCGCGTGTCGTCGTCCTCGCCGCCCTGGCTTGCGCCGTCGGTCTCGCGGCCTGCAGCGGCGAGGAGAAGCTCGCGCCGGCCCCCTCCGAGGGCGGCGAGGGCGGCGCCGGTGCCGCCGGTGCCTCCACGGCGAGCGCGTCGACCGCGGTTGCAAGCAGCGGCGCCGGCACGCCGGTGCGCGAGGTCTTCATCGCGAACCCATTCGGCGATCAGGTGGGCAACCTGCTCAGCGACGGGGACTTCGAGCTGTCGATCACCGGCAATCCAGGTCAGCAAGGCTGGAACTTCTACGGCGCCAACGGCTCGAACATGCTGCTCGCGGAGACCGGCGGTCTCTGCCGAAGCGGCCTGCGCTGCGGCGTCCTCCCGCGCGGGGGCGTCCTCCTCGCGCGCGGCACCGCCGCCCCCGATCGCGCGCCGATGACCGGCGAGCTCTGGGTGAAGCCGCTCGAGGATCAGAGCTGCACCGGTGTCGACGTCTATGTCCTCAGCTGCGAGGACTTCTCGGTCCGCGGCCAGCTCGGCGGCCAGGTTGCGATCCAGCCGGAGGACGGCTGGTGCCCCCTGCGCGGCGCGGCCTCCGCCTCGAGCATCGGCGTCTGCCTCTACATCGAGAACACCGGCGGCCCGGTGCTGGTCGACAACGCCTCGCTCCGCGCCGCTGACGAGTCCGCATCGAAGCGCGTCGCCATCCCCACCGTCTCCGCCGCCACTCGCGCGAGGATGGACGCCATCCGCGCTCACCTGCGGACGCTGCCCATCGGCAGCGAGCGCCCGCGAGGGTGGTCTCTCGAGCTCGATCCCCGGCCCTGAGGGGCCGTCAGTTCACCCCGGAGTCGGTGCAGTCGACGTTGCAGCCGTCGCCGTTGTCGGAGTTGCCGTCGTCGCACTCCTCCTCCGGCGCGTCGCGGTCGCCGTCGCCGCAGTACGGCCCGAGGACGCAGCCCTCGTCGCACTCGCCGTAGCCGCCGTCGTTGTCGCCGTCGTCGCAGTCCTCGCCGAAGGCGGAGTCGACCACGCCGTCGCCGCAGGTGGAGCCGAGCTGGCAGCCGGGAGCGCAGCCGTCGTAGGGGCTCAGGTTCACGCCGTCGTCGCACGCCTCGAAGTCCTCCTGCACCTCGCCGTCGCCGCAGCGCGGGCCAAAGCCGCAGGTCCCGGTGCAGTGACCGTACTCGCCGTCGTTGGGCTCGTCCTCGTTGTCGCACGCCTCGTCGGGGGTCTTGATGCCGTCGCCGCACACCGACGTGCACTCGCTGATCGCGTTGTCGAAGCCGGAGAGCGTGAGGCGATAGTTGGAGCGCGTCGTATGACGCTCCGCCTGGAAGACGACGATCTCGTAGATCGACCCGATCTCGAGCCCGAAATCGGTGGCGAAGGTCGCGTCGAGATCGAAGCCGTCGTCGAGCACGCCGTGCACGCCACCCAGGTCGAGCGCGAGCTGATCATTGACGAAGACCCACACGTCGTCGTCGCCGCTGAAGTCGAAGCGCTCGGTCCCCGCGTACTGAAACCAGTAGCGAACCTCGCTGGTGAAGTGGAAGTTGTGCGGCAAGCCGTCGTTGCCGCCCAGGTTGCCCTCGTCGCCGTAGCCCAGGCCGTCGACGGGGAAGAAGTCGCTGCTGGCGAACTGGAGCTCGCCGCCCACCAGCTCGGTGAAGGTCAGCGCCTGCACGAAGGTCTGGTTGACGCCGTCGACGCTGCGGTACCACTGGTCGAAAGTGTCGCTGCTGGTGACCTTGGTGTCGGCGGGGACGCCGCCCTCCAGCGCGTAGACCGGCTTGCCGTCCACGCTGAGCAGGTTCTCGACGATGCCGTCGAGGGCGCCGCTGTAGTCCTCGAAGTCGGGGTGCGACTCGGGGAAGTCGCGCAGCACGATGGGAAGGACGAAGGGGTCGGGGATCACCGGCACGTCCTGGCACTCGAAGCCGGGCTCCACCTCGCACTCCGGGGAGCAGCCGTCGCCGGCCTCGGTGTTGCCGTCCTCGCACGCCTCGTCACCGCCCGGCAGCTTGATGCCGTCGCCGCACACCGTGGTGCATGCGCCGCTGCCCTCGCAGATCGGCTCGCCCTTGCACTCGACCCCGCAGCCGTCGCCGAGGTCGAAGTCCCCGTCGTCGCACTGCTCGCTGCCCTCGACCACGCCGTCGCCGCAGATCGTCGCCTCGCAGGGCGCGCCGACGTCGTCGCACTTGAACCCGGGCTCGAGCTGGCAGGCGTCGCTGCAGCCGTCGCCGCTCGTCGGCGGTTCGTCGTCGTCCTCGCACTCCTCCTGGCCGGCGAGAAACCCGTCGCCGCAGGCCGCGGCGACGCAAGACGCCCCGACCAGCGGGCAGATCCAGCCGTCCTCGACCTGGCACTCCCCGGTGCACCCGTCGCCGTCGGCCGGCTCGTCCTGCTGGTCATCGCAGGTCTCGGTCCCGCCGATGACGCCGTCGCCGCACTCGATGGTGTAGACGCACGGCTCCCCGGGGACCGGGCAGGCCCAGCCGCTCTCCGTCTCGCAGGTCGCGGTGCAACCGTCGCCGCTCTCGGTGCCGCCGTCGTCGCAGGCCTCGCCGGCGTCGCGCGTCCCGTCGCCGCACGCGGCGGCGACGTCCTCGCCGCCCTGGCCCTGCGCGGCGGACCCACCCTCGGCCGCTCCGACCGTCACCGTCACCGAGGGCCCGGCCCCACCGTCGCCGGCGCCGGTCGTGACCGCGCCGGTCGTTCCCCCGCTGCCGCCGTCGCCCTCGGTGCCGCCGTCGTCGCCACAGTGCAGGCTCGCCAGGGCGAGCGGAAGCAGGGCGAACTGACTGACAAACTGCCGGGTGTTCATGCGCTGCAGATTACTCCGGATCGCACGCTCCGTCGCACGTCTGCTCGATGGCCCCCCCCTCGCGGAGGAACCCGGACACTTGCGCCTTGGCCTCCGCCGAGTTGCGGACCGCGTCGTGGACGATGGTGTCGCCATCGGGTGGGTTCGCGGTCTCGACGAGGTCGAGGTCGAGGCCGAAGTCGAAGAGCACGAAGCCTTCCTCCGCCGGGAAGCTCGCCGTCTCCAGACCGGCCACCTCCGCGGGTGAGGGCTCCATCAAGGGCAGCCCCAGCCCTCGCGCGTGGTACGCGGCGGCCAGCAGCGTGACCGACGCGTCGTCGATGCCCGCGTGGAGAAGCACCTGGCGCGACTCCGGGTTGCCGGGCAGCGGCTGGTGGGAGACCAGGTCCATGAACGAGCCGGGGTCCATGCGGTCGAAGCTCGACTGCGCGAACACGCCGAACTTTTGCTGATCGAGCGGGTCGGGCACGTGCATGCCGAGCAACTGCAGGAACACCGCGAAGGGTCGCGCGCGGAACAGCATGAGCGAGAAGTTCGCGCCGCCGACGCCGAGCGCCGCTCGCTCCACCAGCGGCGCCAGCGCCACGTAGGTGCCACCCAGGATGTGCCCCAGGCTGTTGCCGTGGAAGTAGAGGTGGCTCGCCTCGTAGGCCGGCTCGCCGCTGATCGAGAGCTCCTCGGCGCTCGCCAGCGGGCCGGTCGCGAGCGCCGCCACCGCCAGCTGGTTCGCCATCGCCTGGTGGATGCGATCGGTGAACCGCATGGTCTCCTCCGGCCGCGCGCTGATGCCGGAGACGATCTCCCCCCGGTCCTCGCTGGCCATGCCCCACCAGTCGACGGCGAACACCACGAAGCCGTGCTCCTCGGCGAGCTCGATCGGGTAGTCCTCCACCTCCTCGCGCGTGCCGAAGAAGCCGTGCCCATACTGGAGGAGGCGCGCTGGCGCCGCGCCGGCTTCGCGCTCGAGGACGCTGCGCGGGATCCAGAGGCTCCACGGCACCTCGGTGGTCCCGTTCGCCGCCACCCGGCCGTCCCCAGCCCTGTGGAGCAGGTGACCCGGCTCCGGGGCCTCCAGGAAGAGCGGCACCGTCATGGTCCCGTTCACGCGCACGCCGACCGGTGTCCCCTGGGCGCCGGGCACCACGTCGTCCACCGAGAACGGCGGCGCGCCCCCCTCGTCCTCGAGCGCGGCCAGCGTGAGCTCGCGGATGCGCAGCATGTCACCGCGCAGGTTCTCCTCGCTGGCGGTCGTGAAGTCCCACCCCAGCTGCCACTCGCCGCGAGGCGCGATCGCCTCCAGCACCGGGAACACCTCGGCATCGTAGCGGGGAGCCAGCGCGCCGAGCGCAGGGTGGCCGGCCCCGCCGTGGTCGCGCAGGTCGGCGAAGCCCGCCGGCGTGGGGACCGCCGCGCCGTCCTGGCCGATCAGGCCGCGGATGCCCACCACGTAGCGGCGCGAGGGGAGGAGCCGCGTCAGCGGCCGGATCACCAGCGCCCGCCGCGCGTCGTCTTCGCCGCGCGGGTCGACCTCCGCGAAGTGGGCGACGCGCTCTCCCGTCTCGGCGTCGACCAGCGCGATGGGGCTCGCTGGCGACGTCGAGACGTCGGCGGCGTCGTGCAGCGAGGGGAGACCTGCGGCGTCCACTCCACCGGGAAAGGAGGCGAGGAGCGGGGCCTGCCAGGAGAACCCGTCGGCGGGGTGGAGGGCGGTCAGGTCCACCGGCCGCTCGTCGTAGAGGGTGCGCGCGACCTCGGGCACCACGACGCGCCGCCCGCTCGGCATCGCCGCGTCTTCGACCAGGAAGACGTCGGAGGGGTAGGGGACCAGGCAGTCGGCGTCCGCCGCGATGGGGTTGCAGCCCTCGGGGATGGTCAGCGCCGCGCCACCGCCCTGCCCGGGGCCGCCACCCGCACCGGCGCCACCGCCACCGCTGCCGCTGGTCGTTGCGTCGTCACCGCAGGCCGCGAGGGAGGCCACGACGGACGCGACGAGACCGGCGAGCGCGAGCACGTGAAGGCGGAGCATCGAGAGCGAGTGTACCGGCCGCCGCGGGCCCCAGGGTGCGATTGACCGGGACCGATGGCCGTGGGAAACCGCCGCGAAATGAGCAGCAAGACGGCGACCTTGCCCGAGAAGGGCCGTGACGCCCTGGAGGAGATCCTCGCCCGGCGCGTCCTCGTCCTCGACGGGGCGATGGGCACGATGGTGCAGCGGCGCATGCTGACCGAGGTCGACTACCGCGGCGAGCGCTTCGCCAAGCACGGCACCGATCTCAAGGGCAACACCGACCTGTTGTGCCTGGTCCGCCCCGACGTCGTCGGCGAGATCCACGACGAGTACTTCGCGGCCGGCGCCGACATGGTGGAGACCAACACCTTCACCGCGACGCGCATCGCCCAGCTCGACTACGGCACCGAGGACCTCGCCTACGAGCTCAACCTCGAGGGAGCGCGCATCGCGCGGCGCAGCGCCGACCGCCACTCCACCAGGGACAGGCCGCGCTTCGTCGCCGGCTCGATGGGGCCGCTCAACCGCATGCTGTCGATGTCGCCCGACGTCGCCGACCCCAGCGCGCGCAACGTCACCTTCGAGGAGGTGCGCAGCTCCTACGCCGACCAGGCCAAGGGCCTCATCGCGGGCGGCGCCGACGTGCTGCTCCTCGAGACCATCACCGACACGCTCAACTGCAAGGCGGGCATCCTCGCCATCGAGGAGGTGTTCGCCGAGCTGGGCTTCCGCATCCCCATCCTCATCAGCGCGACCATCGTCGACAAGTCGGGTCGGACGCTGTCCGGGCAGACCATCGACGCCTTCTGGACCAGCGTCGAGCACGCGCGGCCGCTCACCGTGGGGGTGAACTGCTCGCTGGGCGCCCACGAGATGCGGCCCTACGTCGCCCAGCTCGCGAAGATGGCGGGGACCTACGTCCATTGCTACCCCAACGCCGGCCTGCCCAACACCATGGGCGACTACGAGGAGACGCCGGCCGCCACCGCCAAGCTGCTGGAGGAGTTCGTCGCCGAGGGCCTGGTGAACCTGGTCGGTGGCTGCTGTGGCACCACGCCCGAGCACGTGATGGCGATCGCGCGCGCCGTCGCGAACAAGCCCATCCGCCCCATCCCCACGCCGCCGAGGCTCACCCGCTTCGCCGGCCTGGAGCCGCTCACCATCACGCCGGAGACGAACTTCGTCATGATCGGCGAGCGGACCAACGTCACCGGGTCCAAGCGCTTCATGGAGCTGATCAAGGCCGGTGACTTCGGCACCGCGATCGAGGTCGCGCTCGATCAGGTGCGCGGCGGCGCCAACATCCTCGACGTCAACATGGACGAGGGGATGCTCGACGGCGAGGCCGCGATGCAGAAGTTCCTCAAGATCGTCGCGACCGAGCCGGAGATCGCGACGCTCCCCATCATGATCGACTCCAGCAAATGGTCGGTGCTTCGCGCCGGCCTGGAGTGCGTGCAGGGCAAGGGGATCGTCAACAGCCTCAGCCTCAAGGAGGGGGAGGACGAGTTCCGGGAGCGCGCCCACATCGTCCGCCGCTTCGGCTGCGGCGTGGTCGTCATGGCGTTCGACGAGCAGGGCCAGGCCGACACCACCGCGCGTCGGGTGGAGATCTGCTCGCGCGCCTACCGCATCCTCACCGAGGAGGTCGGCTTCCCCCCCGAGGACATCGTCTTCGACCCCAACGTGCTCGCCATCGGCACCGGGCTGGAGGAGCACGCCGACTACGCCAAGGGCTTCATCGAGGCGACGGCGCTGATCAAGGAGCGCTGCCCGGGGGTGAAGATCTCCGGCGGCATCAGCAACCTGAGCTTCTCCTTCCGCGGCAACAACCTGGTGCGCGAGGCGATGAACTCGGCGTTCCTCTACCACGCGATCAAGGCCGGGCTGGACATGGGCATCGTCAACGCCGGCCAGCTGGTGGTCTACGAGGACATCCCCAAGGAGCTGCTGGAGCACGTCGAGGACGTGATCCTCAACCGCCGCCCCGACGCCACGGAGCGGCTCGTCGAGTACGCGGAGCAGGTCAAGGGCAAAGGAAAGAAGAAGGAGCTCGATCTCGCCTGGCGCGACGCGCCGGTGGAGAAGCGGCTCGCCCACGCCCTTGTGCACGGTATGGTCGACTTCATCGAGGTCGACGCGGAGGAGGCGCGGGTGAAGCTGCCGCGGCCGCTCGACGTGATCGAGGGCCCGCTGATGGACGGGATGAGGATCGTCGGCGACCTCTTCGGCGACGGGAAGATGTTCCTCCCCCAGGTGGTGAAGAGCGCGCGGGCGATGAAGCGCGCCGTCGCCTACCTCACGCCGTTCATCGAGGCCGCCAAGGAGAAGGGCGAGGGCGGCGCCGTCAGCGTCAACGGCAAGATCGTCATGGCGACGGTCAAGGGCGACGTCCACGACATCGGCAAGAACATCGTCGGCGTGGTGCTCGGCTGCAACTCGTACGACGTCGTCGACCTCGGCGTCATGGTGGCGACCGACAAGATCCTCGACGCGGCGATCCGCGAGAACGCCGACGCGGTCGGCCTCTCCGGCCTCATCACTCCGTCCCTCGACGAGATGGTGGGCGTCGCGATGGAGATGGAGCGACGGGGCATGAACATCCCCCTGCTCATCGGCGGCGCCACCACCAGCCGCCAGCACACCGCGGTGAAGATCGCGCAGAAGTACTCGCACGAGGTGGTCCACGTGCTCGACGCCTCCCGCGCCGTGAACGTCGTCGCCAGCCTGCTCGACAAGGAGAAGCGGTCCGCCTTCGCCGAGGCGAATCGCGTCGACCAGGAGAGCCTGCGCAAGCTCTTCGCCAACAAGCAGGAGAGGCCGCTGGTGTCCCTGTCCGACGCGCGGGGCAACCGCCTGCGCGTCGACTTCGCGGCCGAGCCGCCGAGGCCGCCCCCGTTCCTCGGCGCGCGCGTCATCGAGTCGGAGGACCTGCGCGAGATCGCGCGCTACATCGACTGGACGTTCCTCTTCACCGCCTGGGACATGCCGGGCAGATATCCCTCGATCCTCGAGCACCCGAAGATGGGCGCGGCAGCGCGCGATCTCTTCGAGGGCGCGCAGGCGATCCTCGCGCGCATCATCGACGAGAAGCTCCTCACCGCCAGCGCGACCTACGGCTTCTGGCCGGCGGCGAGCCGGGGTGACGACATCATCCTCTTCACCGACGCCTCGCGCTCGAAGGAACTGGTCCGCTTTCCCATGCTGCGCCAGCAGCTGGCGAAGAAGGGCGCGCGCCCAGGGGAAGAGGGCGACACGCCGCACCTGTGCCTGGCCGACTTCGTCGCCCCCGAGGGAGGCCCCCCGGACTTCGTCGGCGCCTTCGCCGTGACGGCGGGCCTCGGCGCCGCCGCGCTGTCGAAGAGCTTCGAGGTCAAGCAGGACGACTACTCCGCCATCCTGGTCAAGGCGCTGGCCGACCGGCTGGCCGAGGCTTTCGCCGAGCGGCTTCATGAGCGCGTCCGCAAGACGTGGGGCCACGGCGAGGACCCGCCGCTCCCGGTCGAGCGCCTGATCGCCGAGGACTACCACGGCATCCGGCCCGCGCTCGGCTACCCGGCATGCCCCGATCACGGGCCCAAGGCCGACCTGTTCGACGTCCTGGGGGCGCGCGGGATCGGCATGGACCTCACCGAGCACTTCGCCATGACGCCCGCGGCGAGCGTCGCCGGGCTCTACTTCGCGCACCCGCGCGCGAAATACTTCGCGGTCGGCCGCGTCGGTCGCGATCAGGTGCAGGACTACGCCGCGCGGCGCGGCCTGTCGTTCAAGGAGACGGAGAAGGCGCTGGGCCCGAACCTCTCCTACGATCCGGACGCGGCGGCAGCGGCCGCCATGGTGCGCCCGCCCTCCCGTGCGTGACGAGCCGGCCTCTGGGCGGGTGTTCGTCAACGTGCCCAGGCCGATCTCCAGGGCCCGGACTGACCGCCGCTCGAGCGCCGCCGGGGGCACGCACGGCCGCGTCGCGAATGGGCCCGCGGCTTGAGGCGGGATCCGCCCTGGGCTAGGGTCGATCCATGCTGCGTCCTCGCTTCATCGCCATGGCATGTCTCGCGGGGATGGTCGGCCTCGGTGCCGCGTGCTCCGTCTACGACGAGGGCCTCCTCGGAGCGGGCGGCGAGCCGGATGACACGAGCAGCACCAGGAGCAGCGCCAGCAGCGATGGTGGCGGCACCGGTGACGGCGGAACGGGGCCGGGGTCGCCCGTCACGTCGACGAGCACCGACGCGACGACGTCCACGACCACGTCGACGGCCAGCAGCGGCGTCACGGGGACCGTGACGACCGGCGGTGGGTGCCAGACGGCCGAGGACTGCCCGGGCGAGGACACCGATTGCGCGGTGCGCTCGTGCGATGACGCGGCCTGCAGCGTCATCCATCTCGAGCAGGGCGTGGTGGTGGCCCGGCAGACCGACGGAGATTGCCTGCGGCTTCTCTGCGACGGCGCCGGTGGAATCGAGACCGTCGCCAACGACGCCGACCTGCCCGAGGACGACGGCAACCAGTGCACCGTGTCGGTGTGCGCCAGCGGCGTGCCCGACCACGACGACGTCCCCGAGGGCCAGGACTGCAGTCAGGACGGCGGCGCGTTCTGCGACGGTGCAGGCACCTGCGTCGAGTGCCTGTCGGACGACGACTGCCCCGAGAACTGCAGCGACGCCAACACCTGCGTCGAGGCTGCGTGCGACGACAACGCACGAAACGGGATGGAGACCGACGCCGACTGCGGGGGCCCCGACTGCGACCCGTGCGTCAACGGGGACACCTGCGCCGTCGACGGCGACTGCATCAGCGGCGACTGCGCGACCACGTGTCAGCCGTCGTGCACCGACACCGTCGCAAGCCCGGGGGAGACGGACGTGGACTGCGGCGGGGTCTGCACCAGGGACTGCCTCCTCGGCCAGGTCTGTGCCATCGACACCGACTGCGACTCGGACCAGTGCCTCGCGACCGTCTGCCGACCGCGCATCTTCTTCAGCGAGTACGTCGAGGGGTCGAGCAACAACAAGGCGGTGGAGATCTTCAACTACGGCAACGTGGCCATCGACCTCGCGGCGGCCACCTGCTCGGTGCGGATCTACGCGAACGGAGGTCCGGACGCCTCCGTGATCATCGGGCTGGAGGGCAGCCTGCAGCCGCTCGAAGTGCACGTCCTCACCGAGACCTCGGGGG
Source organism: Polyangiaceae bacterium (assembly GCA_046596645.1). GTDB lineage: Bacteria > Myxococcota_A > Polyangia > Polyangiales > Polyangiaceae > JBKJLX01. The sequence goes on from JBKJLX010000233.1 coordinate 40,615, forward strand.
ACCCGCAGCTCCCGTTCCCCATCGAGGCGTTCGCGGACCAGAAGAGCGGCAACCTGAACTTCAATGGCGACGACGCCGTCACCCTCGAGTGCATGGGTGTCATCATCGACGCTGTCGGACAGATCGGCGTCGACCCCGGTTCGCAATGGGGAAGCGGCCTGGTCAGCACGGCGGACAACACGCTGCGACGCAAGGATGTGCTGGTGGAGGGCGACCCCAACGCCGCCGACAGCTTCGACCCCGCGGTCGACTGGGATGGCTTCGCCCAGGACACCTTCGCGGGACTGGGCTCGTTCCCCTGATCGACGGGGCTGGGCGTCGTCGAGCGCCGGCGCTTCGTCCGCCCGGTGATAGGGTGGCCCCGCGGTGCGACGGCGCGGCACGCTGGGCGTCGGGCTGTGCGCCGGCGGCGCGCCTTCGTCCGCTACGCCGGCGACAACGACGACTATGCCGCTTCTTCAGCGGGACGCTGCGCGACGAGAACGGTGCGAACGTCCTCAGCCAGGGGGCATCGAGCGCCTTCGTGGCTCGCATGAGCCTGTCGACGACGGGCCAGCTCTTCCTGGTGGGGCTGCGCGCCGTCGGCGGCACCGGCACCGGCTCCGTCTCCGGCGGGGCGGCGCTCCCGACGAGGCCGGAGGAGCCGCGGCCTCGCCCTTCGTCGCGAACGGGGGGAGCGTCACCATCGGCGATGCCCGGATCGGGCCCGGGGCCCCGCTCCTCGCTCTGGGCTTCGACACGCGCAGCCGATGGGTCAGGGCAGCAACGGCGCCCTGTTCCGGCGCAAGGCGGGGGTGCTCGTCGCGGGATTCCTGAGAGACGAGGAGGACGGAACGCTCGCCGAGCCCTTCCAGCTCGCCCTTCCAGCTCGACTCCTTTCCCCCGGGGGGCTCCACCGAGGACGCGTTCTTCGGTTTTCTTCGAGGAGCCCTGAGACAGGCTTGACCCTGGCGCCTGTGGCGGGCTTGCATTAAGTTCCGCTACGTCACCAAGGAGCCACGGAAGTCATGATCAGCATCACGGAGAAGGCCGCCGCCAAGGTCGCCGAGATCGCCTCGTCGGAGAGCCTGCATGGGCAGGGCCTGCGCCTCGCGGTCGTGGGCGGCGGTTGCGCCGGGTTCTCCTACGAGCTCTTCTTCGAGGAGACCCCGGCGGAGGAGGACGAGCGCTTCGAGGAGAAAGGCGTGCTCATGTACGTCGACCCTCGCAGCTACCTCTACCTGGACGGTGTGGAGATCGACTTCGTCGACGGCCTCCACGCCTCGGGATTCAAGTTCAACAACCCGAACGTGAAGAGCACGTGCGGGTGCGGCTCGTCGTTCTCGGTCTGAAAGGGAGCGGTCCGGGCTGGCTCCTCTCGAGCCGGCCAGGGCCCCGCCGAGGTCGAGCGTGAGCGACGACGAGCGCGCCGTCGCCGAGGCAAACGCCCTCTTCTACGCGGCGTTCGAGGCGAAGAGCCTCGAGCGCATGGGAGAGGCGTGGGCGTCGTCCTGCCCGGTGACCTGCATCCACCCCGGCTGGGCGCTGCTGGTCGGCCGCGACGCGGTGCTCGCCTCGTGGGAGGGCATCTTTCGCGGCACCAAGAGCGCTCGGTTCCGCCTGCGGGGCCCCCAGATCTTCGTCGGCGGCGATGCGGGGTGGGTCGTCCTGGTCGAGCAGCTGGCGCTGGAGCAGGCCAGCGGTGAGCGCATCAACGCCCAGGTGCTGGCGACCAACACGTTCGTCCGCGAGCCCGACGGGCTCTTCCGCATGGTGCACCACCACGCGGGCCCAGCCCCCGATCTCGGCCCGGCCGCCGGGGACGAACCGCCCCCGCCGCCCCCCCGCACCCTCCACTGAAGGCGTGTCTGCGGGCGCGGGCGCCTCGACCGTTCGACCCGCCGACGGGCCGTTGCTCGCGCTGCCTCTGCGCGGCGTCGCTCGACGGCCGCCGCCTCGGTGACTAAGACGAGGCTGTCGCAGCAGGGCGGGTGATCGCCGGCGTGCTCCACCGTCCTTCACCGGTCGGCGGCGCGCGCGGGAGGAAAGTCCGGGCTCCGCAGGGCAGGGTGCCGGGTAACGCCCGGTGAGGGTGACCTCGAGGAAAGTGCCACAGAAAAGCAGACCGCCGCGATGCCCTCGGGACTCGCGGCAAGGGTGAAACGGCGGGGTAAGAGCCCACCGCGTGCTGGGCAACCAGGACGGCACGGCAAACCCCACCCGGAGCAAGGCCATGTAGGGAGGCGATGCTCCTCGCTCGCAAGAGCGGGGAGCGAGAGGGCGGCCCGCCCGAGCCTCCGGGTAGGCTGCTGGAGCGAACCGGTGACGGTTCGCCTAGACGAATGATCACCTCCTTCCCCTCGGCGACGAGAGGAGGAGACAGAACCCGGCTTACAGCCCCGCTGCGACCACGACGCCTCGGCACCTCGCCGGGGCGTCGTGCTTTCTGGAGCCGGCTGCGGGGAATGACGAGCGAGGCGGCTCAGGGCGGGCGACCGGCACTGCTAGGGTGTCGCCATGCTCGACGCGTTCCGCGAACGGGTCCTGTCCACGCCGCGTCCGGCGCGGTTCTTCGGCGTCGAGACCGGCACGCGGATGACGATCGTGAAGCTCGGCGCGGGCGGCCTCTTCGTCCATTCACCGGTCGCCCTCGATGCCGCGACGCGCGCCGCGGTCGACGCGCTGGGCGAGGAGGTGCTGGCGGTCGTCGCGCCGAGCATCTTCCATCACCTGCACGTCGGCGGGTGGATGGAGGCTTACCCGAGGGCCGTGTTCGCCGCGTGCCCGGGCCTCGAGCTCAAGCGATCCGATCTGCGGTGGACGCAGGTGCTCGGCGACCAGCCGCACCCCATCTGGGCGGACGACATCGACCAGGTTTATTTCTCGTCGCGTCGCGAGAACGAGGTCGACTTCTTCCACCGCCACAGTCGGACGCTCGTCGTCGCCGACGCGATGATCAACCTCTCCACCCACCCTTCGCAGGCCACGCGCCTGGTCGCTCGGCTCATGAAGAACGACGCCCCGGGCACGGGGTGGATGGAGCCTTTCATGGTGCGCGACCGCAAGGTCGCGCGGCGGCAGGTCGACCGCATGCTGGCGTGGGACATCGACGGCGTGCTCCTCGCCCACGGCGCGCCCCTCGAACGAGAAGGGGGAGAGGCGCTCCGCCACGCCTACGCCTGGCTGTGACGCAGCGCGAGCGCGGTGTCGGGGCCCGGCGTCACGCCGAGCATCACCGCCCCCGCCACGGCCGCGACCAGAGGCTGCAGCGCGCAGTAGATGGCGACCACGCTCGAGCTGGCGCGCCCCAGCGCGTACGCGTTCAGCAGGTAGGTGAGGACGGTCGCGCCCACCACGACGAAGGCCAGCGCGCCCCACACGCTCGGGGGGAGGGTGGTCCACGATACCTGCCAGAGTGGCAGGGCGACGAAGGGCAGCGACTCCACCGCGCCCAGCACCATCACCCAGGCGATGGAGTGGAGCGCACCCAGCCGGGCGAATGTGCGGCGCGCGAGGACCAGGTACGCCGAGTACGCCGCGGTGTTGCACACCAGCATGACGTCGCCGACCGCGGCGTCGCGCGACAGGTCGAGCCTGTCCGGCCGAACCAGGATGGCCGCGCCGGCGACCGCGACCATCACCCCGAGGACGCGCACCGCGCTCGGTCGCTCCCGGCCCAGCGCCGCGGCGATGGCGACGGTGAAGGGCGGGATGAGCAGGCCGAGGACGCTCGCGTGGATGGGCCCGGCGCGCGAAAGGCCTCCCACGAACAGCAGCTGGTTCACGCTGATGCCGAGCGCGGCGAGGACCGCGAGGTGCAGCAGGTCCCGCCGCGAGGGCAGGGGACGCCGGCCGAGCCCGGCGGCGATGGCGAGGATCGGCGCGCCCACCGCGAGGCGGACGCCGACCAGCGCCGGCGGGCTGAGGCCGCGCAGGGCGATCACGCCCACCACCGGCCACAGGCCGAAGAGCACCTGCACCAGGGCGAGGGCCGCGTGGACGGAGCCAGTCGCGCGCGGCGGCGCCGCCGGACCGGAGAGCCCGGTCGTGGGCGTCAGCCCGACCCGCCGCTGGCCTGTGGGGCGCCCCCGTCTCCCGGTGCCCCGCCGGTGCCCGGTGCGCCGCCGGTCCCCCCGGCCCCGCCCTCCTCCTCCCGGAGGCAGACGCCGTCGTCCGCGCAGGTGGCGAGCCACGTCTGCAAGATCGCCTCGTCGTCCGGGAAATTCTCCTTCAACGACGGATTGTCGAGGGGCATGTTCACCTGGATCGCGTTCTGGGCGGCGCGCCACACCGGGATGTCGGTCCCCGGGTAGAACCCCTCGAACGCGTCCACCGACAGGAGGTTGAAGGGCGCGCCGTTCCTCGGCGGCTCCTGGTGGCACTTGTGACAGCGCGCATCGAGCACCGCGAAGACGTCGCAGGGCAGCCCGCCCCGGTCGTCGAACGGGCAGCTCGCACCGCCTGTGGCGGTGGCGACCACCACCGCGTGCGTGGTGACCGTCGCCGAGCCACAGGGGCCGGCGCTGCAGTCCTCCTCCAGCTCCACGTCGCCGCACGCCGGCACCGCCAGCGCGCCGACGAGGAACGGGCCCGCCAGCCAGCGCACATCGAACCCACGAAGCATGGTCCCTCGCCTCTCCGTTCTCCGCCGCAGCTCCTCTCGGAGTTGCTCTCAGGGCTTCGACGCCCGCCGCCGCTCCGCCATCTGCCGCCCGAGCTCGGCCGACCGGTTCGACGCGACCTCCACCGCGTCGATCAACGTCCGCCGGAGGCCGCCCGACTCCAGGGTGTGCAGGCCCGCGATCGCGGTACCTCCCGGGCTCGTGACCATGTCCTTGAGCCGCCCCGGGTGCTCGCCCGTCTCCAGCTGCAGCTTCGATGCGCCGTACACCGTCTGGGCGGCGAGCAGCAGCGCCACGTCCCGCCCCAGGCCCACCTTCACCCCGCCGTCGGCGAGCGCCTCGATCATCAGCATCACGTAGGCGGGCCCGCTGCCGGAGAGGCCGGTCACCGCGTCGAGGAGCGACTCGTCGAGCGTCAC
>JBKJLX010000323.1:0-3927 GCA_046596645.1 Polyangiaceae bacterium
GTCGAGCCGGTGGGGGGGGGCGGGGCCGTCCCCACCGAGCCCCACCTGGCGCCGCCGGCCGCCGAGGCGGCGCCGGGCGCGCGCCAGGACCTGGGCGCGGGCACCGATCTGCAGGCAGCGCTGCAGCTGGCTTACGGCCTCTTCCCGCCCGGATACGTCAAGCGCGCGGTGGTGCTGTCGGACGGCGTTCAGACCGACGGCGACGCCCTCGCCGAGTCGAACCGCGCGCGCGAGCTCGGCGTGCGCGTCTTCACCATGCCCTACGCGCGCCCGGCGCCGCCCGAGGTGGCGATCCGCGATCTGGTGCTGCCCGATCGGGTGAAGGTCGGCGAGACCTTCGAGGTCAAGGCCAACGTCTACGCGACGCGCGCCACGAAGGCGCGGGGCCGCCTCTACCAGGGGGAGACCCTCAACGGTCTCGACGGTGTCCGCTCACTCGAGCTGAAGCCCGGGCCCAACGAGCTCACGTGGAAGAGCGTGGTCCGCTACGCGGGGCAGGTCACCTACGGCCTGGAGCTCGACCAGCTGGAGCACGACCGCTTCGCCGAGAACAACAAGGTCGCGGCGACCATCGACGTGCCGGGGCGACCCAGCGTCCTCTACGTGGAGGGGACACCCGAGCATGCCAACCCGCTGGCCAGCGCGCTCACCGCGCAGCAGTTCGACGTCGACGTGCGGCCGCCGGTGGGCTTCCCGGGGACGCTGAAGGAGATCGAGCGATACGATTTCGTCATCGTCAGCGACGTCGCCAAGGAGTCGCTGAGCACCGGGGGTCAGGAGCTGATCGAGCGCTACGTGCGCGATCTGGGGGGAGGCTTCCTCTTCGCGGGCGGCGAGAACGGCTACGGCCTCGGTGGATGGTACCGCACCCCCATTGAGAAGATCCTCCCGGTGAGGATGGAGAACGAGAAGAAGAAGGAGATGCCGGCGGTCGCCATGGCGCTGGTGCTCGACCGATCGGGCTCCATGACCGGTCTGCCGATGGAGATGGCCAAGGCCGCGGCCAAGGCCACGGTCGGCGTCCTCGCGCCGGACGACCTGGTCGAGGTCATCGCCTTTGACAACCAGCCCACCCGCTACGTGAAGTTCCAGCCGGCGCGCAACCGCTCGCGGATCAACGCCGACATCGCGCGCATCCAGCCGGGAGGCGGCACCGAGATCTTCGCGGCGCTCGACGCGGCCTACCAGGACATCAGCGTGGTGCAGGCGCGGCGCAAGCACGTGGTGCTGCTGACCGACGGCAAGGCGCCGTCGGCGGGCATCCGCGATCTGGTGCAGTCGATGCTCTCCGAGTCGATCACCGTGACCAGCGTCGGCCTGGGGAACGACCTGGACGAGCAGATGCTGCGCATGATCGCCGAGACCGGCGGCGGGCGGTTCCACGCGGTCCCCGACGCCAACAACCTGCCGCGCGTCTTCACCAAGGAGACGGAGATGATCTCGCGCGCGGCCGCGGTGGAGGAGTGGTTCCCGGTGACGCAGGTCGGCGACGCGGGATTCCTCAAGGGCATCGACGTGCGCACCGCGCCGCTCCTCCACGGCTACGTCTCGACGCAGATGAAGCCGGCGCCGGCGCAGGAGCTGCTCACCAGCGAGACCAGCGAGCCCATCCTGGCGCGCTGGCGGGTGGGCCTCGGCTGGACGCTGGCGTGGACCAGCGACGTCAAGGCGCGCTGGGCGGTGGAGTGGCTGCGCTGGCCGGGCTTCGAGAAGTTCTGGGGGCAGCTGGTGCGCGAGCACATGCGCCAGAAGCACCAGCGCGAGCTCGACATGAAGGCGGAGATCGTCGGCGGCGAGCTGCGGGCCTCGGTCGACGCCTTCACCCCCGACGAGCGGTTCGAGAACGGGCTCACCTCCACGCTGGTGGTGCGCGGTCCGGAGCCGGGCGGCGAGGAGAAGAAGCTCGAGATGCGGCAGACCGCGCCCGGTCGCTACGAGGTGCGCGCGCCGCTCGACCGCTACGGGAGCTTCCTCCTGCGCGTCGATCACCGGCGCGTCGAGGCTGACGGTAGCGACAAGACGGTGGCGGTGAGCCACGGCCACGTGTCGAACCCCTACCCGCGGGAGTACGCAAGCTTCGAGCCCGATCGGGAGACGCTGGCGCGCATCGCCGAGGCGACGGGCGGCGCGATCGATCCCGGGTCGACCGCCGAGGTGTTCGACCCGCGCGGCGAGAAGGTGACCTACCACGAGGAGCTGTGGCCGCGCTTCGTGTGGGCGGCGCTGGGCGTGTTCCTGATCGACCTGCTCCTGCGCCGGGTGCGCCTCTTCGACCGCAAGTTCGTCGCGGCGCGACGCGCCGCCTGAAGGTGACGAGCCGGGAATCCGGCGCATCTCCGCTGGCACGGCGCTTCCTCCTGGCGCCGGGCCGTGGCCCGTCACGCCTCGCAGCGCGTGAGGCACGACGGGCAGCCTCATCTCGGAGCGATACGAACGAGGGAGCGTGCTGGTCACGACCAACCTCGCCTTCGCCGAGTGGATCAAGGTCTTCGCGGGCGACGAGAAGCTCACCACCGCTCTCCTCGATCGGCTCGCCCACCACGCGACGGTGATCACGACCAAGGGCAAGAGCTACCGCATGCGAAAGCGCCCTCCGGTTGTTGCCGAGGGCGAGACATCCCTGGGGAAGTCGGCTCGCAAGGCAAACAATCATTCCGCGGCTTCGATATCAGCGGCACCAGCGTGCTCCAGACCGACGAGGGCGGCGAGTAGACCTACCTCGGGCTGCCCTCACCCATCACGACGTCAACGGTCCTGACGGTCGAGGGCCTCACCGCCGGCGAGACGTACGACCTCGCGTTCGATCTCTACATCGGCGGCACATGGGACGGCAGCCTGGGCTTCGGCCCGACTTCTTCACGCTCACGTCGAGCTCGCCGAGCCGGTCTATTTCATCGGTCACGGTGAGCGGAACCAGACGCTCACCTTCGTCGCGGCCGGCGACACCGAGACGATGACCTTCACGTCGGTCGACACCAGGGATCACCGGCGAGTTCTTCGCCCTCGACAACGTCGTCGTCACGAGCAAGTCCGGGCGCGGAGCTCCATCCGCCGCGCGGCGGACAGACACGAAGTTCACCCGCGAGGTGCCGCTCCCGAGCACGTCTCGGCCGGGTCCGCGGCGTTCGACCGCCACCCAGGGGCCTGCCCCGGCCCCTGAAGCTCGCGCCGCGAGGCGCACGACCGGGCCTTCTTCTGGTTCGATTTCCCTAAACGCCGGCCGCTATGCTCGCGGCGTGCAGGAGCTAACCATCGAGGAGCTGAAGGCTGCGCGGCGCCTCCTCGGGGCCACGCCGGCCGGGCGGCTGGCTCGCGGCGCCGCCCATCGAGTGCACGCTGGTGTGCAACCTGAGCGACATGCTGGATCGCCTCCCAGCGGGCTCTACCGAACGACCCCGCACCGCGTGCGCAACGTCTCCGGCCGGGCTCGCACCTCGTGGCCTTACTTCCTCGATCCGGCGTTCGACGCGGAGATCGCGCCCCTGCCGGGAGCCGCGGTGCGGCCGCCGGAGCACGACGCCGCCGAGCGCTGGATCGCGCGCGCGTCCACACGCTGCGAGGCACCTAAGGCGACTACCTGCTCGCCAAGGTCGCGCGCGTCTTCCCCGATCTCGCGCCCGCGTTTGCCGCGCTAGCCGAGTACGATGGCTCGCTCCAATGCGCGCCCTGATCGTCGGCCTCCTGATGAGCGCGGCCGGTCTCTGGTGGCTGGGCCGCGCGCTCCTCGCCGTCCGGCGCGGGGTCACGCGCCGCTTCTTCAACGGGCCGGGCGACCGCGTCACGTTCTCCTCGGCACCGCTCACCTTCGTGGGGAACGCCGGGATGTGGGTGTTCTCCGGCGCCCTGCTCACCGCCGTCGGCGGCGTGATGGCTTTCGCCATGGACCCGCTGGTGGCGCTCGCCTCACCCGCGGGCGTGGTCGCCGCG
>JBKJLX010000490.1:0-4264 GCA_046596645.1 Polyangiaceae bacterium
TTCACCCAGAGCGGCACCTCGGGGTTGGCCGACCCACGCAGCTCATCACAGCCGCCGGACGAGCCGCCGAGGGCGAGGGCGGCCAGCCCGAGGGCGACCCGCGCGACCGCGCCCAGCGGGCGGCTCACTGCGGCTCCTCCTGCCCGGGCATGCCGGGGGCGCCCTCGCCCTCGTGTCCGTCGCCCTTCTGCTCCATCGCCTTGCGCAGCTGCTCCTGCAGGCGGTTCAGCTCGTCCGGGGACATGGTGTCGCCCTTGGCGCCGCCGAGCTGCACCCGCGCGGGAGCGGCGGTGGGGTCGAGCGATCGGAGCGCGCCGTCGACGACCGCCTCGAGGAACGGAAAGGCCTGACCCGCCTCGCCCGGCTTGGTCAGCTGGGTGCGGGCCTTCTTCAGCAGCTCCTTCGCCTTTTCGTTGTCGCCCTTCTGCGTGTGGATGCGCGCCTGGTGGTAGAGGCCGAGCTCCTCGAATCCCTTGGCCTCGACCTTGGCGAGCTCATCGAAGGACCTGAGCGCTCCGTCGAGGTCGCCCTTGAGCTCCTGGGCGAGTCCGGTCCCCTCGATGGAACGACCCTTCACGTCGAGGTCGGCATTCGCCAGCGGGGTCGCGAGGACCGCCGCGTAGGTGTCGATGGCCGCCTGCGCGTCGCCCTTCTCCAGCTGGGCGCCGGCGAGGCCGAGCCGCGCGAGCGTCGTCGGACCGGCCTCGCCGGTCGAGGTGAGGGCCTTCTGGTAGCCCTCGATCGCCGCCTGGGCGCGGGCGTCGCTCGTGGAGAAGACGCGCGTCGGATCGGCCTGCTTCTCCTCGTCAGGGCGCTTGTCCTCCTTGATCACGCGGCCACGGTCGGCCGCGATCGCCTCGGAGAGGGCGCCAGTCGCGGAGCCGGCCTTCGCCTCTTCCCGCGAGCGGAAGAACATGAAGCCGCCGATGCCGAGGGCGAGGATGGCGGCCCCGCCCACGATGAAGCGCAGGTTCTCGCGGAAGAAACGGCCCGCGGCGGAGCTGCCGCGGGCGAGCGCGTCCTGCACCATCTCCCCGGTGTCGAGGCCGCTGGGGCCCCCGCGTCGCACCGTCGATGCCGCCTGCTGGCGCCGCTTGAGGAGCTCCTTGGCTCGGGCGTTCCTGTCGCGAGGGAGGTCGCGCTCCCTGCTGCCGGCGATGGCCGAGGCGACGTCGGAATCCTCCTCTTCGACCGGAGCGGCCGCGACGCCGGACTTCTTCTGGCGGCGCTCGAGGGCCTGGCCTCGTCGCCGCGAGGCGCGGTTGACCGCCGCCGCCGCCGCCGCCGCCTCGGTCGGGGCCCCGTCGTCGGCAGCACCCTCCTCGGTGGGATCGGCCGCCGGCTCGTCGTCGACCCCGAGCGCCTCGGCGATCCCGCGCGTGGATTCCTCCCGCTCGCCCTGGGCAGCGCTGTCGCGCACCTTGGCGCGGTCGTCGTCCTCGGCGCGCTCCTTGTCGTCGTCGTCCCGGCTCACGGCGCGGACTCTAGTCCAATTTCAGCGCCGCCAGGCGCTGGAACGAAGAAACAAGGCCCCTCCGATGCAGCACCTGTCGGTGCCGCAAATCAGAGGGGTGGGGCGGGTGCCCACGGCTCGGGCGGGGGGGGCGGCAGCTCGGGCCGAAGGGGCACCAGGAGGCACGCGTCCACCGCGACGTTCTGGGTGGCGTACACCACCAGGGAGACGGGGTCCTTGGGGCGAACGCCGAGCCGGGGAGGGAGCGTGGCGAAGCTCTCGCTGGGCGCCTCGCCCGCAGCGATCTGGAGGGTCACGGCACGCTCGGGATCGAGCTCGGGCGCGGCGGCAGGGACCGGCGCCTTCTTCTCGAGGCTGGTCGGCGGCCTGAGCCGGCGTCCGAGCCGGATCTCGCCAGGCCGGCCGTCGGTCGTGCGCGCGCGGCAGACCGCGCGGACCCCCCCGGGCGTCACGCCGTCCGGCGCCTCCGGGACGACGACGTCGATGGCGACGCCGCTGGTCGCGAACTTCCGGAGACGGCGCAGCTCGGCCTCGCGCGGGCCCCCGACGTGGGGCAGCAGATCGGCGCGCGTCGCCGCGCCCACCCCGCCCGGCAGGGGATCGGGCATGCCCAGCATGGACACCAGCGGATCGCGAAGCTCGTAGTCGGCGCCGAGCTGCAGGAGCGCCTCGACGATCGCCACGCGCGCGTCGCGGTAGCGCTCGACGGCCAGCGCCCTGGCCAGCGGGAGGCGCGCCGCCGGCTCGTCGATCTTCGCGAGCGCCGCGGCGACGTGGGGTCTGAGGCGCACGTCGCGCAGCGCGTCGAGCAGCACCGGCACGGCCCCCTCCGCGCGGACGTGACCGAGCGCGGCGACGATCTGCCGCGTGCGCTCGTGCTCGATCGGCTCCGGATCGCGCCGCTCCTTCGGGGTGGGGTAGGCCCGGCGGAGCCACGCCACCAGCGTGTCGACCCCCGCCGGGTCGCCCGACTCGGCGAGCGCCAGCGCGGCCAGGCGACGCATCCGCGGGTCACCGTCGCGCACCACCTCCAGAGCACGGCCACTCCCCTGCCCCATTCGCACCAGGCCGAGCGCGGCCCAGGTCCGCACCTCCTCGTCGTCGTCGCGCCCGATCGCGAGCCGCAGCGAGGAGGCGGTCTCAGGCCGGTGCAGCTCGAAGAGGGCCTCTGCCGCCTTGCGACGGATAGCGACGTCCGCGTCGTCGAGCAGCGCCGCCGCGTCGACCGCGGCGTCGCCGTCGCCGGCCAGCGCGCGTCGCAGCGGCTCCGGCCAGCCCTTGCCCTCGGAGCGCAGGCCGCGCTGCTCGTAGCGCCCGTGTGACGCGTCGATCGCCCGCAGCCGTTCGCGGAGGCGCGCCAGCACCTCGGGCCTTCGCGGGCCGACGTCGCGCTTCTGCTCCGGATCGCTGGCGAGGTCGAACAGGGAGCATGCGCCGGCGCGGCGCACGCAGACCAGCCGCAGATCGCCCTCGGCGATGAGCCCCATCGAGTCGGTCTCGGCAAAGGCGAAGCCGGGCGCGCCGTCGCCAGCGCCGGCGAGCACACCGCCGAGGTCATCGCCGCGCAGGCGCGCCGGCCGCGGGATGCGGAGCCCGGACAGCATCGTGGGGAGGAGGTCGACCAGCTGCACCGGCGCCCGGAGCCGCCGCGGCAGGATGGCGCCCGGCGCCGAGATCACGAGCGGCACCCGCACCTGCTCCTCGTAGACGGTGGTGCCGTGGTACCAGCCGCCATGATCGCCGAACTCCTCGCCGTGATCGGCGGTGACGATGGCGACCGCGCGAGGCCGATCGCGGCGGACGCGCGCGATGATCGCCGCCGCCGCCGCGTCCGCCTCGGCCACCTCGGCGTCGTAGCGATCGACGTCGCGATCGCCGAAGGACCGCCCGGGGCGCGCCTCGTAGGGCTCGTGCGGCTCGAAGAGGTGCACCCACAGGAAGATGGGCTGACCGGGGGGCGCGCTGGCGACCCACGCCTCTACCTGGTCCAGGCGAGCCGCCGCCGGCGCGAACTCCTTCTTCACGTACTCGAAGCCGAGATCGCGCTTCTCCAGCTGCGCCAGTCGCTCGGGGTCGATGAAGAACACCGCCGGCGGGAAGAACGCGCCGGTCCGGTAGCCGTAGCGGCGCAGATGATCGGCCCAGGTCTCGCTGTCGCCTCCCATCCCCAGGAGCACCAGCGGCCGCAGGTACTTCCCCGTCATCAGCGAGCCGATCGCATACGAGGTGTGCGGCGTCGCGGTGTAGGCACGCTCGAAGAGCGCCCCCTCCGCCGCCAGGGCATCGATGCCGGGCGTCACCGGTCGCCCGTACCCGTAGGCGCCGACATGATCGGCGCGCAGCGCGTCGATGGTGATCAGCACCACGTCGCGCCCCTGCAGATCGATGGTCGGCGCGGAGGGGTCCCGCTCGCCGTCCGGCTCCACGTCGTCGAGCGGAGGGGGCGGCTCCAGCAGGGTCGCGAGCTCGACCGCCCGGCTCAGCGCGGGTGCCCGCTCATACACCACGCGGCGTACGTTGTCGGCCGGCGCGAGGCGCGCCGGTGCGCGCGGCGCGGCGGCGGCGGCCAGCGCGAACACGCCCAGCGCCGCGCCAGCGCGGCCGATCGACGGGCCGGCGCGCCCGGCGGCCATGGTGACGGAGGCGGCGGCGAGCGCGGTGAGCGCGAGGAGCGCCGCGTGGAAGGCCGGGTAGAGCCGCGGCAGGATGAGCGCGTTGGCGACGCCCAGCATCAGCGCAACCACGGCGGAGAGACCGACGATCGCCACCCGCCGATCGCGCGCCCGCTCC
>JBKJLX010000599.1:0-6773 GCA_046596645.1 Polyangiaceae bacterium
GCCCGAGGCGTCGTGCTTGCGCTCGGTGGCGACGATGCAGACGCCGAAGGCGGGCTTCGCCGCCTGCAGCGCGCGGATCAATTGAGACGCCTCTCCACGACTCCACTGGATGTCGTCGAGGCGGAGGATGACGGGGCGCGATGACGCGACGCGCGTCACCACGTCGGTCGCGACGCGCAGGGGCAGGCCGGCGTCGGGCGCGGCGTCGCGGTCGGGGCGGAGGAGCACCTGCGCCTCGTCCTCGAAGGCGGTGCCTTCGGCGGACGATGCTTCTTCGTTCAGCACCTGACGGTGCTGAAATCTCTGCGCGAAGAAACCGAGACGCGACTCGAAGTCGGGGCCCTGACTGCCTCGCGACGCGAACGCGTTCTCGACCAGCCCGCGCAGCCCCTCGTCGGGGCTGCCGCCCGCCGACCAGTGGGTGTGCAGCTCGAGCGCGAGGCCCAGCTCCAGCGCGCGCTCGACCGCATCGCGCGCGAGGCGGCTCTTTCCCGTCCCCGCGGGCCCGGAGAGGATGACCGCCTGCGCGACGTGGGTCGCGGCGGTCGCGCGCACCGCGTTCCACAGGGCGCGCCGCTCCTCCACCCGACCGAGCACCGGAAGCTCGCGCAGACCGAAGAGCCCGTAGGCGCCCGGGGTGGGCGACGCGCTCTCCGCGTTGAAGGCCTCCTCCGCCTCCCGGCCCACGCGCCAGCGCGCGCTCGCCGGCCCGATGCGCCCGCTGGGCGAGATGGAGCTGGTGCCGGGGCTCGAGTCGGGCGGCGGCGGGATGATGCGCGGCGCGTCGGCGCTGGCCCGCGGCGGGAGCGCGTACACCACCGACGTGTCCATCGCCTCCATCGCCGCCAGGACGTCCGCTGCACACTGCGGGCGCGCGGTCGGCTCCAGCGCGAGGAGCTGGTTGACCAGCTCGATGAAGTCGCGCGGGACGCCGTCGATCGTCGGGGCCATCTCGGGCGTCGGCTCGAGGATCCGACGTCGCGACCCGATCTGCGTCACGTCGTTCTGGTTGGGGAGTCGGCCCGCGCACATCTCGTGCGCCAGCACGCCGATGGAGAAGAGATCCGACCAGGGACCGAGGCGCGCGACGTCGCCCATCCACTGCTCGGGGGACATGTACTCGGGCGTCCCCATGGTGGAGCCGTCCTCGAACCACGTCTCGACACCGCGCCCCGGCCTGAGGATGCGGGCGATGCCGAAGTCGACGAGCGTGGTGACGATCTTGGGGACGCGCTCGACGAGCACGTTCGGCGGCTTGAGATCGAGGTGGAGCACGGCGCGCGCGTGCGCGTGGGCGAGCGCTTCGAGGAGCTGCACGACCACCTGGCGAACGTCGCCCCAGGTCCGCCCGCCGCGGAAGGCGCGGTCGAGGGGCTTGCCGACGCGGTACTCCATGACCAGGAGCGACGCCCCGTCGGGCAGCTGCAGGAGGTCGTAGACGTCGACGATCCCCGGGTGCGACAGGCGCGCGACCGCGACGACCTCGGCGTGGAACATGCGGCGGACCCAGGCCTCGCTCCCCAGCTCGGCGAGCACCACCTTCACCGCCACGCTGCGGCGCTCCTCCAGGTCGAAGCACGACCAGACCTCGCCCATGCCACCGCGACCGCGGAGCTTCTCGGCTCGGTACCGGGAAAGGAGGACGTCGCCGGCGGCGATGGGCATACGAGAGGGCTCGCGCAGCGTAGCGGGCCGGCGCCCTCCGTGTCCCGCCGCCCACGCCGGGTGTCGGCGTCGGCACGCCCCCCGGCGATCAGGCTCCTGTTGCGGCCGGAAACCCCGGCTGTGACCACGGCACGTCGGCTGCACCGGTCCTCGGCATGGCGTTCGCCGTCTCCGTGTCTCCGCGCTCCTCGAGCCGTCGCTTCCACGTCGCCTGGGCGGCGCTCGCCGCCGCCGCCCTCGCCCCCATCGGCTGCGACGAGGACGGCCAGGGCGAGGAGACCTCGAAGCCGGCGCTGCAGACGGCGGCGGCGGTGGCGCCCGCCAGCGCGGCCGGCGCAGCGGTGGGTGCCGGCGAGCACCGCCCCTACGCGCCGTCGCGCGCCGGGTGCGAGCTGGTCGAGGTGTACGCCGCGGGGTCGCCCGCCGGCGTCGTGTGCGTGGAGGACGTGGCGGCCCGCGAACTCACCGTGCTCGACCTCGCCGACGGCTGGACGCCGCGCGTGTTCGCCGTCGAGTCCGCGACCGGAAAGTCGTCCGACTACCGCGCGAAGTACCTGGAGCTGGCCCGCTCGCCGGGCGCCGACCTCGGCCTCTACGGCATCGCCCCCACCCTCACCGTGCTCGCGAGCCGGCTCGTCGACGAGAAGCGGAGGGCCTGCCACGCCGCGGTCGATCGCACGCCGATGCTGGACGTCGTCGCCACCTGGTCGACCGCCCCCGACGCCGCCTCGCGCGCCGCGGTGCTGCGGTCGGCCGAGACGCGGCCGGTGGTGCGCGCCATCCAGGCCGAGCTCGCCTGCGAGGGGCTGATCAAGCCGTCGACGGGATCTGGTGCCATGAGCGGCTCGACCCAGGTCGGGCTCGATGCGTTCCGCCGACGCCACATGATCGTCGGCTCCGGCGTCGACGCCGATATGCTGGGCGCGCTCGCGCTGGGCGGCGAGGAGCTGGCCTTCCGCGGCCTGCTGCGGGGACTGCGCGAGCGCGTCGCCGACGCGGCGGGGCTGGTGGAGGATGGCTCCGCCTCGGGCGAGCGGGCGCTGGTGGTCGATCGCGAGCTGGACCTGTCGCGCTTCGCGCCCGCCTGGGAGGCGCTGGACGACGCGGCCCCCGACCTGGTGGGCGCCGCGACCGACGTCGCGGCCCGCGAGCTGGGGTGGAGCAGCCCCGACGCGGCGCGCGCGTTCGTCGCCGCCCGCGGCAAGGGTGGCCTGGGGTCGCTGCGCGTCGCGGTCGCGCTCCCGGAGCACCCCGCCTACCTCACGGCGACGATGGATCTCAGCGTGGAGATCGACCGTGGCGACGTTTTCTACGAGACGCCGGGCCAGGCCGCGGCGGCGCGAAAGCAGCTGCCGGGCGCGCGCGGGCCGAGCCTGGTGCTGTACACGAAGGACGGCGCCACCAAGCGGCCCCTCATCCGCTGGGGGACGACCATCGGCGGGTGGAAGAAGGAGCGCACCGAGGAGGGCGAGATCGCGCTCAAGTACAAGGAGAGCGACGTGGGCGACCGCGTCTGGCGCCGCATCGTCGCCGCCCCCGCGTGGATGCCGCCCGACTCGACGCCGGAGACCGATCTCCTGCGCGAGAACAAGGACGGGACGCACGTGCTGAAGGGCGACCTCATCCAGCCTGGGCACCGCAACGCCTACGGGCTGGCCATGCTCATCCATGAGGAGGCGAGGAAGCGCGGCGACGAGAACCTCTGGGACGACCACGGGATCCGCACCCACGGCTCGGTCGACTTTCGCTCGATCGGGCGCGGGGAGAGCCACGGCTGCCACCGCCTCTACAACCAGCTGGTGCTGCGCCTGAGCGGCTACCTGCTCCAGCACCGGACCCACGCTCGCCGCGGCAAGATGCACGCCGGCTACCACCGGACGATCACGTGGAACGACCAGACGGTCGAGGTCGACGTGCCCACGCGCGGCTACCTGTACGAGCTCGATCCGCCGGTTCCCGTTCGCGTCCTCCCCGGGCGCGTCGCCGGCCGGGCGCAGAAGCCGATCTCCACGCTCATCATGCTCGCTACGCCGGACGCGTCGCGCGGCTGACCCACGGCGGCGACGCAGCACGGCCTCGACCCTCGAACGGCGTGCAGCCACGGGCCGACGGTGCGATCGTGCCGCGCATGACGTCGACGCGCTGGGCGGCCCTCCTTCTCCTGCTCGCCGGGTGCGGCGCACGCTCCTCGCTCCCCGGCGAGGGCGTTGACGACGGACAGGGCGGCGCGGGCGCGGGCGACCCGACCTCCGGCCCCGGCGGCGGCGACGCCGGGAGCGGGGGGGGCGGCGGCGGCGTGGAGCCTCCCAAGCCGTGCAACGGCGTCCTGGAGGAGGCGTGCGGCAGCGACATCGGCGAGTGCTCGCCGGGCGCCCGCCGCTGCCAGTCCGACGGCTTCTTCGGCCCCTGCGAGGGCGACGGAGAGCCGTTGACCGAGCTCTGCAACGACCTCGACGACGACTGTGACGGCTCCACCGACGAGGACTTCGGCATCGGGCAGGCCTGCGACGGCCCCGACAACGACGCCTGCGCCGACGACGTCATGACCTGCGAAGGCTGCACGCCGGGGCCCGACATCCTCGAGGTGTGCAACGGCTTCGACGACAACTGCAACGGCATCGTCGACGCCGACTGCGACGTCGGCGGCTGCGCGCCGACGCTGCTGGTGACCGGGTCGACGCCTTCCGACCCCGGCTGCATCGATTTTCCGGTCGAGGCCGGCTCCACCGGCATCATCGAGTACCCGTGCGAGGGCGGCAGCGTCACCGCGACCCTGGGGCAGATCACCTTCACCGGGTCGGTGACCAACGGCGAGGTGTTCCTCTCCGGCACCGAGCAGGTCATCGGCCCCGACGGCTGCCTCTGGCAGAACGATCACTACATCACCGGGCAGATCCCGGCGGGGGTGCTGACCTACTCGTACCAGGAGACGCTCCTCGGCCAGGGCGGCGGCTGCTGGTCGCCCTGCACCGAGACCGGCACCGTCGAGATCACCTGGGAGTAGCGGCGGAAGGTGATATGTCGGGGCGATGAGCACCGACCTCGCCGCGGGCGCCGCGCGCAAGCTCCTCGACCTCCCCGCGACCTTCGATCTGCCCGCAGCGGACGCGGTGGTCCAGGACGCCCGCGCGATCCTCCTGCAGATGCTGTCGCTGCGGAAGGACGTCGAGTCGAGCGGGATGATCCTCTCGCCGATCTGGGAGAACGTCTCCGGCCAGGCGTCGATGCGCGCCGCCATCGTGCCTCGCCAGGTCGCCGCGCGCTTCTACGAGGGCCCGGGCCTCGCGTCGCTGCGCGACGCGACGGTCATGGACATGGTCGGCGACGTCGTCGTCATGCTGCTGGAGGACCCCGAGGCGGCGGCCAAGGTGCTCGCGGCCACCGAGCAGCTGTGGATCAGCGAGAGCGCGCCCACGCGCAGCCTGCAGCTCCCCTTCAAGCCGCACTTCAAGGTGGTCACGCTGGTCATCGCCGACTTCGCGCGCAAGATCGGCGCCGGTTTCAGCGAGCTGGAGTGGATCGCTTCGATGGGTCTCCTCGGCGCGTACCACGACCCCTCTGGCGACCCCCCCAAGGCCGAGGTGCTGGCGTCGACCCACGCGAAGACCGCGGCGATGTGCGCCGAGGAAGCGGAGTGGATGCGCGCGCTGCAGGCCGAGGCCTGAGCCGAGCCTCGGCCGATGGCCCTGCCCTGGACCACCGTCGACGCCGCGGCCACGCCCGACGGCAAGCTGGTGCTGCAGCGCCGTGGCGAGCGTGACTACCTGATCACGATCGACGGGCGGGTGCTGATGAACAGCCTCGACCAGCGGTCGGAGACCGCACTGGGCACCCTCGCCGGCGAGCGGGTGGCGGAGCGCAGCCGCGCGCGGGTGCTGGTGGGCGGTCTGGGGATGGGCATCACGCTGCGCGCCCTGCTCGACGCCCTCCCCGCCGCAGCCGAGGTGACGGTCGCCGAGCTCAACCCCGTCATCGTCGACTGGTGCCGGGGCCCCATCGCGGCGCTGACCGCGGGCGCCGTCGACGATCCGCGGGTCAAGGTGGCGATGGGCGACTTCGCCGACGCGCTGCGCGGCGCCGCCCGCGCAAGGCCGTCGCTGGACGCGATCGTCATCGATCTCTACGTGGGCCCCGACGCGGCGACGCGCAGCGACGACCCCCTCTACGGCGTTGGCTCGTGCGAGCGCGCGTTCGCGGCGCTGCGATCGGGCGGCGTCTTCGCGATCTGGGCCGAGGCCTTCCACGAGAGCTACGCGCGGCGCCTCCAGGCCGCGGGCTTCACCGTCGAGAAGGAGCACCCGTCGCGGCGGAGCCGCCGCTTCGTCGTGTACCTCGCGACCCGGCCATGACCGCGTTCGGCGACACCGACGCGACGCGCGATCCTGCCCTCGCCGCCCTCGCGACCCGGTTCTTCGACGGGTGGATGGAGGCGGAGCCCGAGGAGTCGACATCGCTCGGGCTCGCCAGCGCCGCGCCACGCCTGCGCGACCCCTCGCCCGAGGCAGCCGACGCCGAGGCCTCGCGGTGCGCCGCGGTGCTGCGCGAGCTGGACGCGCTGCCGACCTCGCAGGCGACGGTGGACGACGCCATCGATGGATGGGCCATCCGCGCGCACGCCACCGAGCGGGTCCTCTCCGCGGCGCGAGGTCAGGCCGAGTCGCGGCTGGAGGCGGTCCCCTACGCCATCGCCATGCTCGCCCACGCCGCTGCGCGCTCGACCACGCCCGAAGCACGCGCGGTGATCGGCGCGCGCATCGCGGCGCTCCCCGCCTTCGTCCAGGCGGCGAGCGCCGCCCTCGACCGCGGCGTCCGCCGCGGCCGGCCGTTCACCATCGCCGTCGCGGAGCTCATCGCGGAGCAACTCGCGAGCGCACCCGACGATCTCGCGGCCATCGTGACGACGGCGTTCGCCACGGCGCCGGACGCCCGGGAGCGCACCGCGGCGCACCTGGCAGGAGAGGAGGCGGCGCAGGCCATCCTGCGCTTCGCCGCGTTCCTGCGCGAGGTGGTGGCGACAAGCCCCGTCGCGGTCGACGTCGTCCCGCTCGGCGAGGCGGAGTACGACCGCCGGCTCGCCGCGTGGTGGCGACTGCCGCTCACGCGCGAGG
>JBKJLX010000637.1:0-3576 GCA_046596645.1 Polyangiaceae bacterium
CGCCGCCCGCCTCCGTGGTCAGTAGAAGAGTCGCGCCCCCAGGTAAGCCTGGAAGTTCTGCCACTGCAGGTCGTCGAAGCCACCCCCGCCCGCCGGCGTGATGACGGTGTCGCTGAAGTAGTGGTCGTAGCGAATGGTCGAGTTGAGCGCGAAGTAGTCGGTGAATCGGTACTCGGCGAGAAGCTGGGCGTCGACCTTGATGTCCGTCCACGCCGCCACCGGCGGCTCCACGATGTCGGGGAACGAGACCGCGCCGGCACCACCATCGACCGCGAGGAGCAGGCGCCCGGCGAAGAAGTAGGAGAACTTCAGGTAGCCGCGGTTGTACTCGTAGTAGGTGCCGATGAAGCTGTCCTGGAAGTCTCGGTTGAAGCCCAGCGAGATCGCCGAGAGTGTCAGCCCGGCGCCCGTGGGATCGTCGGCCGGCGGCGGCGTGAGGTGGAAGCGCAGCTCCGCCTGGCCGATCACGCTGTCGAAGTCGTTCGGGGGGATCGAGCCGGTCGACTCGTAGAAGCTCGCACCCCAGCCACCGGCGACGAGGACGCCGAACCAGTCCGTGATCAGGCCGTTGTAGCCGACCCGCGCGCGCAGGGGGTGGCTCCCCGTCTTGTCCTGGGGGTTGGCGTAGGTGATGAAGTTGAACCCGGTATCGTAGAAGAGCGCCGACCGCGGGAGGAATCGCCAGCGGCCGCTGGTGCCGATCCGATGGTTGAGGTTCGTCAGTTGCTCGAACTCGCTCTGCTCGAACACCGTCGCCGAGATGCCGTAGTTGAACCGGAAATCGAACAGGCCGCCGCCGGGGGCGAAGCCGATCTCGGCGCTGGCGTTGGGGTTCAGCCGGTTGAAGCTGACGCTGGTGTCGCCGAGGTTGCTGGGGTTGATGGTGCGTGCGAGGCCCGCCTGCAGCGACCCGAACACCGGGCGGCCGGTGAAGAACTTGAGCGCCAGGTTCAGCAGACCGCCGACGTTACGCTGGCCGCCGATCAGGTCCTTGTCCGCGTCGGACCCCTCGACCGCGAAGAACTCGTCGTAAGTGGCGGCGATGTCGCCCCGGAACTCGACGTCGGGCGGAGGAGCATCACCGCGGCGCTGCGACCCGAGCGTGGAGATGGAGAAGTGGGGCGTGATCCGCAGGCGGAGCGCACCGATGGGATTCTCGTCGTCCGAGCGGCGGAAATAGTTGGTGTCGTAGCCGAACTCGGCGCCGATGCCGGGGTGGAGCTCGAAGTCACCGACGCGGAAGCCGGGCCCCTCGGCGAAGCGTCGGTCCGCCAGCCAGGCCTGCGCGTGTGCCTCCGACGTCGGAAGGGCCCACGCCGCCAGGGCGGTCGTGAGCGCCACGGCGCCGCTGATGGAGCGACGCGACGGTCGAGCTTGTCGAGGAGAGGAATTCATCGGTTAGCCAGGCCGCATGGCGATGGGACGCATTGCATTCGAGGAGCGCCGGCCCGGAGGGACCGTCGGTGCTGCGTGCTGCACGGCTTCGTGCTGCATCGCGCGAGCTGCTCCTTGCCACCCGCTGCGGAGAGCCGCCAGACGGAATGACGAGGAGCGTACGGCCTCGCGCGGCGCGGAAAATGACAGGACACCCTCGAAAGGGCAACCCTAGATCAGCGCCTTTTCTCCGCCGGAGCCGAGCGCAAGAACGCCCCACTCCTTGGGAAGGTCACTGGAAGCAGCTGAGGCACTGCGGCGGCTCCACTACGACCGTGAAGTCGGGGATGTCCGCGTCGTCGTCGGGCACCCCGTCGACCGTCATCGACACCGCGGCGTCGCCGGCGAAGCCCGCCTCCTCGCCGACACACTGGTTCGCCTCGACCATGAGCTGGTCGGCGCGGCTACGAAGCACACCGAGGATGGTGAACTCGTGGTTGGCCAGATCGGCGTCGCCGCGCTTTGCCGCCAGGTCGAGGGCCTGGCGCCGCTCGGTCGCCGAGCGCATGGCGACGTCGAGCTGGTTCAGCTTGTCGTTGAGGCACAACGTCTTGACGACGTCCCGCTCCTGCCGCGCCTTGGCGAGCTGCTTCGCCACCGACGCACGACCACCCTCCATTCGGGCCAGCGAAGCGTCGGCCTGGGTGACCATCTCCTGCGGGCTGAGCGTGACCTGGCGCGCCAGGCCCGGGGTGGCGACGCCACCCGGATCTCCCGCTGCTGGCGGTGCCGCCGGGGCAGGCGCGACCGGAGGAGGCGCCGCGGGATCCTGCGCGGAGGCCACTCCGCTGCCGAAGAACATCTGGCCGGCCCCCATGACGAGGGCGGCGGCGAGAGCCAGGCGGACGAGACGGACGCGGCGCATGAAGCCTCCCCAGGAGCGGGCGGTGACGAACGGTTCGGATGAGCGACGAGCGGTGCTTCGAAGTCGGACTATACGGGGGCGCAGCGCGGGTCGTCAACGAGAGGGTCCCCTTGGACCCAGGTCGGTCGCACGCAGCAGGCGGTCATGGCAGTCCTTGTTGCCCTTCCCGGCGAGGCCATTCAACCTGGGCATCCCCGAAACCGACGAGGCCCGCGGTGGGGCGAGCCTCCTGGGGAAGATGATGTGGCGCCTCAGGTCACTGCGGGAAGAAGCTGACCGGGATGACGATCGTCGCGCCGCCGCCCTCGGGGGGCGAGAACTGCGCGCTTGCGACGCGGGCCGCGACGCAGGAGATGACGGTGCCCGAGAGGCCGCCGCCGCCGGAGGGGCTGGCACCGAGGACCTCGCCGTTGGGTCCGATCTTCGCGGTGATGCGGATCGACCCCTTCATGTCGGGGTTCTCCTGGAGGCCGCGATTGTAACAGCGGCGGAAGCCCGCCGCCATCTTGGCCACGACAGAGGAAGCGTTCGCGACGCTGCCGCCCGACACCGCAGCGCCGCCCACGCTGGCGTTGCCGACGGGGCCCTTGACCACGGCGGCAGAGCCAGCGCCCGCCGGGCCCTCGCCCTTGCCGCTGTTACCGATCGAGGCAAGGCCGCCGCTGCCGCCCTGCCCAGGACGAACTGTGCCCGGCCCGCCGCTGCCCATGTTGAGGCCTGCGGGTCCGCCGACGCCAACGCCCTGGTTCGAGGCGGCGGCGTTGTCGAGGAGCCCGGTCGGGACGTCGCCGCCCTGAAGCACACGGTCGGTCGAGGAGCCGCTCGCGTTGAGTGCCGCGAGCATCTCGACGTTGAGCGAGTTCAGCTCGTTCGAGATGGCCGCCGCCTTGGCGTCGCTCACCGAGCCGCCGCCGGTGTTGCCCTTGGTCGGGTTACCGCCACCGACCGACTTCGGCTTCTCCGGCTCGGCCGCGTTGGCAGTCGCGGTGTTGACCTCCTCCGGCGTCTCGGTCGGCGTCTCCACCGGGGGCGGAGGCGGAAGCTGCTTCAGCGACTCGAGCAGCTGCGCGGTGTTCGACTCGTCGTCGAGCACCGGGTCCATCCAGTCCGAGTAGATCGAGCCCACCAGGCCGAAGTGGAAGAGGAACGAGAACGCCGCGATGATCGTGGTCGTCCAGTCGATCATCAGTCCGCCGCGCACGCTCGAGGGGAGCTGAGGCTTCGGCTGGATCGGCGGCGGGGCCACGAACTGGAACAGGAACGTCGTCATCGGAGAG
>JBKJLX010000668.1:0-7744 GCA_046596645.1 Polyangiaceae bacterium
CTGGGGGATGTTCGCCCAGGGGCGCGCGAGGCACAAGCTCGCCGCGGGGCGCTTGGCGCGTCACCCTGCGCGGTGATGCAAGGCCCCGAGACGCGTTCGAGCACACCCTCCACCCCCACGCCCTCGTGGCCGGCGGCGATCACCCACGTCCTCGGCAGCCTGCACGTCGGCGGCGGCGAGCGCGTGGCCCTGCTGCTGGCACAGAAGCAGGTGGCCGAGGGCACCGCGTGAGCGTGGTGTCGCTCGAGCAGCCGGCGGAGGGGCCGCTCTTCGAGGAGTTTGTGCGCTCGGGGGTGGAAGTCCGCACGGTTCCCAAGCGGCCCGGGTTCGACCCCACGTTGCCGCCTCGAATCTATAGCGTGTTCCGCGAGTTGCGCCCGGACGTCGTCCACACTCACAACCCGCCGCCGCAGATCTACGCGATCGCGCCGGCCCGGCTGGCGGGCGCGCGGGTGGTGCACACCAAGCACGGTCCGCACCCGGACGCACCGCACCGGCTCTGGCTCCGCCGCGCCGGCGCGGCCCTCGCCTACCGCTTCGTCGCGGTGAGCCCGATGACCGCGGAGTTCGCGCGCGAGATCCACGAGTGCCCGGAGGACCGGCTGCGCATCGTGCAGAACGGGACCGACCTCGATCGCTTCCGCCCCGACCGCGAAGCGCGCGAAGCGCTGCGCTCCGAGCTCGGCATCGGTGAGGCGGCGGTGCTTCTCGGTACGGTGGGGCGCATGGCGACGGTGAAGAACCACGCGCTCCTGGTGCGGGCCGCGGCGCCGCTGCTGGGACCGTCGCTGCACCTCGCGATCGCGGGGGGCGGGCCGGAGGCGGCGCGCACCCGCGCGCTGGTGGAGGAGCTGAAGATCTCCGCCTTCGTCCACCTCGTCGGGGAAATCTCGGCGGTGCCGCGCTTCCTGGCCGGGCTCGACGCGTTCGTTCTCTCCAGCGACACTGAGGGGCTCCCGCTGAGCGTCACCGAGGCGATGGGCGTCTGCCTGCCCGTGGTGTCGACGGCGGTCGGGGGCGTGCCCAAGGTGGTGGTCGAGGGCGAGACCGGGCACCTGGTGCCTGCGCGGGACGAGTCGGCGCTGCGCGCCGCGATCGAGAAGATCGCGGCGGATGGCGCGACCCGAGCGCGCATGGGCAAGCGGGCGCGCGAGATCGCGCTCGAGCGCTACTCGGCCGAGCGCATGGCCCGCGAATACATGGCGCTCTACCGGGGCGAAGCGTGAGCGAGCGCGATCAGCTGCCCTGCGCCGAGGCAGCGGCGTTGGGCCGCCAGAGCACCTCCTCGGCATCGGTCGCCCAGGTGGCGAGGCGGCTCCATGCGAAGAAGGCGTCGGAGAGGCGGTTCAGGTAGCGGATCGCCGCCTCCTCCAGCTCGGAGGTGGCGGCCAGGGCCACCACCAGGCGCTCGGCGCGGCGGCACACGGTGCGCGCCACGTGGAGATGGGCCTCGGCGCGGCAGCCGCCGGGCAGCACGAACGAACGAAGCGGCGTCAGCACGTCCTGGGTCGCGTCGATCGAGGCCTCCAGCGCCTTCACCTCGATCTCGGTGACACGCGGCTGCCTGGGGTGGAGATCGGCGGGTAGCGTCGCCAGGACCGAGCCGAGGTTGAAGAGCTCGTGCTGCACCCGCAGGAGCTCGGCGCCCAGCGTCTCCAGCCGACCCCTTCGATCGGGCACCATCACGGCGGCGACGGCCTCGAGCACCGAGAGCCGCGCCAGGCCGACGAAGGCGTTCAGCTCGTCGACGGTACCGTAGGCCTCGATGCGCAGCTCGGTCTTGGGGACGTCCTGCCCGCCCACCAGCTGGGTCTGCCCGGCGTCCCCCTTCTTCGTGTAGATGCGGTTGATCGCGAGCTTGGGATCGGAGAACGGTCCTTTGCCGCTGCTGTCGTCGGTCATCGTGCTCGCCGTGGTAGCACGGGGGTGGACTGCGCCCGAAGCAGAGCTACGTTGCGCTAGATACGCATCCGCTATCCTGGATGCCCGCCGGATCCCGCCGAGGAACGCCCATGGCCACGACCTACGCCGACCTGATCCAGAACGTCCGCAACTCGATCAAGCTCGTCACCCTGGAGGAGGTGAAGCGCCGCCTCGAGGCCAGGGAGAAGATGGTGCTGGTCGACGTGCGCGAAAAGGACGAGGTCCGCCAGGGCTTCATCCCCGGCGCCGTCAGCATCCCGCGGGGGTTTCTCGAGATCCAGGTCGAGGGAAAGCTGACCGACAAGGCGGCGCCCATCGTCCTCTACTGCGCCGGCGGCACCCGCTCCGCCCTGGCCGCGAAGACGCTCCAGGACCTCGGCTACACGAACGTCGAGAGCGCCAACCCCGGCTTCGTCCGCTGGAAGGACCTCGGCTTCCCCATGGAGACGCCGCCCGATCTCACCGAGGCGCAGCGCGACCGCTACTCGCGGCACATTCTCCTCCCAGAGGTCGGCGAGCACGGCCAGGCGAAGCTCCTCGCCAGCAAGGTGCTGCTCCTCGGCGCCGGTGGACTGGGCAGCCCTGCGGGGCTCTACCTCGCCGCTGCCGGCGTCGGCACCCTGGGCATCGTCGACGCGGACGTCGTCGACGCGTCGAATCTCCAGCGCCAGATCCTGCACGCGACGAGCCGCGTCGGCATGGCCAAGGTCGACAGCGCCGAGAAGGCGATCCGCGATCTGAACCCCGACGTGAAGGTCGTGAAGTACCAGGAGCGCGTCACCAGCGAGAACGTCGACCGCATCTTCGCGGGCTACGACGTCATCGTCGACGGCTGTGACAACTTCCCCACCCGCTACCTGGTGAACGACGCGAGCCTCTTCCATAAGGTCCCGGTCGTCCACGGGAGCATCTTCCGCTTCGAGGGGCAGCTGACGACGTTCATCCCCGGGAGCGGCGGCCCCTGCTACCGCTGCCTCTATCCGGAGCCGCCGCCGCCGCACCTGGCGCCGAGCTGCCAGGAGGCTGGCGTGCTCGGCATCCTCCCCGGCATCATCGGGGTCGCTCAGGCGACCGAGGCGATCAAGCTGCTGCTGGGCAAGGGCACCACCTTGAACGGCCGCCTCCTCACCTACGACTCGATGCGCATGCGCTTCGGCGAGCTCAAGCTGCGCCGCGACAAGACGTGCCCGGCGTGCGGGGACAACCCCACCATCACCGGGTACATCGACTACGAAGGCTTCTGCAACGCAGGCTAGTCCTTGCGCGCTTCGCGCTTCTTGAAGAGCGGCGGGTAGCTCGCCACGTCCCTCTTGGGCGGGCGAGCGACCTCCTCGATGCGGCTGGTCACCAGCTGACGGTCCTCGCCCTCGGGGGTGCGGTAGCTGAAGAACAGCGCGTCGCCGGCGTCGGGCCGGTTGAACACCGGGATGAGCGCGCCGTTCTCGTGCGCGCGCACCGCGCCCTCCATGCGGAGCCGGAGCGCCATGTGGCCTTCCGCCCAGCGCTTGCTCGACCGGTCGCGCACCGCGACGCAGACGCCGTCGCGCAGGTGGTACTCGGTGTTGCGCGTGACGAACACGGTGTGGCGCCTGCGCTCGGGACCCTCGTAGCTCGCGTCTTCCAAAGTCGTCGCCTCCATGGGGTACGAGTTTGTCCTTCACGTGGGGCGGCGGACAAATTCGGTGGGACGCGGCGACGCGAGCGGCCCCGCTGCAGGACGCAGGGATGCGCTGCCAACTTCGCGAAGCATCTCGCGCAGCATTTGGATCGGCGAGCGCGCGCCGGAGACGATCGACCGCGTCCATGTCCACCCGCCGTCCCGGCCTCGCCAAGGTGCGCGCCATCCCGCTCAGCGCGACGCGCCGCGTGGTGCTGGTGCGCATGGCGCCCCACCGCGCCTCCGAGCTGCTCGACGCGGCGGACGTGATCAGCGAGGGCAGCGAGGTCGAGGGCAAGCGCGGCCGTCGCACCTACTACGGCTCGACCAGCTTCATCCTCGCCCTCCAGCTCGCCGGCGAGACCCAGGACGAGGAGGTCCTCGCGGCGGTGGTCGGCGACCTGCACCTCCGGCTGCTGGCGCTGCGGCGCGCACGCCTCGAGGCGTCGGCGCGCGCGTCCGCTCCCGTCGGCACGGCCCGTGCCGAGCTCTCCTTCCGTCGCGCCGGAGCTGCGATCGAGATCGTCGTCGATCTCGAGATCGCAGTCGCACGCGCAGTTGGCGCGCGCGGTTGACCCGCGAGGTCGCCCGTCTCGACAGGTTGTCCACAACGTCGGAGCGCGAGGCGCCTCGCGAATGCGATCGATCACGCGTCACGAGGTATTGACCCGCGTCGAGGCAACTCGTAACGAGCGGTGACGGCGCGGGGGCAACGTCGATCGAGATGAGCGGCAAAGATCCGAACGCGCACGGCAGCGACGACACCGGGAAGGTCATCCACGTCGCCTTCGGGCCGGGTGGGGGTCGCCTCCCTGTCGCGAAGCAGTCCGGTCCACGCTCGGGAGGCGGCGCCGAGCCCGCAGGCGACGACGAGACCGGCTCCGAGCCGCCGTCCTCGCAGCGCGAGCCGGTCACCGACCTCTTCACCATGACCGAGGTGGCGAAGCTGCTCGGCCTGTCCACCGGCCGGCTGCGCGCGCTCGACAAGAACCGGATCGTGTCCCCCAGCGGTCGCCGCCGCGGTCGCCGCGCCTACACCTTCCAGGATCTGATCGCGCTGCGCGCCGCGCGCGACCTCCTGCTCAAGCGGGTCCGCCTGCGCGAGGTGGCGCGCGCCATCGAGGGTATCCGCGCGGCGCTGCCCCGGGTGACGCGCCCCCTGGCCGAGCTGTCGATCGCGTCGGACGGTCACCGCGTCGTGGTCAAGCACACGACCGGTGTCTTCGAGCCCACCACCGGGCAGATGGTGCTCGACTTCGAGGTGAAGAGCCTGCGCGACGACGTGGTGCGCGTCCTGCGGCCCGCCGCGGGGCGCGCCCGGGCGCGCAACGCCTACGACCTCTACGTCCGCGCCAGCCAGCTGGACGAGGATCCCGCGACCATGGACGAGGCGGAAGCTCTCTACCGTCGCGCAGTCGAGATCGATCCCTGGCTCGCCATCGCCTACACGAACCTGGGCAACATCTGCTTCCGCCGCAGCCAGGAGCCGGAGGCGGAGAAGCTCTACAAGAAGGCGCTCGGCATCGACCCCGTCCAGCCGGAGGCCCAGTACAACCTCGGCTACGTCATGCTGGAGCGGGGCGAGGCAGCCACCGCCGTGGAGTACTTCCGCGGCGCGCTGAAGAGCGACCCCCGCTTCGCGGATGCGTACTTCAACCTGGCGATGGCCTACGAGCAGACCGGCCAGGTCGACAAGGCCAAGCCCTGCTGGCGGCGCTACCTCGAGATCGAGCCCACCGGGACGTGGGCCGAGATCGCGCGCAAGCACCTGTAGCGGGCGCGGCTCGCGGGGCGCCCGGCGGTGGCAGGCCCGACCTTTGCTGGGGGAGAGCTTTCCTTTCGCGCCCGCCCTCGGTCTGCTAATCCCCGCGGAAATGGCGGACGAGACCCTCTCGCGTCGCATGGCGACGGCTGTGCTCACGGCGCTGAAGGGCGACGGCCAGGTGCTGGTGGAGCGTGGCGGCGAGGGCGCGGTGCTCCGCGAGCTGGACGGCCTGCTGGCGCCCATCCTGCCGCGGCTTGTCGCACGCGCGACGCGCGCTGCCGTCTCCGGCGAGGTGACGAGCACGTTCGGTGACGAGGCGACCGACGAGGCGGTGGAGGCGCTGGTCGCCGAGATCCGCGAGGCGATCGTCGACAACGATCACGTCGAGGACGTATTTGCCGAGGATCGCGAGCTGGAGCGCGGCATCTTCCGCGCGCTGCGCGACGGCCTCATCGAGGCGGCGCGCAGCGACGAGGCCGAGGAGGAGGCGCGCGTCCCCATCAGCGTTCGCCTCGACACCCTGGGGTACGTCGCGGCGACCGCCGCCCGCCGCGCCGACGCCGGCGTCGTGCGCGCGGCGCTGGAGCGCGCCGCCCGCCAGGCCGACGGGGAGCTGGAGGACTTCGAGCCGACGTCGCGCGTTGCGCTCTTCCAGATGCCGACCGAGGACCCCGACCAGCGCATCGAGGTGGAGGAGGCGGTCGCCGACGAGCTCATGTCCCTGGTGACGGACGGAGCGGTCGAGCTGCCGACCGTCGATCGAACGATCCAGGTGGGCCGCGAGCTCGACCCGGTCGAGTGGCGCGCGGCCCGCCCGCGCATCGACGCTGTGGCCCGCCGGCTCACCGTGGCGACCGGCGTGCCAGCCTCGTGGCGGCCGGCGGGCACCGATGCCATCCGCCTGTCCTGCACGCCGCTCTCGGAGAAGGACGCGGAGCTGGTCGACGAGATCGCCAGGGTGTTCCAGCGCGACGTGACGGCCCTGCTCGGCCCCGTGGAGGCCGCACCGCGCAGCGCGCGCGGCGGTGCGGCCCCGACCGCAGCGGATGCCGACGCGAGCCCTCCGTCGAAGCGCGGGGCCGCGAAGGAGTCCTCGAAACCGCCGGCGTCGAAGCGCGGGGCCACGAAGGAGTCCTCGAAACCGCCCGCGTCGAAGCGTGGGTCGGATGCGCCGGCCTCGAGGCGTGGGTCCGATGCGCCGGCCTCGAAGCGTGGGTCCGATGCGCCGGCCTCGAAGCGCCCCGGCGCGAAATCGGCCGCCCGGCCGGCCGACGACAGGGCGCCGGCATCGCGCAAGTCCAGGCCGCCGGCGTCGAAGCGCGGCGGCTGAGCAGGCTGCTCAGGGTGCGTCCACGGCGTCCGCGCCGACCACGGTCCGGGCGCGCCCGGCGCGGCGGTAGGCGATCAGCACCGGCACGCCGTCGGGGCCGAGCACCAGCGACGGCCTCGTCGTGCCGAGCGCGATCCACGCCTGGTACTCCTGCCCCTGCATGTGCTGCTCGTGATGCTGCAGGGCGACGTCGGCGTCGACCACCGAGCCGGTGCGGCGGAGATCGCGGCGCAGCGAGCCGTCCTCCACCATCTGATCCCACGACACCGACAGCGTGTCGTGCGCGTAGACGCGCGCCTCGGCGGGCGCGTTGGCGTCCAGCCAGGGCCCGGCCGACGCGGTGGTGTAGCCCCAGAAGGTGCGGTTGAGACCGAGGGTCGCGGCGCCCGGCGCGCCGCCTACCAGCGGAGTGTACGCGCTCAGGCCCCAGGGATGAGAGCGGGCCGAGACCAGCGCGCCCGGAGCGATCACCAGGGCGGCCAGCCCGAGCCTCGCCGCCGGGGCGCCCAGTGCGCGCGCCGCCTGCGGCAGCAGGCGGCGGAGCCGCGTCAGCGCGCCCGCGAAGCCCACGCCCGCGAACAGCGCGATGAACGGGTACGCCGTCATCCAGTGCTTGGTGCCACCGAAGATCGGCGTGCTCGCGCTCGTCCACGGGCCGTACGAGACCAGGATGGCGCCCAGCCACAGCACGTGGACGCTGTG
This sequence comes from Polyangiaceae bacterium, assembly GCA_046596645.1. Taxonomy (GTDB): domain Bacteria; phylum Myxococcota_A; class Polyangia; order Polyangiales; family Polyangiaceae; genus JBKJLX01. Next base: position 7,378 of record JBKJLX010000668.1, read on the forward strand.
CCGCGCGAACGCGGGGGCGTCGCGGCGCGCGAGGGCACGCAAGCCTGCCGCCACCTTCACCGCCACCGCGCTCGCCGCGAGGACGAGCGTCACGGCGGGCACGGTGGCAAGCGTCATGGTCGGCGCGTAGGTGCGCGGGAACGGCGGCTTCCACCAGGTCTGCCCGAAGAGCTCCATGTTGTAGAACTCGTGGTGCAGGTGGAAAGCGACGTACTCGGCGAAGCGCGCCGCCGTGTCGCGCCAGATCCACGGCCAGGCGAGCCAAAGCACGAGGGGGCCGACCACGAGCGCCGTCGCCAGAACCGCGAGCGGTCGCCGGGCGGCGCGCCAGGCGCCGGCGCGGCCGAGCGCCGCCGCCGCGGCGAGG
>JBKJLX010000740.1:0-20313 GCA_046596645.1 Polyangiaceae bacterium
CATGGCGCCCGAGCAGATCAAGGGCGTCGCGGTGGACGGCCGCTCCGATCAGTTCGGCTGGGGCATCGTCGCCCACGAGCTGCTGTCGGGGCGCCCGCCCTTCACGGGGCCCGACGCGATGGCGGTCATGGCCGCGGTGCTCACCGAGGAGCCGCCGCCGCTGCGCGACGTTCCCCCCGCGCTCGCCGCGCTCGTCGAGCGTGCGCTGGCCAAGGACCCGGCGAGGCGCTTTGCGACCATGCACGATCTGGTCGCCGAGCTCGACCGGGCCCCGAGCGTCGCGGCCCCGGCGCAGCTCGCGTCGGCGCCGCCCCCCGCCGCGCTATCCCCCTCGCTCTCACCCTCGCCGCCGCCGCGGGTCGCGGCGCCGCACCCCTTGCCCCCGCAGCTCTCGCGGCACTGGTCGGCCCGCGAGCTGGAGGAGATCTTCGATCGGGCGCTCTCGGTGCAGAGGACGGGGTACGGCTACGGGGAGATCGTCGCCGCCGCGCGCGAGATCGGGGTCGACGACACCGAGCTGTCGACGGCGATGGCCCACCTGGAGAACCGCGGGGCGGTCAAGCCGCGGCCCCAGCGCCGCGCCGCCGGGCTGCGGGGCTTCCACCGCCACGCGGGCATCTGGCTCGCGGTGTCGATGGGGCTGTTCCTCATGAACGTCTTCGACCGCAGCTCGGTGTGGTGGTTCCAGTGGACGATGATCTCCTGGGGGATCGGGGTCGCCGTCCACGCGGTCGTGGCCCTGACCCGCGGGCCCGGCGCCCACAAGCCGGGTCGGCGCTCGAAGGACGCGCAGCTGGAGGGCGACGCGGCGCGCGTCGCGACGTACCTGGAGGCGAAGCACGACCGGGTGCGCGTGGCGACCGGTGGGCGCGACCGCGGCTCTGGCGAGCACGTCCACGTGGACGATCTCGACGCCGAGCTGGAGGCGCTGGCAGCCGAGGAGACCGGCGGCCGCCGCGGCCGCCGGCGTCGCTGACTCACCGGCTTCGCCAGGTCACCAGTCGATGGCGTAGACGAAGTTCGGCTGCGGGAAGCGCAGCATCCGCTCGGTGATCGCCTTGTGCGGGACCTTGTCGCCGTCGACGTACTTCTTCGCCAGCACCAGCGCCTGGGTCTTGTCGCCCTTGGCCTTGATGCCGCCGACGACCTTCATCATCTTCTCCACCGCCGGCTTCATCTTTGCGAAGTCCACGCGGAAGGCGCCCTGCTCGGTGCCGTTGGCGGCCCTGGCGGTCGCGTCCCAGACGAGCGCGCCCTCGTCCATGAGGAACCCGGTCTGGATGGCGGCGAGCTGGCTGTACGCCTTGCGCTGCCCGCTCGCCGTGTACATGCCGCGGCTCACGTGGTTGAGGCCCCACACGATGGAGTCGACCCAGATCTTCTTCACCTGGTCCTCGGTGAAGACACCCTTCGTCTGGAGGAACGGCACGAAGTAGTAGGCGCCAGTCTGCGCCTTGAGCTCCTCCAGCATGCTGGCGAGGTCGCCGCCGAAGGCCTCGTCGTCCTTCTTTCCGTTGACCTTGTACTCGTGCGACGGGCCGAGGTTGTGCATCGCCTCGTGGAGCACGGTGGCGAGGTTGGAGATGGTGGGGTCGTCGGCGTAGGACTCCAGGGTCTCCTTGGTGAGCAGGCTCGCCGCCTTGTTCCGCCGCACCGCCAGGCTGTCGGGGTCGGTGTAGAGGTTGATCATCGCGACCGTACGGCCGCGACCCTCGTTGGCGACCGGGCCCCAGTTGGGGAGCGACTGGCCGATGGTGCCGCCCACGGCGTCGCGGCTGTCGCCGGCGTTGAAGACGATGCGGATGAAGTCGGGCAGCTGGAAGGTGACCTTGCGCGCGGTGTACGGCGCGCCGATGCGCTTGGCGACGTCGTCCTCCATCTGCTGCTGGACGGGGGCCAGCTTGTCCTGCAGCGCGATCGACGTCTGGTCGATCAGGGCGAACGAGACGTGGAAGCCCGCCTTCTGGCTGCAAGGCTCCCAGTACGTCTCATCGGGGCCGATGCGCAGGTAGTACTTCGAGTTGCGCGCGTTCATCTTCGACCACGCCTCGTCGGCGGCGTTCCAGTCGTTGGTCTCGAAGCCGCGGGCGGCGGCGCGCAGGTAGATGCGGAACGGCTCCTCCTTCGGGTCCTTCAGCGCGCCGGCGGCGGCGGTCAGCTCTACCCCGACCTTGCGCATGAGATCGCCGTAGACCAGGTGGTAGGGGACGGCCTCCAGCTTCCCGTTCTTCTCCCGCACTGCGGTGAAGGGCGACATGAGCGTCTTGGCGTCGGCGCTCGCCTCCAGCTTCTTGCAGAAGCCGGCGTCGGTCTGCAGCGCCGCCGGGTAGATGTCGACGGGCATCTTCGCGCCGCCCGGCATGGCAGAGCACTTGTCGTCGCGCTCCAGCTTGGGCGTCGCGCACCGCGGCCCCCAGTTGCGGCGGAAGAGGCTCTTCGAGGCGGGGTCCTCGGCGACCTTCGGCGCGACGGCCGCGGCGCCGGTCTGCTGCCAGTAGATCTGGTCGACCAGCGCCGCGGCAGCGAGGACGCGCCGCACCACCTCGCGCGTCTCCTCCGTCTCCTTGCGCAGATCGGTGCGGACCAGGACGCTCGCCGCCTCGTCGAGCTCACGCTGCACGAGAGCCTGGCGCTCGCCGTCGGCACCGGTCGGCGTCGCGCTCTTCGACGACGCGACCAGCTGGTCGTAGGTCGTGCCGAAGGCCGCGGTGAAGGCGCCCTTCTCCGACCACCTGGGGGCCGACGGGTAGAAGAGGAGCGTCGCCACCTCCTCCGGGTCGGGCTGGCCGTCCGCGTCGGCGTCGGAGGCCCAGTACGCAGGCTCGTTCAGGCGCACGGCCATCCGGTTGAAGGCGGCCCGGTCCAGGTCCTGGAAGGCGCGCGTCGGCGCGGTGTCCGCCGCGGGGGCGGGAGCCGGCGCGGGGCTGGGCAGGGCGGGCGCCGCCGTCTCCGGCGAGGGGCTGCCGCCGCAGGCCGCGGCGACGGACGCGAGGAGGAGCGCGAGGGGCACGACCCGGCGGGAATTCAGCACCGTCAGGTGCCGAACGAGGAAACGATGCATCCGCCGCGTCTACATCGGCCTACCACTGCGCGACAAGCGTGCCGAGCGAGACCCGGTGTGTCCCTCGCGCTGCGCTATCCTTCCCGCTGTCCTTTCTTGCCAGCCCAGGCCGAGGCCATGCAGTACTCCCGCCGTACCTCCCTGATCCGCCACGTGGCAGCAGCTGCCATCCTGACCGCAGGCGTGGGGATGACGGGGCGCGCCTCCGCGCAGTGCCCGACGGCGCCGGTGACCACGCTGACCGACTCGCTGGGCTTCCTGTGGGACCTCACGGTCGCGGGCGAGTTCAGCAACGGCTCGATCGACGCCTACGACGGCGGCAATTACCTCTACGTCGACGGCGTGAAGTTCGTCGGCGGCGCCATCACCAACGAGCTCGCCGGCCGGCAGGTCGTCAACGGGCCGGTCGTGATGTCGGGCCTCGAGGTGTCGCGCAAGGTCTGGGTGCCCACCGACCAGGCGATGGCTCGCAACCTCGAGCTCCTGCGCAACCCGTCCGGCGCGCCGATCATGACCACCCTCCGCATCGACCACAACATGGGCTCCGACGGGGGGACCATCCTCATCGGAACCTCGAGCGGGGACCTCGCGTTCGGCATCGACGACCGATGGATGGCGAGCGACGACCTCGACGGCGGGGGCGACCCCAGCATGAGCCACAGCTTCTGGGGGCCCAGCGCCGCGGTGACGCTCGCCGCGTCCAGCATGACGGTCCACGAGTGCGCCGGGCCCCAGGGGCCGAGCGGCACCTTCTCGATGACGGTCCCCCCCGGGGAGACGCGCGCCATCCTCCATTTCGCCGCGCAGCGGACCTTCCAGTCGGAGACCCTCGCCTTTGCGTCCGTGATCGACGGGATGCCGCCCGCGTTCGTCGCGGGCCTCACCGACGAGGAGCTAGACGCCATCGTCAACTGGCGCTTCGACACCGACGGCGACGGCGATCCGGGCCCCTCCGACTGCGACGACGACTCGGCCTCGATCTTCACCGGCGCGGTCGAGTCGTGCGACCCCGTCGACAGCGACTGTGACGGGTCGCTGGTCGACGGCTTCCCGGACCTCGACGGCGATCTCGCGCCCGACTGCATCGACCTCGACGACGACGCGGACGGCTTCGACGACGACATCGACGTCTGCCCTGCGGTGGCGGACCCGCCGCAGACCGACACTGACGACGACGACGAGGGCGACGCCTGCGACGTCGACGACGACAACGATGGCGTGGACGACGTCGAGGACAATTGCGCGCTCGTCGCCAACGCGGATCAGGCCAACGCGGACATCGACAGCTCGGGGGACGCCTGCGACGACGACGACGACGACGACGGCGTCCTCGACGTGGACGACAACTGCCCGCTCACCGCGAACCCCGGGCAGGAGGACGAGAACGAGGACGGGCAGGGGGACGCCTGCGAGGGCGACCAGGACGCGGACGGCATCGACGACGAGGACGATGTCTGCCCGCAGGTCCCCGACCCGGGCCAGAGCGACATCGACGACGACGGTGACGGCGACGCCTGCGACGACGACGACGACGGCGACGGGGTGGGCGACGGGGACGACGTCTGCGCGGCGATCTTCGATCCCCGGCAGGAGGACGCCGACGGCGACGGGATCGGCGACGCCTGCGATCCGATGACATCCGGAGGCGGCGGCGCGGGCGGCGGCGGCACGGGGGGCGCCGGCACGGGCGGCGGCGGCGCGGGCGGCGGCGGGGGCGCCGGCGGGGGCGCCACCGGCGGTGGAGACGCGGCCACGGTCACCTCGTCGGTGGCCGCCAGCACCTCGGGCGCCGGAGGCGCCCCTGGCACGTCGTCCACGGGGAGCGGCACCGCCGGCGCGGCCGACGGTGACGCCTCGTCGAGCGGCGGCGGCGCCAGCGAGGACGGAGCCGTCGAGGAGCCCTCCGGTTGCGGCTGCGAGCTGCCCGGCCGCGCGACGGACGTGCCGCGCGCAGCATGGCTGGTCGCGGGGCTGATCGCCGCTGCGGCGGCGCGGCGTCGCCGGCGCTGACCCGCCTCAGCGCCGGGGGCGAGAGCGGACGGCGTCGAGCTCCTGGAGCAGGGCGCTGGGCGAGAAGGGCTTGGCGAGGAAGGCGTCGCAACCCGCCTCGGCGGCGCGCCGCCGCGACTCGTCGTCGTCGCGCGCCGACAGCACGATGATCGGGATGCTCGCCGTCTGCGGCATCGCGCGCAGGCGGCGGATCACCTCGAAGCCGTCGAACGCACCCGGCACCGCGAGATCGCAGACCGCGATGTCGGGGACGCGCATCTGCGCGCGATCGATGGCCTCTTTCCCTGACGCGGTGGCGACGACCTCGAAGCCGCGCGCCTCCAGCAGGACGGTGACCATCCGACGGATGGAGTCGTCGTCCTCCAGGACCAGCACCTGCATGCCGGTGACCGGGAGCACCTGCATGCCTGCGCTACCCGTGCGAGGGCGCGTCATGCCGCGAGCATGTCACGCCCGGTCATCGTGAAGCAAATGGACGCCCCTCACCGCGCCGCGCGGACCGCGCCCGCGTCGCCCCGTGGCGCCAGACCGGCCCGGGCCAGGTAGGCGGCGGCGATATCGTCGAGGTGGGTGGCCTGGCTGGGGTGAAAGTCGCGCCGCAGGTAGTCGCGGATGCCGCGACCGAAGACGCGGTGCCCGAAGGGGTTCCGCTCTCCGACGGCCTGGCGGCCGGCCGCCGCGGAGCGCAGCGGGGACTCCTCCTGCGCCATGAGGGTGACGGTGGCCGCGATCCAGAAGCCGGCCAGGCATGCGGCTCCCATCGCCATGCCCGCCACGCGCAGGCCGTAGCCGGGGTTGACCCGCTGCAGCACCTCGAAGGCCACCGCGCGATGCTCGATCTCCTCCGCGGCGTGCCAGCCGAGGAGCTGCCGCATCGTCTCCGGCATGAGCTGCCCCAGATCGTCCTTCAGGAAGTTCTCCGCGAGGATCGCGGTGAAGTGCTCGCACGCGGCGGTCGTCGCCAGGCTCAGCTCCGCCGGCGCCACCTTCTCGATGAAGCCGTAGGCGATGGCCTCGTACACGTGGAGGAACGGGCGGATGGAGAGGCCCTGACCCTCCAGCTCGGCGAACAGCTTCTCGTGGGCGGCGGCGTGCAGCCCCTCCTGCTGGCCGAAGGCGCGGACCGCAGCGGTGAGCTCGGGATCGTTCTCCAGCCGGTCCAGGTAGCGGCGAACGCTGCGCACGAAGAACCGCTCGCCGGCGGGGAAGAGGAGGTTCACTCCGTTCGCCAGGTGGGTCGCCAGCGCGGTGCCGCCCAGCCAGTGTCGCGGGAGGTCGCCGCTGAATCGACCGGTAAACTTCCGCGCGCGCAGGCCGGATGCGCCCGCCAGGGTGGACGTCGTCGTCATGGATCCCTCCTTCGCCGGCTCCGCGAGCTGGCACCGATGACACGTAGCATCTATTGAACGCGGGTCAATAGATGCTGGCGACGAGATCCGTGAGACGCTCCGGTCGTGCTCCCTCGCGCCCGGCGCACGACGGCGAAGAAGACGGCGCGGCCCGAGCGCAAGCGGCTGGACCTCGAGGTGCGGCGCGAGCAGCTCCTCGGCGCCGCCTTCGACCTCTTCTTGGCGCGCGGCTACGACCAGGTGGGCATCGAGGACGTGGCGCGGGCCGCCGGCGCTTCGAAGGGCCTCGTCTACCACTACTTCCCGACCAAGAAGGACCTCTACCGCGCGGCGGTCGAGCGCGGCGCCGCCCAGCTCCTCGCGCGGACGGAGACGCCCGCCACCACGCCGCCCCTCGAGCGCCTGGAGGCCGGGCTCGCCGTCTACTTCGGCTACGTGGCCGAGCATCGCATGGCCTACGAGGCGCTCATGCGCAGCGGGGTCGGCGTCGATCCCGACGTGGCCGACGTCCTCGAGCGAACCCGCGGCGTCATCGCCGAGCGCATCCTCGAGGGGCTGCCGCTGGTGCCGGCCGTGGCGGCGCGCCCGGCGGTGAAGGCCGCGGTGCGCGGATGGATCGGCTTCGTCGAGGCGCTGGCGCTGGGGTGGCTCGCCAGGCCCGAGCCCGACAGCCCGGCGCTGCGACGTCTGGCCGCCGACGTCCTCCAGGCCGCGGTCGCGGGCGCGGTCGGGCTGGACGAGCCACCCGGCTGACCCGCGAAGCACTCATCGAAGTGCATGGCGATGCACCGCGCGTCGCCCTCCTCGCGGCTTGCCGAAAACTTCGTCGAGACGCTGCGGCGTGGCACGACGCGGCCGTGCGCACCCTGCGTCTCGCCCTGTCCGTCGCGGCCTGCGCCGTTGCGATCCCCTGTGTCGTGCTCGCGACCGGCTGCGATCGCCGCGTCGCCCCCGGCGCCGAGGCGCGCCCCGAGCCGGTCAGCCTCTCGCGCCCGGCCCTGCAGCGGCAGGGCGTGGAGCACGGTCAGGACCCGCGCCGCGCCGCGGATCGCGACGCGACGGCGGCCCGCCCGAACGACGGGACCGACACCGGCGGCGCCGGTGACGAGGCGGCCGGCGAGGAGGGCGACGGCGCCGATGGCCACGCCGAGCACGCGCGCAAGCCGGCCAAGCGGAAGCGATCGGGTGGCGTCTCCCGCGATCGCGAGCCCAGCTCCGAGTCGAGCCTGCGCGCCAAGCGCCTGGTGGTCGCGCAGAAGGTCGACGACCGCGAGCCGGTCGGCGTGTCGCGCTCCTTCGACGCCGGACGCGTCTCCGAGGTGACCGCCTTCGTCGAGCTGATCAACGACGCCCGCGAGCCCATGAGCATCGTCGTCCGCTTCGAGCCGCCGTCGGGACCGCCCTTCGAGGTGCCGCTCGAGGTCGGCGCCGCGCCGCGCTGGCGCACCTGGGCGACCACCAAGCGCCCGCTGGAGGAGGGCACCTGGACGGTGCGCGTCGTCGATGACGGCGGCGCCTCCATCGCGCGCACGACCTTCGAGGTGGTCGAGTGATCCGCGCTCGACGCATCGCCGTCCGCGCGGCGGCGCTCCTCGCCGCGGGCGCTTGGCTCGCCGCCGGCCCGGTGAGCGACGCCCGACCCCCCACGCCCGAGACCTGCGACGGCGACTGCGCGCTGCGCGGTCGCGACGCCAAGGACCCGGTCGCCGGGCGCGGGGGCCGCTTCGCGACGCTCCCCGACGTGCGCGTCTCGCACCGCGTCGCCGACAAGCTCTCGCGAATCGCGGACCACTACCACAAGCGCACCGGCAAGATGCTGGTCGTCACCAGCGGCACGCGCGACCCGCACGACCAGGCGGAGGCGGTCTACGACAAGCTGGTGGGCGGCGACGACATCGTCCGCCTCTATCGTCACAAGGACGCGGCGCTCGAGCTCAAGACCGCGTTCGAGCGCGCCCGGCCCAGGGGCCGCGTGGCCGCCATCGCCGCGATGGAGCGCACGATCAAGGCGCAGATCGCGCGCGGGATCTTCATCTCCTCGCACCTGCGCGCTGGCGCGGCCGACATCCGCTCGACCGACATGACGCCCATCGATCGCCGTCACTTCGTCGAGGGCGCGCTCTCGACCAAGGGCGTCAGCGTGCTCTACGAGACCATCCCTCCACACTTCCACGTGCAGCTGGAGTAGAGGCCCGCGCCCGGCGCGAGCCGCGATGGCGCGGCGATCAGAAGCCGAAGCTCGCCAGCTCGAAGGCCAGGTTGCGGTAGAAGCGGACGTGGTCGAAGCCGGTGCGCTCGTCGCGCTCGTCGTGCTTCGTCTGCCCGACCTCGTCGAGGTGGTCGGCGGGGATGCAGCCACGGAATGCGCCCCACTTGGCGCTCTCCACGGAGACCATGCCGTCGTTGGGGACGAGGTGCCAGCCGCGGGCGACCACCGCCGCCATCGGCACCAGGGTCGCGTTCATGCGGTCGGCCTTGCGGCCATCGCCCAGGCGGGTGCCCTCACAGGCGCCGCGATCCTTGGGGTTCTTGATACCGCCGACGCTGCTGACCCCCGCCCATGACTGGTAGTGAACACGCGGGTCGTCGGGGTTTTCCTCTCCGAATCCAGGGCTGCGGCGCTCGCTGATGCCGAGCAGGGCGGCGCGGACGTGGCTGTCGTCGGCCAGCTCGCTGAAGCGGATGCCCCAGGCGGAGGCGAGGCCGTCGACCAGATCGTCGTCGACGTGTAGGCCGTCCATCACGTCGAGCATGGTGTCGGCGACGCGGCTGCCGTGGTGCGGCGTGGAGATCGTCGTCACCGACGCAACGACGTCGCCGTAGCCGAGGGTCGAGACGACATGCCGCGCGTCGAGGCCGCCCATGGAGTGCGCGACCAGGTTCACCTTCTCCGCGCCGCCGTCGAGCACGGCGTCGATCTGGTCGGCGAGGTGACCGGCGCGGACCTCGGGCGCGTCGTAGGGGGGAACGATCGCCTCGATGACGACGTGACCGTCGGCGCGCAGCGCCTCGGCGACGCGCCAGAAGCCCCATCGGTTGGTGGGCGAGGCATCGAAGCCGTGGGCGAGGACGACCGGGTGGCGGGTCGGGTCGCCGGCCGGCTTCGGGCCGAGCGGGTCGGCCTCGCGGACGTCGGAGGTCTGCGTCTCCACGTCGGTCTCGTCGCCGGCATCGCAGCCGACCGCGCCCAGCCCGAGGGCCAGGATCCCCACCCACCATGCTCCAGCCTGCATGGCGACTCGGCTAGCAGGGGGTGTGCCACATGGTCACACCTCCTTCGCCGTGCGATCCGCGGTCGGGGGTGGGCGGGTGTCGGGTTCAGCCGGGGCATGAGCGATCCACCCTGGGCGGTGGCCGCGGTTGCCGCGCCCCCCGGCCTCCCGTACGAGCCGGGGCGCGAGCGCAGCCCGTCCCGCGGCCCGCTTCAAGAAGGATCCGCCGGATGGCCAGCTTCGGAACCAGGCTCTTCGACACCGTCGACCGCATCGCCCAGCGCGCCGACCACCTGCTCGACAAGGTCCGCAAGACGCCCCGCAAGCGGCTCGACGTGGTGCCGGACTGCATCGAGGCGCCGGACCCGTTCAACAAGCCGGCCAAGGCCGCCAGCGCAGGACCGGCCCCGGTCGAGACGCCGCTCGGCGACCCGAAGGTCCCGGCCCAGGTCTACGGGCGGCGCACCGACGACTGGAGCGGTCGCGCGGTGCGCACCTTGCGTGATCGCGGCATCGATGCGCGCTTCATCAACCTCGACGATCCGAACGAGCTGACCACCGAGAAGCGCCTGGTGCGCGACACCAAGCAATACCAGCTGCCGTGGGTGTTCCTGAAGGGCGAGTTCATCGGCAACTACGACGCGCTCGAGACGCTGGCGCGCGAGGGAAAGCTCGACGAGCCGCGCGCGAAGAAGCCCGCGGGCTGACTCGGCGATGGAGATCGTCTTCGTCCGCCACGGTGAGCCCGCCTGGATCGACGAGGGTCGCGGCAAGCTCGATCCTCGGCTGACCGATCGCGGGCAGAAGCAGGCCGAGCGGGTCGCGTCGCGCATCGCGGCGGACCGTCGCGCCATCACCGAGATCCTGGTGTCGCCGGCGCGCCGCTCGCGCGAGACCGCGGCGCCCATCGAGGCGGCGACCGGCCTCGCGGCGACGGTGGTCCCTGATCTGCTGGAGCTCAAGCTCCCGCAGGCGTGGGAGGACGCGCCGCCGGTCGACGCCATGCGCGTGCTGCACGAGGCGCGGCGCCGGCCGCTCGAGGCGTGGTGGAACGGGCTGGAGGGCGGCGAGAGCTTTCGCGACTTCCACGCCCGGGTGACCGGCTGCCTGGAGCGCTTGCTGCACGAGCGCGGCATCGACCGCGACGCGGGCCCCGGCCCCCACGCCCGCAAGGTCCCCGAGGTCCCGGGCAAGATCGTGATCGTCGCCCACGGCGGCACCAACGCGGTCGCGATCGGGCACCTGCTCGGCCTGCCGCCTGCGCCCTGGGAGTGGGAGCGGCTGGCGCTCGGTCACGCGTCGATCGCGCGGGTGCGCGTCATCGCCCTCGGCGAGGCGCACGTCTTCAGCCTGCGCTCGATGAACGACGTCGAGCACCTCCCGAAGGAGATGCGCAGCGGCTGAGGGCGGGGTCAGCGCCGGAGGAGCCTGTCCAGCGCCTCGCGGTCCTCGCGCTCCTCCTTCTCGTCCTCCGTCTCCGGCTCGCCGTCCTCGCCGCGGGTGACCGGCTCGGCGGGGTCGGCCTGTGCCGCCTGTGCCGCCTGTGCCGCCTGGTCCGCCCTCTTGCGGCGGCGCTGCTCCTCGCGCTGCTTCCTGGCGGCGACGCCGCGGTCGACCGCCTTGGCGTCGACCCGGGGCTCGCACTCGCGGAGCGGGGCCTGGGCGACCGAGGCGTCGACGTCGTACTCGACGACGTCGATGGAGATCTTGGCGAGCGACGTCTCCACCAGGATGCGCAGCGGCACGCGCCGCTCATCGTCGCCGATCCAGATGGTGAAGGGGCGGAGCGGCGTGAGGCTGGAGGGCTTGAGGTTCTTGCCCATCAGCTTGGTGGCGACGCCGTCGAGGCGTGCGGCGCGCTGGGTGCCCAGTGGCGTCGTGATCGTCTCCTGCCCGCGGTGCGTGACGTCGGCGCGCCAGACGTAGCGGCCGTACACCGCGTAGATGTGCCCGCGCGCGCCGGGCTCCGGCGTCCACCGTCGCAGGTAGCCGAGGCTGGTGTGACCGTCGTGTGGCGTGCCGTCGAAGGGCAGGGCGAGGTCGCCGAACGAGGTGCGCGTCGGCTTCTCCGGGATCTCCCGCGTCTGCTTGAAGCGGAAGCTCGACTCGCCGAACAGCTGGTCGATGGTCTGGCGCCGGGCGCCCAGCTTCGCGTCCCATGCGGCCTCGATCGGCGTGCTGGTCTCGGCGTCGACCAGGGTGCGCACGTCGCTCGACGCCGACTGGAACATCTTGATGAGGCCGGCGCTGCGCCCGGTGGAGACGACCGGCACCACGCTGCGGCCGTCGGCCAGGCAGCGCGCCCCGGCGCGGAGGTCGCCGACGCCGGCGACGACGCCGTCGAGGTACACCTCCGCCTTGAGGTGCTCGCCCGGCAGGTAGGCGTTGCCCAGCGCCCGCACCGCGCCGGAGGGGCGGGTGTCGGCGTCACCCTCGATGGGGGTGGGGAAGAGGAGCTGGCACCCCGCGAGCCAGATGGCCGCGCCGGCGAGGGCGGCGCGCGACGCGAGGGCGACCGAGAGGCGAGACCCACGCATGGAAAAGAGCATAGCCGCGCGTCAGCGGCCGCGCCGCGGACCGGCGTCGTCGCCCTCACCCCACACGCCGAACTCTCGCATCCCCGGGGTGTCGACCAGGGCGCCGCCGGAGCTCAGGGCGAGCAGGTCGCGCCGCCGTGTGGTGTGGCGCCCTTCGTCGTCGCGCTTGCGCGTGGGGGCCGTGGGCAGCAACGCCGTCCCCAGGAGCGCGTTGACCAGGGTGGACTTGCCGACGCCCGAGCTGCCCACGAGGACGATGGTGCGGCCGCCCGACCATCGCGCGATCACCTCCAGCCCTTCGCCGGTGGTGGCGCTGACGAGGGCGATCTGCGCTCGGTCGGCGAACGGGGCCACCGCGGCCTCGACGGCGTCGCGCGCGGGACCGGGCGCGGCGCGATCGATCTTGTTCACCAGGATCGCCGCCTGCGCCCCGCTCTGCGCGGCGCCGGCGAGGTAGCGCTCGAGGCGCGCCGGGTTCAGATCGGGCCCCACGCTGGTGACGATGACGACGAGATCGACGTTCGCCGCGATCGGCTGCGGGACGTCGGCGCGCCCTGCGGCGCGGCGGAGGAGGAGCGAGCGCCGCGGCATGACCTCCCGCACCAGGCGGACGCCGGCGTCGTCGGCGGGGTCGACCAGGATGTCGTCGCCGACGACCGGGAGGTCGCGCCGGTCCTCGGCCTCGTGACGCGCCAGGCCTGGCAGCCGGACGACCAGGCGGGCGCCGCTCTCGTCGACGACGTCCCAGGCGCCGCGGTGCTCGGTCACCACGCGCGCCGCCACCACGCCCCCGCCAGCCCTGGCGGCGGCGGCGACGGCCGCGGCGCTGGGGCAGAGTGCGACGGCGCGGTCGGGAACGAGCGTGTCCGCCACAGGTCGGAGATAGCCCCGGTGGCGTCGCGGCGTCGAGCCGGCGCGGCGGATGGTGCGTGCGAGGCCTCTGCGAGCTACAAGGCCCGCGGGCATGCTCACCACCACGGTCCTCGAGCGTACGGCCGACCTCGCGGCTCTCGAGCCGGCCTGGCGCGCGCTGCTCGGACCGCGACCGGAGCTGGTGCGCACCCCGACGTGGCTCCTGTCCTGGTGGCGGGTCATGGGCCCGACCGGCGGGCGAAGCCTGCGCGCGATCACGGTGCGTGACGAAAGCGGGGCGCTGGTCGGCCTGTGGCCGCTGCTGCGGCGGGTGGCGGTGGAGAAGCGCGCGGTGCCCTTCCGCCGGCTGGAGATGCTGGGCTCGGGCGAGGACGAGGCGGACGAGGTCTGCTCCGACTACCTGGGACCGATCGTCGCCGCGGGGCGCGAGGCCGAGGTCGTCGACGCCATGGTCGAGGCGGTGGCCTCCGGCGCGGCCGGCGCGTGGGACGATCTCCTGATGCCGGCGATGCCGGCGGGTGAGCCCGTGGTCGACGCCTTGGTGGCGGCGTTCCGGCGGCGCGGCATGGATCCGACCCTCACATCGGACGGCTCGTGCCCCTACGCGCGGCTGCCGGCCACGTGGGACGCGTACCTCGCCGGGCAGGCCAGCGATGCGCGGTATTTCCTCCGCAAGACGATGCGGGACTTCGAGGCGTGGGCGGGGAAGGACGGCTGGACGTTCGAGCGCGTCGAGTCGGAGACCGCCCTCGACGAGGGGCTGCGCACGCTCGCCGACCTCCACGAGGACCGCTGGGCGGGCGGCGGCGTGTTCCGCAGCGCGAAGTTCTCGGCGTTCCACCGGCACGTCATGCGCGACCTGCTGCGCGGGCGGGACGGGCGGCTCGATCTGCTCGTGCTGCGCGTGCGGGGCGAGCCGATCGCGGCGCTCTACAACGTCGTCATCGGCGAAAAGACGTACTTCTACCAGAGCGGTCGCAAGAGCGACCTGCCCGCCAAGGTGCGCGCCGGCATCGTCGTGCACTGCCTGGCCATCCAGCGGGCGATCGCCGAGGGGCAGCGCGAGTACGACTTCATGAAGGGCGACCAGGGCTACAAGAAGAAGCTCGGCTCCGAGTCCCACGCCCTGGTGTCCATGAGGGTGGTCCGCCCGGCGCTGACGTCGCGGGCGCTCGACGTCGCCCTCGGCGGAGCGGTGGTCGCGGCGCGGCAGCTCCGGCGAGTGGTCGCCGCGGGGCGCAGCCGCCTGCGGCCGGCCGAGCCCGGCGCACCGCCTGCCGAGGGCGCCGCCGCCGCAGGCGAGGGTCCCGGCAAACAATTCGCCCCGCCGGGGTCGCCCCGGTAGGCTCGCGAGCCGTGCGCGCACTCCTGGCTCCAATCGCGGTGATCCTCGTCGGCTCCCTCGGCTTCACCGCCGGGTGCACCAGCTCGAAGAAGCCACCCAAGCCCAAGACCGGCGAAGACTCGCCGAACATGTCGTGCGCGGGGTCGAACGCCTGCAAGGTCTGGGGCTGGTGTGCCGAGAAGGACGGCGAGTGCATCGCCGCCGGGCAGGATCAGTGCACCAGCAGCGAGGCCTGCAAGCTCGGCGGTCTCTGCACCCTGGTCAACGGTCGCTGCATCGCCAACGACGAAGGCGACTGCAAGAGCAGCCAGTGGTGCGAGAAGTACGGCTACTGCGACGCCGAGGATGGCGTCTGCAAGGATTGAGTTGCTGAGGGGGCCTTCCGCTGCGCGGGCCCCACTGTGCATCGGTGGGGGCGGCTCGCTGTGCGCGCAGCGCCTCGAGCTCGTGCTGCAGCAAGTCTTCCACGGCGAGGCGGCCTCGCGACCACGACCACACCGGTCGACGAGGGGCGGCAACGGCGCCTGAAGCAGGTATTCCGCAGCGACCTCACCGTCGCGACCGGAGTCAGGCCGGCCGCCTCTACGTGCGACGCGAGAGAGCGCGCTCGTGGTCGAGGAGCCACTGCTTGCGCTCGATCCCCCAGGCGTAGCCGGTGAGGCCGCCGCCGGCGCCGATCACGCGGTGGCAGGGGATGAACACCGCGATCGGGTTTCGCCCGTTGGCTGCGCCGACCGCGCGCACCGCGCTGGGGTGACCGATGCGCTGCGCGATGTTGCCGTAGGTCGTCGTCGTCCCGGGCGGGATGGCGACGAGCTCCGTCCAAACCGCGCGCTGGAAGGCTGTCCCCGCCGGCGCCAGCGGAACGTCGAGCGCGGTCTGCCTCCCCGCGACCCACGCCTCGAGCTGCCGTACCGCTCCTCGCAGGACGGCAGGCATGTCGCTGGCGATCTCGAGCACCGATGCGGGCAAGGCCTCGGGCGCATCGCCATCGAAGCGCGTCGCGGTGATCGCGTCCCCGTCACTCGCGAGCCACAGCGTCCCCACCGGCGTCTCCACCCGGCCCCACGCCATCGCCCGGCCCATCACGGCCAATGCCCCGCCCCGGCTCTCGATCATCGCGTCCGTCATTTCTCTCGCCGCGCTTCGCTCGCCCAGAGGTGCATCACCACGTACGCGCGCCACGGGCGCCACGCCTCCGCGCGCGCCAGGCACGCCTTCTCCGTCGCGCCGCCGAGCGCGCGGCGGATCACCAGATCGCCCTCCAGGAATGCGTCGGGCCAGCCGAGCGCGCGCATGGCGACGTAGCTCGCCGTCCACGGCCCGAAGCCGGGCAGCTCGCGGAGCGTGCGCTGCAGCCCGTCGGGATCGACCGGCGGCTCCAGCGTGACCCGCCCGTCGACGACCGCGCGCGCCAGCGCGGACAGCGCCTCCGCCCGCGCGGCGGGCAGCCCGATCGCGGCGATGTCCCGCACCGACGCCGTCGCGATCTCCTCGGCGTTCGGCCACACCCGATCGAGGCCCGGCTCCGCGCCGGAGAGCGCGGGTCCGAAGCGCTGGACCAGCCGACCCGCCAGGGTGCGCGCGCCAGCGACCGACACCTGCTGGCCGAGCACCGCGCGCGTCGCGATCTCGAAGCCGTCGAAGGCCCCGGGGAGGCGCAGGCCGGGCCGCGCCCGCACCAGCGCTGCCAGCTTCGCGTCGCGGCCGAGGTGCTCCGCGATCAGCGCCGGCCGCGCGTCGACGTCGAGCATGCGACGCACCCTGGCCACCACCGCGATGAGCACGCCGGCCAGCGATTGCGACACCGTCACCGCGAGCGCGCCGATTCCGCGGTCACTTTCCGCGGCCCGCGCAGCTCCCTTGCCCCCGGCACGGCCGCGCCGCAGCACGATCGGCCGCACGGTGATGATCCCCTGGTGCGCCCCGATGCGCGCGGTGCGCCGCAGCTCGTCGTCGTCGACGCTCTCCACCCCGGGCACGGCGCGCACCGCGAAGAAGTCGCGGAGACCGTCCCAATCGAAGGGCGCCCGCACGTCGAGCCGGAGCTCGATCGCGCCTCCACGAGTCCCTGCCTCGCCGCGCGCTCCGCGAAGCCGATCGCCCGGCGCCGCGTCCGCCCGCCGCAGCTCCGACGGGGCGCGGCCGTAGCGCAGCCGAAAGGCGTCGTTGAACCGCCGGATGCTGCCGAACCCGCTGGCCAGGGCGAGCTCGGTGATCGGCATTGCGGTGTCCATGAGCAGCTGCCTCGCCAGCGCCAGCCGTCGCGTCGACACCAGCTCGATGGGCGAGACGCCGAGCTCGGAGACCACCGCCCGCCGCAGGTGCCGCCCGCTGACGCCGAGGCGCGCCGCCAGATCCTCGACGCTCGCCTCGCCCGACGCGACCGCGTCGATCGACGCCAGCGCCGCCGTGGCGATGCGCGAGACGGCGTCGACCGGCGCGGCGCCCGGCGCCCGCTCGGGGCGACAGCGGAAGCAGGCGCGGAAGCCGTCGCGCTCGGCCTCGGCGGCGCGGGCGAAGAAGACGCAGCGGTCGCGTCCCGGCGTGCGCGCCGCGCACACCGGCCGGCAGTAGATCCCGGTGGTCTTGACCCCGACGAAGAACACGCCGTCGAAGCGGTCGTCACGAGCGCAGAGGGCGCGGAAGCAAGCGTCGGCGTCGAGGGGCACCCCTGCGAAGTAGCCTGCCGGCCGCTCGTCGTCTGGCCATTTTCGGACGTCGCAGCCCCTTGGTGCGCAACGCTCGACACGAGAGCCGGGGGTCTTCGGGAAGTCGTCCTCTTCCCTGGTGGAGGCTAGACCACGCCGACCCGCATCTGCACCGCCTCGGCCACGTGGTGCGCGCGGATGGCCTGCGCACCCTCCAGGTCGGCGAGGGTCCGCGCGACGCGCAGGACCTTGCCGTGGGCCCGCGCCGAGAGATCGAAGCGCAGGGCCGCGCGCGCCAGGAGCGCGCGCCCCTCGGCGTCGGGCGCGCACACGCGCGCCGCGTCGCTGGGGCCGAGCGCGGCGTTGGTGCCTGCACCGACCTCGCCGGCGGCCCGCCGCTCCTCCTGCGCGCGGCGCGCGGTGACCACGCGCGCGCGGACGAGCGCCGACGCCTCGCCCGGCGCCGCCTCGTCCAGCGCGGCCACGTCCACCGGGGGCAGCGCCAGCTGGAGGTCGATGCGGTCGAGGAGCGGCCCCGAGAGGCGCGCGCGGTAGCTGCGCACCTTGTCCGGCGCGCAGGAGCACCGCTTGCGCGCGTGGCCCAGCCAGCCGCAAGGGCAAGGGTTCACCGCGCCGACCACCAGGGGGCGCGCCGGGAACACCGCGCGCTCTCGCGCCCGCGCCACGGCGACGCAGCCGTCCTCCAGCGGCTGGCGCAGACCCTCCAGCGTCGCGCGCCGAAACTCGATCATCTCGTCGAGGAAGAGCACGCCGTGGTGCGCCAGCGAGACCTCGCCCGGTCGCAGCGGCGCGCCGCCCCCGACCAGCGCCACCGGGCTCGCGGAGTGGTGCGGCGCTCTGAAGGGCCGCTCGCGCACCAGACCCTCGAAGGCCGGGAGCAACCCGGCCGCCGAGTGAACGCTGGTCAGCTCCAGCGCCTCCTCCATCGACAGCGGGGGGAGGATGGTCGGCAGGCGCCGGGCCAGCATCGTCTTGCCGGCGCCCGGCGGGCCCACGAACAGCAGGTTGTGAGCGCCGGCCGCGGCGATCTCGAGCGCGCGTCGCGCCGCCGCCTGGCCTCGCACCTCGGTGAGGTCGACGGTGGACGGGCGGGCGCCTTCCTCCGGCGGCGCGGGTGGGGTGGCGAGGGGGAGCAAGCGCTCGTTGCGGAGGTGCGCCAGCAGCTCGGCCAGCGAGTCGGCGACCCGCACCTCCACCCCGCCCGCCGCCGCCGCCTCGGGGCCGTTCGCGCGCGGCACGATCGCGCGCAGGACCCCGCGGCGACGCGCCGAGAGCAGCGCCGGGAGGACGCCCCGCACCGGCCGCATCGCGCCCGACAGGGAGAGCTCGCCCAGGAGCAGCGTTCCCTCCAGCGCGTCGAGCGGCAGGTCCCCGAGCGACGCGGCGACGCCGGCGGCGATCGCGGCGTCGAAGTGGCCGCCCGCCTTGCGCACGTCGGCCGGCGTCAGGTTCACCACAAGCGCGTGCTCGGCGATGTCGACGCCCTCCCGCTCCAGCGCGGAGCGGACGCGCACCCGCGCCTCGCGCACGCTCGCGTCCGCGAGCCCGACCAGGTCGAAGCACGAGGGACCTCGGCGGCACCCGACCTCGACGCAGACCAGGTGTGCTTCGAGCCCGACGAGGACGGCGGTGAGGGCAGTGGCCTGTTGCATGCCCCGGGGCTGAGCGAGACGCGTGCCGACACGCCCCGCGTCATTCCCGGCCCCGGGTGCGCCGATGGCCCTGGCGGCAGGCCTTTTCGGGTGGCGGCCGCCACTCGTCTCCCCTCGTCTTCTCCCTCGTGGAGGTCTTTGTTGAGCCCCTTTGTTGACGGCCATGGGCCGGCTTGCGATGCACCGGCGATGAGCAACCCGCAGAACCCGAACGGCTACGGTCCCTACGGCGGCCCTCCGGGCGCTCATCCTGGGCAGGGTCACCCTGGCCAGGGACAGCCCGGCCAGCCGCAGCAGGGCTACGGCCAGCCCGGCCAGCACCCGCAGCAGGGCTACGGCCAGCCCGGTCAGCAGCCGCAGCAGGGCTACGGCCAGCCGCCCGGTGCGCCGCCGCAGGGGTACGGCCAGCCCGGCGCGCCGCCCGGCTACGAGCACCAGCAGGGCTACGGCCAGCAGGGGCAGCCACAGCAGGGGCAGCCGCAGCAAGGCCACGGCCAGCCCGGACAGCCGCCGCAGCAGGGCTACGGCCAGCCCCAGCAGGGCCACGGGCAGCCCCCCGGCGCCCCGCCGGAGCAGGGATACGGCCAGGCGCCGCAGGGTCAGGGGGCGCCGCAGGGCTACGGCCAGCTGGGACAGGCCCCGGGCGGGGACCGCCTCTCCGCCGCCATCCCGCCGCCGCCGCAGACACGCCGCCAGAAGAAGGGCGCACCCATCCTCCTCATCCTCGGTGGGATCCTGGTGCCGGTGCTCGGGCTGGGCGGGTGGATCGGCTACCAGCAGTACGTCAACTGGGGCTACATCGGCGCAGACTCCTCCGTGAAGGACAAGGTCGACCCCATCGTCGACGACGTGCAGGAGCTCGCCGAGAAGGCGTCCACCGCGTGCCGGAAGAAGACGAGCGACGCGACCTCCATCGACGGAAGCCCGCTCTCGACGAACCCCAAGATCAAGTACCTGTCCGTGGCCTGCGAGTCCGAGACCCTCAGCACGGTGACCTTCACTTCCGCGAAGATGCTCGGCGCCGCGGCCCAGCCGGGCTGGGGCCGCCAGGTCGACATCCGCAACCAGGAGGAGTTCGTCTGCATGGCACCCAGCCTCCTGGGCTTCGACGACGAGACCCGCAGCGACTGCGTGATGTGGAAGGGCAACCGCGTCCGCTACGACTCGTCGCGCGGCGAGGGCGCCGAGCGGGCCAAGGTCACCGTCGAGCTCGACTGATCGTCAGCGCGTCTTGTCGCGGGCGATGGGCGCGACCTGAGCCCTCGTCGCGCGCAGGTAGTCGGCGGGCGCGATCAGGATCTGCAGGCCGCGCACCCCGGCCGAGACGCTGACCACGTCGTACAGCTCGATGGTCTCGTCCACCGTCACCGCCCACGCCTTCTTTCCACCGAGCGCAGTGACGCCGCCGCGCACGTACCCAGTGAGCGGCGTCACCTCCTTCATGGGCACCACGTCACAGCGCTTGTCCCCGACCGCGCGCGCCAGCGCCTTGGGATCGAGCTCGGCGTCGCCCGCGATCACCGCCATCGACACGCCGCTCGGCTCGCCGCGCACCACCAGCGTCTTCCACACCTGCTCCGCCGGCAGCCCCACCTTGGCCGC
>JBKJLX010000754.1:0-14470 GCA_046596645.1 Polyangiaceae bacterium
CTCCCTCGTCGGTCATGACCGCGAGCCCCTCCTCGGCGACGACCTGGCGCGGGCTGCGATCGCTCCCGGCGACGCGCGCGTACACGTCCTTCGCCTGCTTGCCGCTGATCTTCCCCTCTGCGACCAGGGCCAGAATCTCCACCACCTGCCCGGGGGACACCGCGAAGCGCGCGGTGCTGCCGCTGGTCTCCGCGTCGCGGAGCACCTCGGCCTGGACGAAGTTGGCGAGCCTCACCGCGTCCGCCCCGAGCACCAGCCCGGCCTCGAAGAAGCCGGCGATCGCCGGGTGCGATGCGAGCACGGCCGCCGCCCCGCGCGGCAGCCCCAGCGCAGCCTCGTAGCGCCCTCGCTTGGGCTCGGGCAGCTCCGGCGTCTCGCCACGGACGGCCTCGCGCAGCGCCTCGTCGACCCGCAGGAGCGGGAGATCGGGCTCCGGGAAGTAGCGGTACCCGGCCTCGTTCTCCTTGTCGCGGAGGAGGTACGTCTCCCTCTTGTCCGGGTTGTACCCGCGCGTCTGCTGCCGAACGCGCTCCCCGGACTCGAGGAGGGCGACCTGCCTCCGGACCTCCACCTCGATCGCCTCCTCCACGAAGCGGAAGGAGTTGATGTTCTTCAGCTCGGTGCGCGTGCCGAGCGTCGTCTCCCCCCGGCGGCGGACGGACACGTTGGCGTCGGCGCGGAAGCTCCCCTCCTCCAGGTTGCCGTCGTTGACCGCGGCGAAGACCAGCACGTCTCTCATGGCCCGCAGGTACGCGGCGGCTTCGGAGGCGGAGCGAAGATCGGGGTGACCCACGATCTCGCACAGCGGCGTGCCGGCGCGGTTCAGGTCGACGACCGATCGACCGCCCACGCCGTGGATGGTCTTTCCAGCGTCCTCCTCCATGTGGATGCGCTGGATGCGCGCGACGGTGCGCACGCCGGCGACCTCGAGCGCGAGCTCGCCGTCGGTCGCCAGCGGCCGGTCGTACTGGCTGATCTGGTAGCCCTTGGGAAGGTCCGGATAGAAGTAGTTCTTGCGCGAGAACACGCTGGCGTCATGCACGGTGCAGCCGAGGGCAAGGGCTGCGCGCACCGCGAGGCGCACCGCGCCGGCGTTGAGCACCGGCAGCGCCCCCGGCAGGCCCAGGCAGGTCGGGCACACGTGGGTGTTGGGCGGGTCGCCGAAGCTGGTGCGGCACGCGCAGAAGAGCTTCGTGCGCGTGAGCAGCTGCGCGTGCACCTCGAGCCCGATGACGGGCTCCCACTCCCCGGGCGCGGCCATGCCGGGGAGCTTCGTAGCACGGCGCGGCCATGGCAGACTCGCGGCCATGCGGTGCGTACCCCTGACCCTCCTGGGGCTCGCGGCCCTGGTGGTCGTCGGTTGCGGCGCGCGGTCGACCCGCGGCGCCACGGACCCGACGGAGGCGTCGTCCGACTCCGAGGTCTCCTCGTTCCGCGGGGGCGTCTCCCCCTCCGGGGCGACGGTGGTGTCCCCGCCACAAACCGGCAAAGCGACGTATTACGCTGATAAATTCGCTGGGCGGAAGACCGCGAGCGGCGAGCGGTACGACCCGAAGGCGATGAGTGCGGCACACCGCACCCTGCCCTTCGGCACCGTCGTCGAGGTCTCGCGCAAGGACGGCCGCTGGGTCCGCGTGCGCATCAACGACCGCGGCCCCTTCACCAAGGGCCGCATCGTCGATCTCTCACGCGCCGCCGCCGAGGACATCGGTCTCATCCAGGCCGGCGTCGCCGACGTCACCCTGTGGGTCGTCGAGAAGCCGGCCCCCAAGCCGAAGAAGGACTAGTCCCCTCCCCGTTCACCCGTCAGCAGTTGGCCGCGGAGCGAAGCCACGGAGACGCCGGCGCACCATGCATTCCGCGCGCGTAGGAGCCCCGCGGAGCGGGGGAAGAGGCCGCGCAGCAAGGCCCCTTCAGTTGAAGAGGTCCGTGTTGACGAAGTCGACGCGGACGATCGACCAGAAATCACAGGCGAGCTTGCTCTCCACCCACTGGTAGGGGAGCCAGGCATAGCCCTTGTCACCCCAGGTCGGACCCCAGGAGTTGCGCACCAGGAGCGCGCCCTGCTCCCCGCCTACGATGCGCTCGTCGTCGTAGCCGACAGCCACCATCGCCTGGCCGCCGAACAGCTGCTCGTTCTTGTCGGGCATCGGGATCTCGCTCGCCACCTCGCCCACGATGGGGAACGAGCTGTAGACCGGCATCCCGAACACGCTGGGGAGCCGCGCGGCGAGGGCGCGCCGCACGTTGAGGAGGATGTCGGCCCCGTTGGCCTTGGCGGGGTCGAGGCGGAAGTAGCGAATGGTCCGGTAGCGCTCGGCGTAGCCGAAGCAGAAGGGCGGGATCGGCTCGTCGAGCTGGGACGGATCGTAGCGGAGCTGCGGGTCGCTGGGCGCCCCGAAGGTCGCGAGCGCGCGGAGCGTGGTGCGCAGGTCCCCGCCGCAGTCCCCGTGCTGCGCCGCGATGTCGCGCGCGGTGCGGTAGAGGAACATCGACGACGGCTCGTTGTGGCGGTCGAAGGCGCGGCGCTCGAAGTACTCGATGAGGCCGCTCACGGCGAGCGCGCACGACGCGCGGAGGCGTCCCTGCGTGCGCACGCGCCCGCACCACTTGCGGAGGTCGACGCTGGCCGGCAGCACCGAGCCGGGCCCCACCACCGATTTGTAGGCGGTCGAGATGCGCAGGATGCCCTGCACCTCGTGGTCCTCGAACATCACGTCCCGCAGATCCGGCAGGTCGCGGCGCCAACCCAGGTACGCGAGCGGTTCGTCGGTCATCGGTGGCCGGGAGGATATCCGTCCCCTCCCCGACGGGAAGTAGGTCTCTCACCCTCCGCGAGCGAAGCGAGCACCCTCCTCGCTCCGGCTCCGATGCGGATCAAGGAGGTCACCCCACGGGTACAGGGCTGCGCAGCAAGGCCCCTCCCAAACGTCAATGATGCTTGAGGCGATCGATGCCCGGGTGGGCGGCGTCACCCGGCTCGTGGCGCGGGTTGGCGGTGGCGCGGCTGCCGTCGCGGCCGGTGAAGGCCATGAGCAGGTCCTTCTCGTAGATGAACTGCTCGCGCGAGTCGTAGGGAACCGCGTGCAGGCCGGTATCCATGCGGATGGCGTCGCAAGGGCAGGCCTCGACGCAGTAGCCGCAGAAGATGCACCGCAGCTCGTCGATGACGAAGCGCGTCGGGTAGCGCTCGTAGCCGTGCTTGGAGTCGCCCTCTGCGTACTCGCCGGCCTCGATGTGGATGCACTGGGCGGGGCAGGCGGTGGAGCAGCAGAGGCAGGCGACGCAGCGCGGGCTGCCGTCGTCGCGGATGGTGAGGCGGTGCAGCCCGCGGAAGCGCTCCGGGTAGGGGCGCTTCTCCTCCGGGTAGTGGATGGTGGTGATGCCGTCGGACATGACGTCGAGCACCGGGTCCGGCTTCTGCTGCAGGACCATCTCCTTGGTGTTCTTGAAGAACGTCGACATGGTCTGGCCCATGCCCTTCAGGAACGCCGGGAGGTAAGCCTGGGTCTCGAAGTCGCGAACCGGACGCGCCATGACCTTGGGCGTGAAGGGCTTGCCCGGGGCCTTGGGCCACGGCTGCGCCGAGGGCTTGTTCGAGAGATTCTTCACGGTCGGATCCTTTCGGGGCCGATCAGGCCTGCATCGGCGACGACTTGGTGCCGCCGGCGGCGGCCGCGAAGCGGGCCGACGACGACTGCAGGAAGCGCTGGCGATCGAGCGGCTTCAGCATGGTCGCGATGATGTAGACGGGGCCGGCGACCATCGCCGCGGCGACGACGAACTTCGAGATGTCGGCGAGGACGCGCAGCGCGGAGAGGACGCCCGGGGGCGCGGTGTCGACCAGGACCACCACGAGCGCCGTCACCACCATGTTGGCGATGGAGAGGGGCAGGAGCTTGGTCCAGCCGAACTTCATCAGCTGGTCGTAGCGGAAGCGCGGCAGCGTCCACCGGAAGAAGACCTGGATGAAGACCATGATGATCGTCTTCCCGAAAAAGGCGATGACGCTGAGGATCACCACCGCGAGGTGGTTCATCTTCCAGTCGAGCAGCACGCTGTTCCCGATGGCGACGTGGACGCCGTCCGGGTGGAGGAAGGGCAGGCCGTAGCCGCCGAAGAAGATGGTGATGAGCAGCGCGCTGGAGGCGATGAGCTCGATGTACTCGCCGGCCATGAACATGCCGAACTTCATCCCCGAGTACTCGACGAAATACCCGGCGACGATCTCGCTCTCACCCTCGGGCTGGTCGAAGGGGACGCGCTTCGTCTCCGCCGCCGAGGCGGCAAGGAAGAGGAAGAAGGCCAGCGGCTGGACGAAGATCCCCCAGGCGTGGTCCTGCTGCCAGCCGACGATGGGCGAGAGGCGCAGCGAGTTGCCGATGATGAAGACGCCCATCAGCGAGAGGCCCATGGCGACCTCGTAGCTGACCATCTGCGAGGCGGCGCGGAGGCCGCCCAGCAGCGAGAACTTGTTGTCGCTGGCCCAGCCGGCGATGGCGGCGCCGATGACGCCGGTCGATGCCATGGCGAAGATGTAGAGCATCCCCACGTTGAGGTCGGCGACCTGCATCGTCACCGCGTGGCCCTCGCACACGCCGTCGCGCGCCATGGTGGGCGCAAGGCGGGTGAGGTCGCTGAACTCGAGGATGCCGTTCTTGTTCGGGTCGCCGAAGCACAGCGACTCGCCGAAGGGGATGACGGCCATGATCACGAACGCCGGGAAGATGGCGATCATCGGCGCCAGCGCGTGCAGCAGCCGGTCGGCCTTGGCGGGGATGAAATCCTCCTTGAAGAAGAGCTTCAGCGCGTCGGCCGCAGAGTGCAGTGTGCCAGCCATGCGGATGCCGATGGTCCCGTTGGGGACGCGGGCCGCGGCGTAGAGGGCGGAGGCGACCAGCACCGCGCCCAGCAGGGTGGCCAGGATGTGCGCCGCCAGGTGCGCGCGATTCAGGGGAATGGCGCGCACCGCGAAGAGGGCGACGACGTGCGCGGCGAGGCCACCGTAGAAGAAGGTGCGAGGCTGGACGGAGCCGACCACGTCCTCGATGCGGTTGATGGAGCTGGTGACGTGGATGCGCCAGCACCACAGCGTCATCGAGAGCCAGGCCACCAGGACGGTGAGCTCGGCCGAGACCAGCGCCCGCTCCAGCGCGCCGCGGGCGGAGGCGGGCGGCGCGAGGCCGACCGCGGCGGCGGCGCCGAGGAGCACCGCCGGCGCGAACAGGATGCCGCGCACGATCATCGCCGGCAGGAACACCACCGCGCGGTTGGGACCGACGCGATGCTGGATCATCGCGCTCTGCCGACGGTCGGCCCAGATGCAGAGGGGCGCGATGGCGAGCGGGAACCCGATGATGACCAGGATCTTCGCGACGGCGAGGGCAAGCTCGGCGAGCGTCACGGCGCCACCCCAGCCTTCGACACGGTGGAGGCCGCGGGCGCGATGCCGGCGGCGGCAGGCTCCGGCGGCGGCACCGGGTTCATCGCCCGACGGATCTCGGAGAGCTTCTTCCAGCTGGTGGCGAGGCCGAGCGCCTTGCCCAGCCGCGCGACCAGGAGCCAGCCGGGCTGCGCGTCACCGAGGGCGCGCAGCGCGCGCTCGCTCGCCTGCACCTTTCCCTGCTTGTTCACGTAGGTCCCGTCCGTCTCCGCCCAAGCGCAGGCGGGGAGCACGACGTGCGACGACTCGGGCAGCGGCCCGTCGTGCGCGGCGATGGTGACGACGCCCTTCAGCTTTCGCAGGGCCTTGGCGGAGGCCGCGTCGACCTCGAGCTCGGCGCCGAGGGCGATGACGTACTTGAAGGCGCCTCGCTCGACGTCCGCCAGCAGGTCGGCAAACGGCCGGGGCTTCGCCCCGGAGGCGATCTGCATGACGCCGGCCGTGTTGGGGTTGCGATCCTCGGAGAGGAGGATGTCGTCACCCGCGCCGAGCGGGCGGCCGCTGACGAAGAAGCTGGTCGCGCCGAGGAACGTCTTCCCCAGCTGGAAGAGCGCGAAATTGTCCTCCAGCGAGTGCTGGGCGGAGAGCACGATGGCGACCTTGTCGGGGGCGACGGTGGCACCCTCCAGCTGGCGCTTGGCCGCGGCCAGCGCCTCCTCCACCGTGGCGTCGTCGCCTCCGACGAGCGCGTGCTTCATGCGCCGCTCGATCGCCGCCTTGTAGGACAGCATCCCGATGTCGCACATCCAGTAGTCGTTCACCTCGAGGTTGGTCCTCGGCCGGTGGCGATGCGGGGTGTTGGTGCGCGGGTCGAAGTCGAGGAACGCGTTGCAGCCAGTGGCGCAACCCTGGCAGATCGTCCGCGCGGAGCGGAGGAACCAGACGCGGGCCTTGAACCGGAAGTCCTTCGAGGTGAGCGCGCCCACCGGGCAAACGTGCTCGGTCATCAGCGTGTAGTTGTGGTCGAGCTCACGTCCGGGGGAGAGGACGATCTCGTTCAGGTTGCCGCGCTCGCGCACACTGAGGACGGGGTCCTTCGCGATCTCCGCGGTGAAGCGGACGCAGCGCGTGCACACGATGCAGCGCTCGGCGTCGTAGACGATGGTGGGGCCGAAATCGACGGCCTTGGGCTTGTGCACCACCTCCTGCTTCATGCGCTTGCCGGTGCCCTGGTGCTCCAGCCAGTAGTCCTGGAGGCGGCACTCGCCGGCTTGGTCGCAGATGGGGCAGTCGACCGGGTGGTTGAGGAGCAGCAGCTCCTGCACCGCGGCGCGCGCACGCTCGACGTGGGCGCTGGACTCGCTGAGGACCTCCATCCCCGGGGCGCATCCCTGCTGGCAGGCGGGCTGCAGCTTGGGCTTCTTGTCGACGACGTAGTCCTTGGCCTCGGCGTCCCACTTGAGGACGTCGAGCGCCATCGCCGGGCGGCCGGGCGGGGGGAGGACCTCCACCAGGCACATGCGGCAGTTGGCCGCGATGCTCAGCCCCTCGTGCCAGCAGTAGTGGGGCACGTCGATGCCCGCGCGTCGCGCGGCCATGATGACGGTGTCGCCCTTTTCGAACGGGATCTCCCGCCCGTCCATCTTGATGGTCTGCGGCGGCGGCGGCGGCTTGGGCGCTTCGCCCGCGGGATTCTGAGTAGTCATGTCAGTGATCGCACTCGCCGCCGATCATGTTGAGCGAACCGAAGGTGGGGACGACGTCGGGGATCATGCTGCCCGTGATCAGCCGCTCGAGGCCCTGGACGATGGTGAAGCACGGCGGGCGGATGCGGACGCGGTAGGGCGTCCCGCTGCCGTCGGAGACCAGGTAAAAACCGAGCTCGCCGTTGCCGCCCTCGGTGTACGAGTAGCACTCGCCGGCGGGCACCTTGATGCCCTCCATCACGATCTTGAAGTGCTGGATGGTGGCTTCGATCGTCGTGTAGACGTCGTTCTTCTCGGGGAGCACGACGCGAGGGTCGTCGATCATGATCGGCCCCTCGTCCGGCATCTGCAAAAGGGCCTGCTCGATGATGCGCGCCGACTGGCGCAGCTCCTCCTGGCGGCACATGAAGCGATCGTAGTTGTCGCCCGTGGTGCCGACCGGGACGTCAAAGTCGAAGCGGTCATAGACCATGTACGGGTTGGCCTTGCGCACGTCGTAGGGCACGCCGGTGGAGCGCAGGGCGGGGCCGGTCCAGCCGAGCTCGATCGCGTCGTCCTTGTCGATGACGCCGACGTTCTCCAGGCGGTCTAGGAAGATGCGGTTCTTGAGGAGCAGCTTCTCCCCCTCCGCCATCAGCGTGAGCACGCGAGGCACGGAAGTTCGGACCATGTCCTTGAAGAAGGCGGTGGGCGGCTTCGCCATGCCACCGACGCGTCCGAAGCTGTGGGTGAGGCGAGCGCCCGTCTCCTCCTCGAAGATGTCCCAGAGGATCTCGCGGGCGCGGATGTACCAGAGGAACGGCGTGAAGGCGCCGAGCTCCATGGCCATCGCGCCGTTGCACGTCAGGTGGTCCGACATGCGCGCGAGCTCGCCGAGGATCACGCGGTAGTACTGGCAGCGCTCGGGCACCGTCACGCCGAGGAGCTTCTCCACTGCGAGGGAAAAGGCGACGTTGTTGAGCATCGGCGAGACGTAGTTCAGTCGATCGACGTACGGGTAGATCTGGGACCAGGTCCCGCGCTCGCACATCTTCTCGAAGGCGCGGTGCAGGTAGCCGATCTGCACGTCGGCCTTGGTGATCGTCTCCCCCGAGAGCTCGACGACGATGCGGACCGTCCCGTGCATCGCCGGGTGGCTCGGCCCCATGTTGAGCTGCATCGGCTCCGCCGGCAGCTCGAGCTCGCCCTCTTCGAGATCGCTATCGAGCGGTTCCACTCAGCTCTCCTCTTCGACGTCGTCGGCGGGGCGCAGGCCCTTCACGCCGGAGGCGCGCAGCTCGGCCGCATGGCGCGCGATGCGCTTCTTCTCGGTCACCGTGAGGGGATCGTCGCGGTGGTACTCGTGCGTCTGCCGGCCGAAGGGCATCCCCTCGTCGGGGGCGAACGGCGGCAGCTTGTCGACCAGGTCGCGCAGCTCGATCAGCGGCTGGGTCTTGTTGGCCGGGTAGTCCTTGCGCAGGGGGTGTCCGATGAACTCGTCGTACATGAGGATGCGGCGAAGATCGGGGTGGCCGATGAACTTCACCCCCATCAGGTCCCACGTCTCGCGCTCGAACCAGTTGGCGCCCGCCCACACCGGGACCAGGCTCGGCAACTCCGCGCCGTCGCCGTCGGCGTCGCCCACGCGCGCCTTGAGGCGGATGCGGTGGCCATGCTGGAGCGACCGCAGGTGGAGCACGACCTCGAAGCGCGGCTCTCGATCGGGGTAGTCCACCCCGCAAAGGTCGACGAAGAGGTTGAAGGCCAGCCGCGGGTCGCTGCGGAGGAACTGCGCGACCTCGCGCCAGCGCGACGGCTCGATGACGGCGGTATCGTCCCCGAACTGGGAGTGCGTCTCCAGGATAGAGGGGCCGAAGCGCTCGGCGAGGGCGGCGAGGACCGCCTTGCTCACGGCTGCCCTCCGCTGCCTGCCGGGCCCGGCCGCGTCGGCCGACCGAGGCGGAGCCGCTCGGCAGAGATCAGGTTGCGCTCGTCAGCAGCTCTTTCAGCGATGGCGGCGTGCGCCTCGGGCAGAGGATCGGTGCGCGGCTTCACGATGGCGGGCGTGCGGTCACCGCGGGCGATCTTGTCCTGCAGCAGCAGCAGGCCGTCGATGACCGCCTCCGGCCGCGGCGGGCACCCCGGGATGTAGACGTCGCAGGGGATGACCTTGTCGATGCCGGGAAGCGTCGTGTAGTTGTCGTAGAACCCGCCGCAGGACGCGCAGGTGCCAAAGGCGAGGACCCACTTGGGGTCCGCCATCTGCTCGTAGATGCGCTTCAGCGCGGGGGCTTGGCGCTGGCTGATGGTGCCGACGACCCAGAGCAGGTCCGACTGGCGCGGCGAGAAGCGCGGCGCCTCGGCGCCGAAGCGCGCCATGTCGAAGCGCGGGCTCGCCATGGCCATGAACTCCATGCCGCAGCACGCCGTGACGTACGGGTACTGGAACAGCGAGTACTTCATCGCCCAGTTGAGGAGGTCGTCGAACCTCGTCGTGGCGAAGCCCTGCTCGGTGCCCTCGAGGACTCGGGTGGTGCGCCCCCCTGGGGGGGCCGGGGGGGGTCTATTCGTCACGTCTCCCACTCCATCGCTCCCTTCTTCCACTCGTAGACGAGGGCCACGACCAGGAGCGAGACGAAGGGCATCATCGCAAGGAAGCCGGCCCAGCCCATCTGGCGGAAGGTCACTGCCCACGGGTAGAGCAGCACCACCTCGACGTCGAAGACGACGAAGAGGATGGCCGTCATGTAGAACTTCACCGACATGCGCACGTGCTGCGCGCCGGTCGATTCGCTCCCGCACTCGAAGGGGATCATCTTCTCGGGCGTCGGGTTCTTGGGCCCGAGGACCGAGGTCAGGCCGAACATCGCTCCCGCGATGACGGCGCCCACGACGAAGAGGAGCAAGAGCGGGATGTAGGTCGCCATCGAAGGGGGTCGCTCCCAGCCGCGAGAAGCCCGAGAAACTCCGGCGAGTCGCCTCCCCGTTCCATCACCTGAGGGTGCTGAAATTCAGGGAAACTGCGGGTGCCTGCAAGTAGTCCCGCAGTGCAGAACTGTCAATTCGCAGCGCCGAGCAGGCTGTGGACATTCCGTGGACAAGCTTGCGTCGGACGGGCGAGCGGGCCGCCGGACGGCGGGGCCCGCTCAGCGCGGCGCGCTGGACGTGGTGAGCACCAGCGTGCGCCAGGCGGTGAGGGAGGAGCCCAGCTTCTCCTCGATGGCCTGGACGACGGACCCCATCTCCGCCTCGTCCACCCCGGCGGACTTGGCCTCGCGGACGCAGGAGAGAGCTGCCAGGTGGCGCCCCCGGTGGAGGAACGCCTTGGCGAGGAGGGGCCACAGCGTCTTCGGCGGGGCGCCGAGGCTGAGGGCCCTCCGGAACGGGCCGATCGCCTCGCCCCAGCGATCGGTCGAGGCCTGGGCGAGGCCGAGGCGGCGGAACAGGTCGCTCGCGGCCGGTCCGTCCTGCGCGTACTGGATGCCGAGGCGCAGCACCTCTTCCCCCTGCTGGGGCTCGCCGAGCTCCACGCAGGCCGTGCCGAGGATGCCGAGCCCCTTGGCGATGAGGGCCCGCGCCTCGGGGGCGAGCATGTGACCTTCGGGCGTACGGAGGAAGATCGCGAGCGGCGCCGGCCATGCGCCCAGCAGCTGGAGGACCTTGGGGTGGTCGCCCTTCTCGGCGGCGGCTTCGGCCTCGGCGACCTTGGTCAGGTCGATGGCGCCGCGCGCGCCGGTGGCGGAGCGCTCCAGCTCCTCCCGCACGTGGGCGCGGACGCGGGCCCGGAACTCGCCGAGCTCCACCGTCTCGTCGACGCCGTCCTGCAGGAGCTCGAGCTCGCTCCTGTCGCCGGTGACGACGAGCTTGCGCAGGCTGTAGCCGTAGAGCGGGGCGAGCAGCAGGTAGCGGACGCCGATGTGGAGTTGCAGGCCCTCGACGTCACCGTCGCGCGTGGGCGGGCCGGAGGTCGGATCGTCGGTCAGCAGGGCACCGACCAGGCGATGGCGGAAGTCGACCAGGGTGAGCCGCTGCGGCTCGGCGCCCTCGTCGTCCGTCCCGACGACGAAGTCGACGAGGGTGTTGTCGGGGTTGCGGCGGTCGACGGTGAGCGCCGTGATCCGGGCGCCGGTGATCATCGAAAAGGCGAAGAAGGCCTCGCCGACGATGTCGCACAGAGCCTGAAAGCTCCCGATCCCCTCGCCGATCCGTTCGAACCAGCCGTCCGTGCGGACGGCGTCCAGGGTGTACTCGCGTGTCTTCGC
The DNA here is from genome assembly GCA_046596645.1 of Polyangiaceae bacterium. Lineage (GTDB taxonomy): Bacteria > Myxococcota_A > Polyangia > Polyangiales > Polyangiaceae > JBKJLX01. The sequence continues at coordinate 11,331 of JBKJLX010000754.1, forward strand.
CATCGTGGAGGCGCCGATGGCGCCGGAAATGAGCGTCGCACGCGCGCCTTCCGGTGTCACGGCTCCCGCGTGGCGCGGGGCAACTGCGTACCGGCGACTGAACGCGCGTGATGCACGGGCAGGAGGCGAGACCCGGCGCGCAGCGGCGAGCGCCCGCCGAGCACTGCGCGCACGTCGTCCTCAGGGAGGAAGGTGCCACGGCCTGTGACACGTCGCCGTCGAGGAGCTGGCCGAGGTGGAGGTGCCCGGACCCGTTGGCGACGCGGCTGGTCCCCAGCCGCCCGCCGGCCTCGACGCGGCAGCGGGCGCTCTCGCCTTCCACCTGCTCGACGGGCGCGGCGGCAGCGGCGTGAACGCCGGCGGCGACCAGGAGAGCGTTGCAGAGGGCGTGCACGCTCATCCATCGGCGGCCCGCGCAGGACTGTGACGTCAGTCGCAGTCCTCAGCGTTCTTGTCGGCCTGGGCGCTGGTGTCCTTGCCGCCGGAGCGCGCGGTGGCCGCCGTCTCCTTTTTCCCCTCGTTCCACTCCTTCTTGGCCTCGTCGGTCCCGCCGTTGAAGAGGCCGCCCACCGATTTGCCGAAGGTCTTCACACCCTCGACCGCGGTCTTGCCGCCGGTCTTCGCGCCCTCGGCGGCGGTGCCCGCGCTGCTCTTCACGCAGGGCTTCACGTCGTCGGCGGTGTTGGAGTCCTTGCAGCCTGCGGCGAGAGCGCCGCCCAGCACCAGGAGAGGAATCACACGAAGCATATCGAGCATCCTAGGCCGAAGCCTCAGCGGCGCCAGTGGCGGCACACCGGCTTCACGCCGCAGCCCTCGCAGCGCACCGCGTCCCTCCGCGACGGGCACGCCTGCACCATCCCCAGGTGGCACAGCGAGAAGTCGTACTTGACCGGGTCGTCGGCATCGAGCCGGGCCAGGGCACGCGTGACGTCCTCGGCGGCCTTCCATCCCGCCGTGCTGCGCGTGGTGAGGCCGAGATTGCGCGAGAGCTTGTGGATGTGGACGTCGAGCGGGATCACCAGCGCCGAGGGCGGCAGCGACGACCACGCGCCGAGGTCGACGCCGTCGGCGGGGCGCACCATCCACCGCAGCATGAGCATGATGCGCTTCGCCGCGCTGGTTCCCGCCGGGTCGGCGAGGAGGTGCCCGGCGCCGCGGCGCTCGCGCGCCAGCCGATCGAGCCCGGCGCCGGTGCGGATGGCCGCCACCCAGCACGCGAGCGCCTGGCGGAGGTCGCCGCCGCTCTCCCTCCACCGTCGGGCCAGCGCCTCGCCCAGCGAGCCCTCCGCCCGCTGCACGCTGCGCGCGCCGAGCAGCAGCGCCGCCACGTCCTCCCCCCGGTAGACGCGGTGCCGCAGCGAATCGAGACGCCGGCGGAGCGCGCCGGGGTCGTCGCAGGCGAGGGCGATCTCCGGCCCGATGCGCTGCAGCGCATCCTCGATCTTCCCGCGCAGCGCCTTGACGTTGCCAAAGGCGAAGGAAGACGCGAGCAGCGCCACCAGCTCGCGATCGTGAAGGTCCTGGTAGCGGTGGACGAACTCCACCGGGTCGCTCGCGCGGCGCGCCGCCACGTCGCAGCGGGCGCGCACCGCGTCGAGCGCCTCGCCGATGGCGGCCATCCGCGCGTCGGAGAGGGAGCCCTTCCGTGCGCCCGCTACCTGGCGACGCGCCACAGCTCGGGGGTCGGTTCTACGAGGCTCAGCGACCGAAGCCGCCGGGCAAGCAGATGCCACCCATCGGCGCTGCGCCCCCGGCGCATGCGTTCGCGCACTGACCGGACACCGAGTCCCTCGCCTGTCCCTGCGGACAGCCGCCGCCGCCCGGGGCGGGCTGCTGCCCCGGCTGCGCCGGCTGCTGACCGGGGAACGGCAAGCCAGGCACCGCGGGCAGACACACGCCGGCCGCCGGCGCCGAACCGCTCGCGCAGGGGTTCGTGCATTGCCCGTTCACCCCGTCCCGGACCTGACCCTGGGCGCATCCGTTGCTCTGCGGCTGAACGCCGCCGCCACCCCCACCGCCGGGCAGAGGACCGCTCTGGCCGTCGACGACGATCTTGTAGGCGTTGCGCGTCCAGCGCTGGACCATGTTCTCGCTGATCCAGGCGTAGCCGCCCTGGCCCCAGCGGTCGCTCCAGCTGTTGTGGATGAGGAACTGCTTTCCTGAGCCCACCGTGCGGTAGCCGACGAAGGTGACCGCGTGGCCAGCCTGGCCGACGTTCTGATAGTCGGGGATGACGCCGTCGCTCATCGCCCCGGTCTTCCACGCGTTGGGGTCGACGCTGAGCGCGATCCAGATGGCGTCGCCACCGGCGAGGACCGCCGCCATCTCGTTCGGATTGGCGGGCTTCGAGAACTCCTCGACCTGGGTCAGCTTGAAGCGGCCGCCCTGGTCGGCCTTGGCCTTCTCCGCCTGGAGCGCGGGGTCGAAGGAGCCGGATCCGGCGGTGACGCCGTAGGCCTCGCCGCAGTCGTCGGCCGGCACCTTCATCATCGCGCAGGCCTTGGCGGGGTCGTAGCCCCAGGTCTGCTCGACGGTCAGCGTGGCGTTCTCCGTCTGGTCGCCGGCCATGCCCATGTTGGGCATCGCGTACTGCGACCACACGTGGAGAGGCGAGACCACCTCCTGCTTGCCCCGCTTGCGGATGGCGACCTCCATCGCCGTGGAGAGCGACACCGCGGTGCAGGTGCCGACGGCGCCCTGGTCCTTGATCGGACCGTCGAGGTTCGCGGTGCGGAGGTCGACCGCCGACGGGATGGGGCCGGTGGGGGTGGGGTTGGCACCGCCACCACCGCCGCCGCCGGGTTGGGGCTGGCCGGGGATGGGGAACGGGAACGGGAGCGGGAAGGGGAACGGGCTCTGCTGGTTGTTGCCCTCGCCCACCGTCCCGGTGGTGCCGCCCGGCATCCCGGGGAGACCGACGCCACCCAGCATCCCCATCGGGCCGAGCGCCGTCGTCTGCCCCAGGAGCGCCGAAAAATTCATCGGCCGCGCGCGGCGGACCGGGTTGTAAGGCTGACAGTCGAACTTGGCCCACGTCCCCTGCGCGACCTCCTCCGGCGAGCAGAAGGCGCCGCGCGCCTTGAGCGATCGGAGCCGCGCGACGTTGGGCTGGCGCATCGTCCGGATGGTGCGGACGCCCG
>JBKJLX010000265.1:0-5724 GCA_046596645.1 Polyangiaceae bacterium
CGCGCGGATGGCGTCCATCGGCTGCGCGAGATCGATCTTCACCACGTCGTCCGAGAGGTGCTCGTCGGTCGGGATCGGGAGGAAGTGCGCCGGGTCGCGCTCCAGCTGCTCGAGGAACACGCCGTCCTTCGTGATCTTGGCGACGGCCTGACGATCGGCCGAGCACGAGACGGCGATGCCCACCGGGCACGAGGCCCCATGGCGAGGCAGGCGGATGACGCGCACGTCGTGGCAGAAATACTTGCCGCCGAACTGGGCGCCGATGCCCGTCCGTCTCGTGATCTCGAGCACCTTCTGCTCCAGATCACGATCGCGGAAGCCGCGCGCGTGCTCGTTACCCTCCCCCGGCAAGGTGTCGAGGTAGCGCGCGCTGGCGAGCTTGGCGGTCTTCAGGTTGGTCTCGGCGCTGGTGCCGCCGATGACGATGGCCAGGTGGTAGGGCGGGCAGGCCGCCGTCCCCAGCGTCTTCACCTTGGCCTCGATCCAGGCGAGGAGCGCGGGCTCGTTCAGGAGGGCCTTGGTCTCCTGGAAGAGCAGCGTCTTGTTGGCGGATCCTCCGCCCTTGGCCATGAAGAGGAACTTGTAGGCGTCACCGTCCGTCGCGTGGAGGTCGATCTGCGCCGGCAGGTTGTTGCCGGTGTTCTTCTCCCGGTAGGTGTCGAGCGGCGCCAGCTGCGAGTAGCGGAGGCTGGTCCCGGTGTACGTCTCGGCGACCCCGCGCGAGAGCGCCGCCTCGTCCCCGCCGCCGGTGAACACCAGCAGGCCCTTCTTCCCCATGATGATGGCGGTGCCCGTGTCCTGGCCCATCGGCAGCACGCCGCCGGCGGCGACGTTCGCGTTCTTCAGGAGGTCGAGGGCGACGAAGCGATCGTTGGGCGAGGCCTCGGGATCGTCGAGGATGGCGCGCAGCTGCGCCAGGTGCCCGGGCCGCAGGTAGTGCGCGATGTCCCGCATCGCCTCCTTCGCCAGCCGCGTCAGCGCCGCCGGCTCGACCTTCAGGAAGGTCTGCCCCTGGGCCTCGAAGGTGGAGACATGGTCGGCGGTGACGAGCCGGTAGGGCGTCTCGTCTTTTCCGAGCGGCAGTGGATCCTGGTAGACGAAGTCGTTCATCGCGCCCCCTTTCTACCGCACCTACGGAGCGGGGGGAGGGGCCTGCGCAGCCAGGCGCAGCCAGAGGCCCCTCCGCTAGAAACAGTCGGGGATGAAGGCGGGATCGACGAGGTCGTCGGAGACGTCGCCGGCGCTGCCGAAGTCCCCGGGGGCCCAGGGGTCGAAGCCGTAGAGCTCCTGCGCGGTCCAGCCGCTGGCCTCGTTGATGAAGCCGTCGGTGGTGAGGTCGTTCACCAGCTGGGCGTTGGGCTCGCCGACGTTGATCATCGGCATGACGGCGGGAGCCGCCGCCAGCTCGCAGCCGCCGTTGTCGCAGAAGAAGTCGCAGCTGTCGTGCGCGTAGCCGGCGTGCTTGTCCTCGCTGTGGAAGATCACCGGGTACATCGCCCCGTCCGTCACCATGACGTCGCAGGCGTTGGACCCGTCGCAGGTGCCGCAGTCGGTGACCTGCTCGCAGGGCGTGCCCTGGTGGCCGATGGCCTTCATGGAGAGGATCCCTGCGGGCGCGGGGATCGTGGGGTCGACGGTGACGCCGAACACCTCGTCGTCCCCCACGTGGCCGCCGGTTCCGCAGTCGTTCTCGTAGAGGACGACGTAGGTGATGAAGATCAGCGCGCCGTCGAAGGGGTGCGGCCGCGCGCGGTAGAGGATGCCGCCGAGGGGACAGTCGTCGTCGGGGTGAAGGGACAGGGCCGGCATGTAGTCGACGGCGATCTGGTCCTCCAGCGCCTGCTCGATGCCGTCGCAGTCGGGGTCGTCCGGATCGTCGCAGGCCACCGGGCCGCCCTCGGGCAGCGAGAACCCGAGCAAGAACTCCAGCAGCTCCTCGCTGGTCTCGAGATCCTCGGAGAGGTGGCCGCCGCCCAGCGCGGCCTCGCCGCCGGGCCACTGATGGCCGCCACCCTCGATGGTGCAGAGTCGGACCTCGCTGCCCCCCGCGCAGGACGTCCAGGCGACGCAGGTCGCGTCGCCGTTCTCGTACACCGTGGTGGGCTCGTCGTCGGTGCACCCATCGAGGGAGACCCAGGTGGAGATGGTGTCCTCGACGCTGCGCGCGTCGCCGAACCCTCCACCTTCCCACTGGACGACGCCGTCCTCGGTGCCGTGCGTGTGCATCACCGGCACCGGCCGCGTCGGGTCGCACTCCGGGATCGCGAGCGTGCCCGCGGTGGAGCCGATGGCGGCGACGCGGTCGCTCATCTCGCAGGCGAGGCGGTGCGAGAGCATGCCGCCGTTCGAGAAGCCGGCGGCGTAGACGCGCCGATCGTCCAGGCAATACTCGGGGATCACCTGGTCGAGGAGCGCGCCCAGGAAGCCCACGTCGTCGACGTCGTTCGATGACGAGGTGCCGCAGCAGGTGCCGGCGTTCCAGCTCCCGAGCGACAGTCCGTCGGCGTAGACGATCACGACGCCACGCTCGTCGGCGGCCGGCGTCATCTGGGAGAGGTTCTCGATCTCGTCGCCGTCCTCCAGGTAGCCGTGGAGCATGAGCACCACCGGGTAGGGCGCCGCTGAGGGATATCCGGGCGGCAGGTGGACGCGGAAACGGCGATCGTCGCCGTCCCACGCGAGGGTGTGGTCGACGTCGGTCGGGCCCTCGGGCGCGCCGGCGCAGCTGGTGGGACCGCCGCCGGTGCCTCCCGTCGAGGACCCGGTGCCGCCGACGCCGCCCTCGCCCGAGCCGGTCGTCGACGTCGTCGAGCCGGAGCTCGCGTCGCTCGTCGCCTCCGTCCCGGTGGGCGCGGCAGGGGTCGTGCCGCTGGCCGAGGCACCGCCCTCGCCCCCCGTCCCCGAGGAATTGGCGGTGTCGTCGCCGCAGCCCACGCTCGCGAGCGCTGCGGCCGCGAGCGCCCAGCTCCACGCCCCACGCAACGCCGACACCCTCATGGGGTGAGGATACTGCGAACCGCCGCGGGCCTTTGCCGCGAGCATGCCCCCGGCGGAAGGCGAGCCGGACCGGTTCACCGAGGAAGGGGTGATCGCGTGCCGCCCGCCCAGCCACGCTCAGCGGATCAGGCGGACGGCGCCCAGGCGCTCCGCGACCTCGAGGACGTGCATGGCGATGCGATCGCCGTCCGCCCTGCGGTCCTGCCAGGGCGGGATACGCCCCGACTCCGCGGCCTCCCACATCTCCTTGTGGTCGGCGGGGATGGCGCCCTTCGCGGTGCGCCCGAACACGTCGGACAGGATGACCGGGACCGCCGGGAGGCGCGCCGGGGGTCGCGGATCGGCCAGCGAGCCGGGGTCGATGCAGGAGGACAGGTCGTTGGCCCCGGCCATGCGCTCGCTCAGGTTGGGGAGGCCCCAGCGCACCGCGATCGTCTTCAGGATCGAGGTGTGGTCGAAGACGGTGCTCACCGCGCAGCCGCGGCGCACGAAGGGGCCGGCGACGATGGTCGGCACCCGGAACCCCATCTGCTGGAAGTCTGCCTCCTCGTCGGCGGCGGCCGGCGGCGGCACGTGGTCGTAGAAGCCGCCGTGCTCGTCGTAGGTGAGGATGAAGAGGCAGCGACCCCACTGCGGGCTCTGCGCCAGCGCCTCGTAGACGGCGGCGATCAGCGCCTGTCCCAGGAAGACGTGGTGGTCGGGGTGGTCGTCGTTCGCTCCGTCCCCGAAGAACTGCGGGTCGATGATCGACACGTTGGGCAAGGTGCCCATCGACGCGCGCTCGAAGAACTCCTCCACCCCGGTGTTGCCGGAGAACCCCGCGTAGGCGCCCGCGCGCCAGGGGATGTCGTGGTAGAAATTGTTGAAGGACAGGCCCGCGTCCTCGAGCAGGGTGAAGATGGTGTCGAAGCTGAAGGTAGGGCTGTTGCCCTGGATCCCCTCGCTCGTCCCCCCGTGCAGGTAGAAGCGGTTCGGCCACGTGGGGCCGAGCACCGAGCAGAAGTAGGCGTCGCAGACGGCGCCGGCGTCGGCTAGCGCGTACGTGATCGGGAGCTGATCGCGCACGTGGTAGCCCATGACCTCGGGGCCGCTGTGCTGGAAGACGAAGCCGTCGTTGGCGCCGCCGTTCCACTGGGCGTGCACCTCCTCCCATTCGTGGGGCGGGTCCTCCGGCGTGAAGTTCTCCAGCAGGTAGACGGGCACCGACCCGCCCTGCCCGTCCAGGTTCGACTCGTCGCCGGTGAGGCCGTCCACGTCGCTACGCCCCTCGAGGAGGGTCAGCGCGCCGAGGTAGTGATCGAACGAGCGGTTCTCCATGCAGAGGACGACGACGGTGTCGATCCCCGCGAGGAGCTGTGCCGGCGTCAGGTCCGAGGTGCGGGTGCAGGCATCGCCCGAGGTGCCGCCCTCGCCGCCCTGGCCGTCTCCACCCTGGCCGCCGCCGCCTTCCCCGGCGGAGCCGGTGGTGGTGGACGGGGAGGGTGAGCCTGTCGACCCCTGACCGGAGGTCGACCCCGAGGCGTCTCCACCGCCGCTGCCGGTCGACGATGCGTCGCCGCCGCCGGTGGACGACGTGGTCGCCTCGTCGTCCGCGCAGCCGACCAGGGCCGCCCCCGCCATGGCGCCGAGCGCGCCGGTCGCCGTGCGGCGTCCGACGCGCTGGGGGTCGTTGGGCGAGAGAGAATCGTCGCGATCGTCGGTCGACATCGCGCCCGATTCTAGCCGTCAGGGGAGGGTCAGGTCGATCTTCGTCTTGGCGGCGTCGAACTCGTTGTCGAGCTCCCCGTCGACCAGGCGGATGCCGGACCCGGTCGCCTCGGCGGACTGCAGCAGCTCGAGCCAGCTGGCGCTCCGACCGTCGACCAGCGTCGCGATGAACTGGCCCAGGGCGAAGCCGCTACGCCACGCCGGGGACTCGAGGGCGTTGGTCACCAGGTCGAGGTTCTTGGTGCCGCCCTCCTTCATCGGGACGTAGTCGGCCTCGTAGTAGTTGTAGGAGATGCAGCTGTCGATGAAGAGGATCTGGTAGCTCGCCGGGAAGTCGGCGGCGCTGAAGTTGCGCGGGTCCAGGGGGCCCGAGCCGATCATCGAGTGGCCGTTGTAGAGGAAGACGTCACTGTTCTTGATCGCGTGCTTGAACGGCGCCGTCGAGCCGACGTCGCCGAAGTACGTCGTCAGCTGGATGGCGATGTTCCTGCGATTGGCGGTGCCGATCTTGACCTTGCCCGCGACCTCGAACGTGATCCACCTGTCCTGGATGCGCTCGGCCACCTGCTTGTGGAGCTCCTGCTCCTCGGCGGAGGTGAGGCCGTCGGGGAAGCCCTGGCCGTTCTTGAAGTCGATGAAGTCCTGGAACTCGAGGCCGGTGATCTCCTTGCCCGAGGCGAGCGTGTAGCTCGAGATGTCGACCTCGCCCTCGACGGACACCATGCGGAAGCCGGGGCGCGCCTTGATGACCTCGTCGATGCTGTCCATCCACTCGCCGTAGCCGCTGTCCTCCTGGATACCGGCGGCGGGGAGGTCGTGATCGATGGTGCCGTTGATCAGGCTGACGATGAGCTTGCCCTTCTGGACGCCGCCCTTGAAGAGGCGGTGGTACTCCGGGTAGGTGTCGCCGTCGTTCGTCGCGTCCGCGCCGAGGGCGATGGTGATGGGGACGTAGAGGCGCTCCGCCTGCAGGCGCGAGACCTGGTTGGCCGTCTCGTCGAGGTCGGCGCGGGCGGCGTC
>JBKJLX010000421.1:0-4011 GCA_046596645.1 Polyangiaceae bacterium
CATCACCTTGACGAACTCCTTGCGGGCGGGGTCGTGGCCGTGAAAATGGAACACCACGTCGAAGCGCCCGCTCTTGGTGACGCCTCCCCGCGCCGGCAGCGTCATTTGCCCGATCGACGGGGAGCGCACCCAGCCGTCGTAGATGCCCCAGCCGGGGTCCTTGGTGAGGCACGGGTTCACGCCGCCGCGCTCATCCGGCGTCTTCTGGGTCTGCGTCTCGTCTCCGGGCTTCTCCATCCACCACGGAGAGCGCGCGGCGGGCCCGTCGTCCTCGCCGGTCCTGGCCCTGTGCTCCGCGTCCTCCTTCTTCGAGGCGCCCGGCTCGGGCCTCGGGTCCTCCTTCTTCTTCGGCGCGTCCTTCCTGGGCTTGGCCGGCGCGCCCTCGAGCTTCTTTGCCTCGACGCGCGACGGGATCTTCAGCGTCATCCCCGGGCGGATGGGCGCGGCCTCATCGAGGTCGTTCGCGCGCTGGATCGCAGCGACGCTGACGTTGTAGCGCTTCGCGATCTTCCAGAGGCTCTGGCCCTCGGCGACGAGGTGGCTCGCCGGGCCCTCCTCCGCCTGCGCCCGAGGCGCCGCCGGAAGCGACAGCGACAGGCCCACCGCGAGGGTGGCCAGGACGGCGCGGAACGGCGAGCGCACGGCGATCGACTCCTTACAACGGCCGGCCGACCACCGCAAAGACGGGCCTTCACTCCAGCCGAAAGGCGAAGCCCTCGCGCGAAAGGCGTTCATAGGCGGCACGATCGAAGCGAAAGAGGCGCGGCGGTCGGTGACGCACGCCCGCGTCGAGGCGACCGGTGTCCTCGAGGAGCCCCATGGCGAGCACCTTCTTCCGGAAGTTGCGCTTGTCGAGCTCGACACCGAGGACCACCTCGTAGAGGCGCTGCAGCTCGGTCAGCGAGAAGGCCTCGGGGAGGAGATCGAAGCCGACCGGGCGCCAGCGCACCTCGACGCGGAGGCGCTCGACCGCCGCCGTCACCACCGCGTCGTGGTCGAAGGCGAGCTCCGGGCGGTCGTGCAGGGGAAACCAGCGGGCAGCGCGCGCGTCGGTCGCGGCGCGCGGCCGGTGGCGCTCGCCGCGCACCAGCGCCCAGTACGCGATGGAGACGACGCGCTCGCGCGGATCGCGATCCACCTCGCCGAAGGCGCGCAGCTGCTCGAGGACCGCGGGCGAGACGCCGGCTTCCTCCAGGAGCTCGCGGCGGGCCGCGGCGTCCACCGACTCGCCTACGTGGACGAAGCCGCCGGGCAGCGCCCAGCGGCCCAGGAACGGCTCGAGCCCACGCTCGACCAGGAGCAGCTCCAGCGTCCGCTCCCCGAGGCCGAAGACGACGCAGTCCACGGCGAGCGCCGGTCGCGGGTACTCGTAGGTGAAGGCCATGGTCGGGTGCGGGGCCGGCGCCAGCGGCTATGCTCCGCGCCCCGCATGGACCTCTACCTCATGTCTCCGCCCGCGCCCGGCTGGGCCGTCCGCGGTCGCACCAACTTCAGGAGCTCGCTCGGCCCCGTGGTCGACCCGCGGGCCGCGCGACGCGAGTGGCTCGCCCTGGCGCAGGCGATAGAGCGGCACGGCGGGCGCGTCGCGATCCTGCCCCCGGACGACGGGCTCACCGGCCTGCCCTACGCCGCGGAGGCCGGTCTCGCCCTTCCGCCGGCCGCGCCCGGCGGCAAGCCGCGCTTCCTCCTGCCGCGCATGCAGCCGGAGCACCGCAAGGGCGAGAAGGACCGATGGCGCCCCTTCGTGGCGGAGCTGGGCTTCGAGCCGATCGACGTGCAGGCGGGCGTGTGGGAGGCCCAGGGGGACGTCGCCCACTTCGACGGCGTGACGCTGATGTTCTTCGGCGGTCGCAGCGATCGCGAGGGGATGGAGGCGGCGCGGCGCCACGTGCCGGGTGAGGTCCTCGCGGTGCAGATCCGCGACCCGGCGCTGCACGGGAACATGACGGTGCTGCCGCTGCCTGGCCCGGGGTGTCTCCTGGTCTGCCCGGACACGGTGGAGGACGACGGCGTCGCCGCGCTCGAGGCGCGCTTCGGCCGCGATCGGATGCACTTCGTCTCGGCGGAGGAGTCTCAGTGGTACGCGACCAACGGGCTGCCCATCGGCAACACCCTCCTGGCGCCGCACTGCACGCCGGCGAGGGTGGAGAAGATCCTGCGCGCGCAGGGCGTGACGCTGGAGCGCCTCTCGATGACGCAGCTCTGCGAGAACGCCGGCGGCGCGGCGCGCTGCCTCGTGTGCGTGGCGACCGGGGTCCCCGACGATCTCGTCATCCCGGACCGCGCGCGCCTCGCGGCCTGGGAAGCCGAGCTCGCGTGATCCACCGCCTCGCGCGCCTGCTGCTGGCCTTCGCGATGGGGGCGACGGCGGCGTGCGGTGGCGAGGCGACGCGCACAGCACTGCCAGAGTCGGCGCGACCCAGCACCGGCGACTTCTGGAAGCCGCCTCCGCGCACCGCGCCGCGGGCGCGCAGTCAGGCCGACTCCCCCCGGGGCGCCACGCCCCCCGATCCCGGCTCGCTCCGACCCTTCGTGCGCACCGACGACTCCGACGCGTGGGTGGCGCAGAGCCTGGTGCTGCAGAAGGCCTACCGGCGCGCGCTGCTGGTGGGCCCCGGGCCGCCGCTCGCCGAGGTCGAGGTGCCGCCGCCGTCCCTCGCCGCGAAGCCGGGCCCGCCGGTGAAGGTGAAGGTCGAGGGCACGTTCGCGACCATCGGCGAGGCGCTGGGCGCGGCGAAGGGCGGTGACCTGGTCGCCGTGCGCCCCGGCCGCTACGCGGGCTTCGTCGTGAAGCACGACGCCTCGATGCGAGACGGGGCCTACGTCGTGGTGAAGGCGCTCGGCGCGCCCGGCGAGGTGGTGATCGACCGCGCCTCGGTCGCCGACCCCGACTGGATGATCCTGGTCCGCGCCGGCCACCACCTGGTGATCGACGGCTTCGCCATCCGCGGAAAGGCCGACGGCAAGGGCCCGCGCGCCGGCATCTTCCTCGACGGCGACTTCCGCAACACGACGAAGCTCACCCACCACATCGCCATCCGCAGCGTCTGGTCGGACGGGCACCGCGAGTGGGGCATCCACGCGACCGACAGCCGCACCGTGCTGGTGGAGGACTCGTATTTCACCCGCTCGCAGGAGGAGCACGGCGTCTACGTCTCCGACGGGTCGGACGACTGGGTGCTGCGCCGCAACGTGTTCGCCGACAACATCGCCGGTGGGCTGCAGATCAACACCGACCCCGTCGCCTCCTTCGACGAGACGCGGGAGCACCCCGCGTTCGCCGACTTCAAGCCGCGGTGGGAGGACACGCGCGCATGGGCCGAGCGCGTGATCGCCCGCGGCAACCAGCTGTGGGGCGAGCACGCCTGGCCCGACGGGCGGGGCTTCAATTTCCTGGTCGAGCGCAACGTGATGAACGGCAACGGAAAGATCGGCGGCGCCGCGCTCAACCTGGCCAGCGTCGACGCGTCGCTGTTCCAGAACAACCTCATTTATGGCAACCGCGCCGGCGGCATCGCGATGTGGGACAACGCCAACCCCTTCGACGTCGCCGCCATCGACGCCCCGCCGAGGACCGCTGCCGAGGCCACCGGCGCCCGCATCCCCCTGTTCGGCTGCAAGGACGCGCGGGTCCGCAACAACACCGTGATCATGAGCGCCAGGCGTGCCGCGCTGCAGTGTCGCAACGGCTCCACCGGCTGCTCGCTCACTGGCAACCTCGCGATCAACTCCGTCGGCCCCGGGCTCGAGGTCTACGGCACCAGCGTGCCCGGGCTCGACGTGCGAGGGAACGTCCTCGGCCGCGTCGACTTCACCGACTCCACGCCGGCGCTCCTGCCGCTCGCCAGGGCGCTGCCCGATGCGCGGAGCAAGACCCGCGTCGACTACCAGGCGACGCTCGCCGAGCTGGAGGCGCCGTCGATCGAGGTTCCCTGGCTGAAGCTCGACGGAGCGTGGCCGGTGCCGATGCCGGGGCGGCGCGACCTGCGCCCGAAGAAGGGGTCGTCGCAG
>JBKJLX010000480.1:0-8289 GCA_046596645.1 Polyangiaceae bacterium
GTAACAGAACCGCGCCTGCGCGAGGTGGTCCTCGTCCGCTCTGGCCCTAGGAACCTGCCGATGTCCAGCAACGTGTCCTCGGCCGCCGAGCGCGCCGTCGCCGAGCCCGTATCGGAGCGCGACCCCCGAGCGTCGTCGTCCATCGCTGGCCGCGGTGACTTCCGACGCATCGCCCGCGATCTTGTCGCGCTGACCAAGCCGCGCATCACGCTCAACGTCGTCCTGACGACCTTCGGCGGCCTGTGGCTCGCCTCGCAGCGCGAGGGGCGCACCCCGTCGGCGCCGCTGGTGGTGGCCACGCTGCTCGGCACCGCGCTCGTCGTCGGCGGCGCCAACACGCTCAACATGGTGCTCGAGCGCGACACCGACGCGCACATGGGTCGAACGCGGGCGCGCCCTCTCCCCGCTGGCAGGATGGCGCCTTCACTCGCCCTGGCCCTCGGCCTCTGGCTCTCGGCCATCGCGATCCCGCTGCTCACGTTCGTCGTGAACCCGCTGACCGGCCTGCTCGCCGGCATCGCGCTGGTCTCATACGTCTTGCTCTACACGCCGCTCAAGCGCCGCACGACCGCGTCGCTGGTCGTGGGCGCCGTCCCGGGGGCCATCCCGCCGCTCCTCGGCTGGGCCGCGGCGACCGGGCGGGTCGAGGGACCGGGCCTGGTCCTCTTCGCAGTCCTCTTCTGCTGGCAGATCCCCCACTTCCTCGCTATCGCGACCTTCCGCCGCGAGGAGTACGCGCGCGCGGGCCTCAAGGTCCTCCCGAACGAGCGCGGTGATCGCGTCACGCGTCACCACATCGTCCGCTGGCTGGCAGCTCTGGTGCTGGTCAGCTTCCTGCTCGTGCCGTTCGGCGTAGGTGGCACGCCGTACCTGGTCGCCGCGGCGCTGCTCGGCGGCGGCTTCTTCGCGGTCGGCGCGTGGGGCCTGCGGCGCGACGCCGGCGTGCGCTGGGCGAGGACGCTGTTCGGCGTGTCGCTTGTCTACCTGGTCGGCCTCTACGCGGCCCTCGTCGCCGGTGCTTGATCCGGCCGGCGGCGGTGCGCTGCCCCCGAACGGGAGCATCCCGCCCGGCGACCCCAGCCCGGGCCCGGACCTCAAGCCGCGCGCGCTCTGGATCGGCTTCGTCCTCGTCGCTCTCGGCGTCCCCATCGCCGCATGGTTGATCCGTGGCTGCTGAACCCACCCTCCCGCTGGAGGAGCCACGAGCTTCCTCGCCCCGCGCCTCAACCGCAGTGCGTCGCGCGATCCTGGTCGGCGCGGTGGTGGCGGCGGGGCTGGTCGGGCTCGGCCTCATGCGCGTGACCGCCGGGGACCGTCAGGCGGGCGTCCAGATCGCCGCGCCTGGCCGGCCCGAGCTCGCTATCCCTCTTCCGTCGTTCTCCCTCGTCGATCAGGACGATCGGGTGGTCACCACCACCGATCTTCGCGGCCGCGTGTGGATCGCGAGCTTCATCTTCACCAGATGCCCCTCGGTGTGCCCGCGCCTCACCACGAGGATGGCGGCCCTGGTGAAGGAGACGGCGGACGTGAAGGGGCTGTCGTTCGTGTCGATCTCCGTCGACCCGGAGAACGACACCCCCGCGGTGCTGCGCGTCTATGGCGAGCGATACGGCGCGGACTTCGCGCGCTGGCGCTTCCTCACCGGCGACCAGAAGACGCTGGAGGCCACGGTGGTGCAGGGCTTCAAGATGGCCCTCGGGCGCGACGACGCCGGCGCCATCGTGCACGCCGAGCGCTTCGTCCTCGTCGACGGCGAGGGTCGCATCCGCGGGTATTACGACGCCGAGGACGCCGGTCAGCGCGATCTGGTGGAGGCCGCCCGGCGTCTCGCCGGCGCGCTCTGACCCTGCCCGACGCGGCCGGCGGCGGTCGGCGCGCCGCGCGGGCCTGACGGTGGCGGGGGCGCCTCGGCGGCGCGTTCGATGCCGAGCCGCTTCACCATCTTCTGGAGGCCGAAGCGGCTCACCCCCAGCGCCTTGGCGGCGTGGGTGACGTTGCCGCCCGTCTCCTCCAGGGCCTCGCGCACCAGCGCGCTCTCCAGCGCGTCGATGCGGCCGCGCATGGTGGATGCGTCGCCGCAGGCCAGGGCGTCGGCGCGGCCCGCGACCTCGTCGGTGAGGTGCTCCGGCTCGATCATCTCGTCGGCGAGGACCAGCGCGCGCCGGACCTCGTTCTCGACCTGGCGCACGTTGCCCGGCCAGTCGTGGGCGACCAGGCGATCCATCGCGGCGCGCGAAACTCGCACCGCACGATCCTCGGCGTGGCGGGTCACGAAGTGGCGCACCAGATGGGGGAGATCCTCGCGGCGCTCGCGCAGCGGCGGGATGGGCAGCACCACGATATTGAGGCGGTAGTAGAGGTCCTCGCGGAACGCGCCGCTGCCGACCATCGCCTGCAGGTCGCGGTGGGTGGCCGCGATCACGCGGACGTCGACGCGCCGCGCCCGCGTGGCGCCGACCGCGCGCACCATGCCGTCCTCCAGCACGCGCAGGAGCTTGGCCTGCATGCCGAGGGACATCTCGCCGATCTCGTCGAGGAACAGCGTGCCCCCGTGGGCGGCGTCGAACAGGCCGACCCGCGCTCGGTCGGCGCCCGTGAAGGCACCGCGCTCGTGACCGAACAGCGTAGCCTCGAGCAGCGTCTCCGGGATCGCGCTGCAGTTCTCGCCGATGAACGGGCCGCGAGCGCGCGGGCTGGCGTCATGGATCGCTCTCGCGAACAGCTCCTTGCCGGTGCCCGACTCCCCCAGCACCAGCACCGGGACGCTGGACCGCGCGACCCGCTCTGCCGTGCGCAGGACACGCAGCAGCGCCGGACTGTCGCCGACGATCGCGGCAAAGGCGCCGGTGCGATCGCGGCCCTCGGCCAGGCGCTGCTCGGCGACCTCGAGCGCGGCCTCGCGACGCGCCAGCTCCACGGCCAGCTTCTCGCCCGCGCGGCGCGCCCTCCGCGCCTCGCGTCGGAGGAGCACGCGCTCGCGCGCCTCGGCGAGGACGGTGGCCGCCAGCGCCGCGACCGTGCGCGCCCAGGCCAGCTCGCGCGGGCCGAACGCGCCCCGGCGCACGCGGTCGTCGAGGTACACGACGCCGAGGACCTCGCCCCGCGCCACGAGCGGGACGGCCAGCACGCTGCGCAGCCGCAGCGCGTGCACGCTGCGGTGCATCTCGGCCATCTCCCCCGAGGCGTCGACGGCGACCACGGGCTCGCCTGCGTCGAGTGCGCGCCTGGCGAGCGTCTGCGAGAGCGCCAGCTGGTCTCCCTCCAGGTCCGCGCGGCCCAGCCGGCGCGCGGCGCGCGGCACCAGTCGGCCGTCGGGGGCGGGGAGGAGGAGGAGGCCTCGCTCGACGCCCGTCCACGTGACCAGCGCGTCGACGATGCGGTCGAGCAGGTCGCCGAGGCGCTCCCGGCCCTCCAGCGAGCGAACGATGCGGAGCAGCTCGCGCGCCTGGTCCTGTCCGATGGCATCGAGGCCGGCTGCCGCTGTGCCGGCGGCGCCCCCGCCGTCCACCCACCGCGCGATCCACGGGACCTCGCGCGCTGCCGGTGCGAGCTCGACTCCCGCGCGATCGACGATGGTGCGCGCACACTCGCGCGCCGCGGCGCCCAGGCGCGCCGCCAGCTCGGTGCGGCCGCTCGCCGCGGCGAGCGCGAAGCCCTCGGCGGCGGCGCGTCCTCGCGCATCCACCGCGGCACCCTGAGCGACCAGGGAAGCCAGCGACGCGAGCACCTCGTCGACCTGTGCGGCCGGAGGGACCGCGACGTGCGCAGCGCGCGATCCCCACCAATCGAGCCGCGCGCCGGTCTCCAGGGAGCCGTCCCGCGCCGCGACGTCGGCGGCGGCGACGACCTCCTCCGCGAGGGCGACGTCCGCATCGAGGCCGCGCGCCAGGAGCCGCAGCGCGTCGCCTCGCCCCGTGGCGTCGTCGCCGCCCAGCGCGGCCAGCGCACCGGCGCCGAGACGCGCTACCGCCGGGGTGGCCAGCGCCGCGGCGTCGGGGCCTCCACGCCTGACGTCGATCGAGGCGAGCACCGCGAAGAGCTCGGCGCGCGCGTCGCCCCCCTCGCGGGCCCGCTCGGCCGCCATCGCAGCCCAGCGATCGCACTCCGGCGCCAGGTGCACCGAGGCGTAAGCCGCAGCGCAGGCCTGCATCCCGCGCGCGGCACGATCCGATCGTCCGAGTGCGTCCCAGAGCAGCGCCGCGCGACGGCCGGTCGCGATCGCGTCCTGGTAGCGGCCCTCGGACACGGCGGTCGCTGCCTCCCCGGTGCGGTAGGTCGCCTCCTCCTCGACCGCCTCCGCGCGCGCCGCGTGTTCGGCGGCCTCGCGGAAGGCAACGAGAGCCTCGTCGGGCGCCACCTCCGCCAGGGCATAGCCCAGGGCGCCGGCGATGCGCGCCCGCTCCTCCGGCGAACGAGCGAGGACGCGGCCGCGCGCCGCGGCGTCCCGCGCCGCCGGCGCGTCGCCCTCCGCCGCGGCCGCAAGAATCAGTACCTCGAGCAGCGGCGCGCGATCGGCCGCTGCAACGTGCGCGCGCGCCGCAGCGATGTCGCTCGCGTCGAGCGCCAGCCGCCCGAGGACGGCGCGGCCACGTCCGGTGTGGTCGCCGCAGTCCCGCGCCAGGGTCGCCGCGGCGGCGGCTGCAGGGGCGTCCCCCGCGCGACGATGAACGTCCGCCGCGAGCGCCGCCGCCGCCGCCGCGTCGACCCGCCGCAGGAGAGCGCGCGCCCTGCCGGCGTCGCCGCGTCGCCGCAGCGCGTCCGCTGCTGCCAGCACCAGCGCGTCGGGGCAGCGCAGGTCGCCCTCCACCGCCTCGATCGCGGCCGCGTCCGCGGGCACGCCCGCCAGCGCGAACGCCAGGCGTGCCACGTCCTCACCCGGCGACATCGCGGCCCGCTCCGGCGCCGCAGCGATCGCGTGCCCCCCGAGGACCGCGTGCTCGACGCGGTCAAACGTCCACCCGGAGGGCGCCTGGTGGTGCGCCAGGCCGACCAGGCCATATTCCAGGCGACGCTCTCCCGCGGTCATGAGCCGCGCCACCGGCCACTCTGCTGCGGCAGGCCCGACCAGCGCGATCAACCAGCGGGAGATCGCGAGCGCATCCAGCGGCGCCATCGCCGGACGATGGACCGGCGGGGTGCCCTCCATCGCGGCGGCCTCGTCGAGCCTCCTCATGGCGTCCCGCAGCCAGGTAGGCTGGGCCTCTCCCGGCGTCGCCGCGGCGAGGTCCTCGCGCCTCAGCCTCAGGTAGGCCGCGCGTACCTCGGCGGAGCGCGAGGGGCCGCGCGGGGCGGATGCACACCCCCGCGCGACCCGCTCCGCCTCCGCGCGCTCGCTGGCCCAGGCGGCGCGTGGGCGCGAGGAGGGGGAGGGAGAGAGCAGCGGCGCTGCGATCGCCGCGAGCACGCCCTCACCCGCGGATGCCCACGATCGCGCCTCCTCCAGCAGCGCCGTGCGGTGCCGTAGCGAAGGCCGCGCGAGCTCCGCGACGAAGGCGCCGAGTGCCGCGAGATCACGGGTCCGCGCGTCGCCCCCCGCGGCGAGGTCGAGGTACCTAAGCGTGCCGCCTCGGGGATCGCGCAGGCCGATCGGCGCCGCGAGGCCCGCGTCGACCAGACGAGCCCGACCGCCGGCGTCGACCAGCACGTTTGCGAGGGAGACGTCGCCGTGCGCCCAGCCCGCAGCGTGCAGGGCCGCCAGGGTCGACGCGAGATCGCGCGTCACGGCCAGCGCCTCGAGCTCGTCGATCGCCGCGTCCCCCAGCGGCGCACCCTCGACCCACTCCATGGCCAGCGCGGGGAGGGCGCCCGGCGTGTCTCGCCCAACGACGAGCGCGTCGCCGGCGTCGCGCCGGACCCACCCGCACCAGTGCGCGCGCGGCATCCCGGCGTGCTCCGTGACGGCGACGAGGCGCGCCTCCGCGGCGAGCAGGGGCGCGACGTCGGCGGCGTGACCGATCTTCAGCGCCACACGCGCGCCGGAGGGGGTAGCCGCGTCCATGACCACCGCCGATCCGCCAGACCCGGCCTCGCCGGCGAGTCGTACCCTCGCCCCAGGTGCCCACTCGGTTTGCAGCGCGGGCGTCACCATATCAGCAAGTTTCGCGGATTAATCGCAGAGTGACAACTCGTATGGCATCGCAACAGGCGCGCAAGGGTCCTTCCTCCATGGGGGGGCGCAGAGCCATTGCGGATGCGGCGGCGGCGGGGCGGAGGCGGACCAGGCGGAGAGGCGGCCGCCTAGCGACTCAGGGGGCGCCGTCGGTGGCGGGAGCCGTGGGCGCTGGCGTGCAGTCGGCGATGTCGGCACCGCCGGCGATCCACTTCACCAGGTGGTCCAGCTGCTCGATCGGCGGCACGTCGTAAGTGGCGGGCGGCATGGGCATGCCGACCACCAGCGCGTCCCGCAGCCGCGTCTTCTCGCCCTCGGCCAGGTCGCCCGTCGGGTCGAAGCCCGCGGAGGCGGCGATCTTGTAGAGCATGTAGCTGCGCCCCGGGTCCCCGGGCTGGATGATGGGCATCGCCCGGCCGAACGCGATGGACGACACGTCGGCCTGCGCCGCGCCCGGGCCTCGCTGGGTCTGGTGGGCGACGTGCGCGATGGCCGTCTGGGCGATCCCGCCAGGATCGGAGAGGTCGAGGCCCATCGCCGCGCGGCCCTGGCCCTTCACGACCGCGTGACAGCCGCCCGAGGAGCAGTCCAGGAGCGCGGTCTCGCGGAGGCTGCACTTGATCCTGCAGCTCGGCTCCCCCTCGCACGCGGCGAGGCACTCCGGCGTACCGCAATAGAGCGGGCCGACTGGCGGCGCCTCCACCGCCTCGCCCTCCGCCGCCGCGTCGGTCGTGAACTCGAGCGCGAAGATGCCCGACATGGCTGCACCGTCGAAGGCTCGCAGGCCGAAATCCCCGGTCTCCTCGTCCGCCGGGAGCAGCGTCACCCGGTAGAACGTCGAGGGCGCGAGCGCCGCGCCGTCGAGGTAGTAGCTCACCGTCCGCCGGATGGGGTCGTACGTGGGCTTCAGCAGCAGCCCAGCGGTGCACTCCTCCAGCGTCCGCACCACCGCGGTCGACGACTGCAGGCAAATGGCCTGACGGTTTGCCGTCCCGGGATCGAGGAACCGATCGACCCGCACGTGGATGGCGGTCGTCGGCAGTGGCTTCGTCGAGCCATCGAACGCCACCGGCACCCGAGTGCGGCTGCGGGGTACGCCAGCAGGCGGCGGGGTCGCAGGGTCCTCGACCGAGACGTCGATCGCGACGACGTTCAGCGCCGGGCCGGCCGGCGAGGCGTCGGGCCCGCCGACGTCGCACGCAGCGGCCAGGGAGACCACCGCGGCGACGAGCAGGGACGACTTCAGGAATGCCGTCCCAGACCTCAGGGACCCCCTCTGGGACTTCAGGAGTCGGAGTAGGTCATCAGCTGGTCGCGGACGGACTTCTCGTTGATCCCGTTGGCCAGCTGCTCCTTCAAGCAGTCGGCGAGCGTGATCAACATGTCGTCCACGCCCTTCTCCTCGATCAGCTTGTTCAGAAGCTGCCGTGAGTCCTTTCCATCGTCCTCGCGAAGGAAATTTTTCACCGTCTCGAGCGAGATCTCTCCCTGGAAGTCGAGGTACATGTTCTCGATCAGGTACCGGACGAGCTCCTTCACGCCTCTTCTCCTTCAGGGGCCGCCTCGTGTTGCGCGGCGCGCCGGCGCTGTCGCCGGCAGGTGTGTGGCTATAGCCGGCGGGGTGATGGGGACGCAAGGACTTCGCATCCTCAGGAGGTGCGACGGGACCGCATTTCATCGCCGTCGGGTGCCGAACGAGGACACAAATCTCGGCTGCCCTGGCGCGACCCGCACAAAAAGGCGATTTCATCGGCACCGCTCGAGCCGCCCGTCGCCGGACGTGTGACACACCAGGCAGGGGCGGGGATTCTTCCGCAGGGCGGCGCCGCAGCGGTCCTCGAAGCCCAGGGGGTGCGGGTTGACTCCCTGGCCGCCGCCCACGCCCCGGGTGGCGTGGCAGGTCGCGCAGTCGCGCTCGCTGTGGCACGACACGCACGCGTTGAGGTTCCGCTGCGCCTCCCACGCATGGTGCTGGCCCGAGCGGGGCGCCGTGGTCCACACCGAGGACGGAGGGTGAAACCGTCGCCCCACGTCCCGGTTGCCGGGCGCCCCGTCGCGCGCGACGCCGACCCGACGGTGGCAGTCGGCGCAGAACGTCTGAAGCTGGTGGCAGCTGGTGCACCGCGGGTTGTCGAGGCGGGCCGCCTCGGGGTGCATCGAGATCCAGTCGTTGGGGTGGA
>JBKJLX010000516.1:0-8014 GCA_046596645.1 Polyangiaceae bacterium
AGCGGAGGACCAGGTCGCGCACCAGGCCGAGGCGTGCGAGGACGGGCGTGGTGCGGTCGTCGTGGACGGCGAGCTCGAGGCCGCTCGAGCGCGCCAGGGCTCGCCAGCCGTCGAGCGTGCAGGACGGGCGCGCGCCGATCACCCCGTCGCCGAGGCGACCCACGATCATATCCTTCAGGGCGAGGACGATCATCCCGCGGGCGGTGGGGACGCGATCGTGGAGCGCGAAGAGCCCTCCCGGACGGAGCACGCGAGCACATTCCACCAGGAGCCGCGCGCGGCGGGGCCGGAGGGCTGCGTCGACGTCCGCGACGATGGCATCGAAGGACCCGTCCCCGAAGGGCAGCGGGTCGCTGCCGCTCCAGCCGAGCACCTCGACGCGCTCGGTGCCGGGTGCCGTCACGGCCTCGAAGTGCGCGCCGACGTCGAGCACCCGGCGCGCGCTGGCCACTGCGCTCGCGACGCGGGCCCTGCGTCTCGTCTCTTCGGTGGTGCGAGGGGGGCGCATCGAGGGATGGCCGATCTCAGGCGCCGAGGGCGCGGATCACCAGGACCGAACAGGGCGCGTCGCGCACGACCGCCTCCGCCACGCTGCCGAGCGTGAGGCGAGCGAGGCCGGTTCGGCCTCGCGTCCCCACGATCACCAGGCGCGCGGCGAGCTCGCGCGCCGCCTCGACGATGGCATGGGCGGGGCGCCCCTCGACCACGCGCGAGCTGCCCTCCAGACCGCGGCGCTTCAGCTCGTCGTCGAGCATCTTCGAGGCACCGCTGCGGAGGGCGGCCATCTCCTCCTGCGGCACCGGGACCCAGGTGGCGCCGAGCGGCATGGCGATGCTGACCGCGGCCGGGGGGGCGGCGTCGATGGCGTGCAGCAGCGTCACGCGCGACGGCCACCAGCCGGCGACGACCGAGGCCACCTCGAACGCCTCGCGCGAGGGCGCCGAGAAGTCGGTGGCGGCGACGACCGCCTCCGTCTGCGGGGAGGCCCGCGCGACGAGGACCGGCGCGTGGCTGTAGCGCACCACGCGCTCGGCGACGCTGCCGAGGAGGAAGCGCTCGAGGCCGGTGGCGCCGCGGCTCCCCACCACCACCAGATCGGCGCCAGCGGCCTCGGCTTCGCTGACGATCCCTGCGCCCGCCGGGCCGTGCCCGCACACCACCTCGAAGTCGGCGCGAGCGCGGCCGGTCAGCTCGGCGACGCGCGTCGCGACGGCGTCGCCCAGCGATCCCTCGATCACGGAGACGTCGGCCATCGCCTCGCCCGCTCGGTCGGTGAAGAGGGGCTCGTAGCGGAGCGCTTCGGGCAGCACGTGGCACGCGACGAGCTTGCCGCCCGACGCGCGGGCGTAGATGTCCGCCTGCCGGATCGCCTCGTCCGCGCTGTCGCTCAGATCGGTGGCGACGAAGACCCTGGTGGCTCGCAGCATGACGCTTCTCCTCGCGGGCGGTTGCGCGCCTCAGCGCGATGCGCGCTTGGCCGGGCGCTTCGTTCGAGCAGGCGGCGCCGGAGCGCGGGCCGGTGGATCGGGGAGCCCTGCCGCGCGCGCGCGGAGCCAGCGTAGCGCGGCGGTCACGTGGGCGTCGGCGACGGTGTGCCCGACCCGCGCCTCCATCGCCCGGTAGGGCCAGCGGCTGCTGGCGAGGGCGCGCACCAGCTCCCGGCTGCGCTGCACGGTCGTGCGGTCGGCGGCGGCGACGCCGACGAAGAGCGGTCGGCGCGCCTCCGGCGTGGCGGTGGGGCGTGTCTTCGCGGAGCCACCGGCGAAGACCGCGTACCCGTCGACGTCGAGCAGGCGGCCGCGCAGCGCGAGCGACGACGCATAGTACGCGCCGTTGGAGAAGCCAAAGACGAAGACGTCGTCGTAGGGGGCGCCCTCGTGCTTCTCTGCCTCGCGACGCGCGCGCATGATCCTGGCGAGCAGCGCGTCCTCTTCCCCCCGGACGTCCTCGCGCGCGGGCCACGCGATCTGCTGGGGGAGCCGGCCGGGGCCCACCCCGTTGAGGCCGCGTGGCGCGAGGAGGGCGAAGCCGTGGTGACGGGCCATCGCGAGCATCCCCTTCTGCAGCGGCCACTGCCAGCTGGCGCCGTCGTCGAGGAGACCGTGGAGGAAGATGACCAGGGTGCGGCGCGGCGCCAGGGGCGGGGTGCCCTCGGCGGTGGTCGCGGCAGGCGGCGCCTTCAGCGCGGGCGCCGGCGCCCAGCAGACGTCGCCCTCCAGCGTGATCAGCTCGGCCGTGCACCACCCGGCATGGGTGGCGGACGGGACCTTTGCAGCCGGGTCCGTCGCGGTCTGCGCCGCCGCGGCCGGCTCCATCGCCGCCCGATCCATCGCGGCCTGATCCATCGCGGCCTGATCCATCGCGGTCTGCGCCGTGGCGACCCGCGGGAGCACCGCGATCAGCGCGAGCAGGAGGAGCGACGACAGCCAGGGGCCCATCGATCGCGACTTACTGGCGCGGCCCGCCGGGGTCGAGCCCTCAAGAGACGGCGCGCAGGAGGCCGGGGCGCCAGGTGGCTTGGCTCGCTTCGAGAGGACGCACCGGGCGGTGGGAAGGTTGCGAGGTGCGGCGCAGCGCCAGGCGGCGCTCGACCCGCACCGGCAGCTTCAGCTCGAGCTTGGCCCGCAGCTCCAGCGGGCACTCGCGGCCGATCACGTGGCACACGACCGCGACGCACTCGCCGTCGAGGATGTCGTGGATCGTCTCCCGCCAGGCGAACGTCGAGGAGATGCGGGGCTCGTCGTCGTCGGACACGGAGCGCTGCAGGATGACGGCCGCCTCGAGCGGAAGCGCCTCGGCGAGAGCGTCGAGCTCATCGTCGGTGAGGAGGTCTCGAAGGACGTCCAGGACCGCGAACACCGAAAGTCGCGCCTCGACGTCGCCGACCAGGCCCGCACGCCGCCGAACTGCACTCACGATCGCTTCCACGACACCCTCTTCTCCGGCGCGACCTTCGCGCTCGGCGAGGTAGACAGGAGCAAGGACGAGGCCAGTGCCGGCGCGCCGCGGCGCCCACGTTTCGCCTCGTTCGTGGTCCGGCATGCCGGGAGGCGTCTCGTTCTGGTCTCGCGGTCGTCTCGAATCGCGCCACGTGGCATGGTTCCAGGACATGGGAGGGACGCCGGCGCTGGAGGACGATCTCGCGACGCAGCTGTCGTCGCTCCGCCCGGCCGAGCGGTCCTACCGCAGGACCCTGGCGTTCTTCCTGGGCGCGCTGGTCGCCTCGGCGCCTCCGGCGTTCCTGTCCGCGGGCGTCGACATGCTGGACCCTCCGCTCGCGGCGGTGGTCCCGGTCACCGCGGCTTTCCTGATCGTGGGCGTGCTCCGCGCCGCCGCCGCGGCGCGCGAGCTGAGGACGCGGGCCCCGCGGCGCCGGCGGCTCCACGTGGCCATGCTGCATGCGACAGCGCTGCTCTTCGGGGGTGTGGGCGGGGCGACCCTGTCGTGGGAGACGGCGAGGTTCCTCGACGCGCGCCTGGACGGGGCCCCCACCACACCCGCCGTCGCGCGGCGGGTCGCCGTGCATGGTTCCGGCGCGGAGACGCGCGCGATCTACCGGCTGGAGGAGGGCGGGCGCGAGGCCGAGCTCACCTTGCTCGGCGCCGACCCTCCTTCGAGTATCGACGTGGACGTGCACCGCGGCGCGCTCGGCTGGCGGTGGGTCGAGCGCTGACGGCCGGCGGCGCCTCAGGCGGGGATGCAGGCGTAATAGGAGTGGCCACCCTCGGTCTGGACCTTGCCGCAGTTCTCGTCGCTGGCGCAGTCGTCGACCCCGCCGCAGAACGGGGTGCAGTATCCGCCGTCCGCGCCGCTGAGGTGGAGGCACGCCAGCGCCTCGCCGCAGGTCGCGGTGCCGGCGACGTTCTCGCAGGTCTGCCCCTTGCCCGCGTCCCCCGCCGGCAGGCAGCTCATCGCCTCGCCGTTCTCGTCGTCGAAGGCGCAGGTCGTGCCCTCCGGGCAGGAGAGCGGGTCCTGGTAGCAGGCGCCCTCGGGCGGCGGTTCGCTGCTGCCGCCGCCGCCGGTGCCGCCGGTCTCGGTGCTGCTACAGGCGGCGAGGGCGGTGGTCAGCAGAACCGCCGTCACGACGCGCATGGTGTGTCCGGTTGCGATTGCACGAAGCAGGAAGGTCGAGGCCATGGGCCGATCGTCTCGCGCCGGCGCGGCCAGTGCAACCGGGCCATCCCGGCGGTCAGGGCACGAGCGTGATCCCGCCGTGGCCGGCGCCTCGGCGGCGCTGCCCGGGGTCAAGGGGGCGACCTACCGGACCGGCAGATCCAGGACCAGGCGATGGCGGAACCCTCCGGGGTTCGGCGGGAGCTCGATCTCCTCCAGCACCATCGACACGCAGGGCTGAGGCGAGCCGCGCCGCGGCCCCGGTTCGGCCTCGAAGCTGGCGCGCAGCCTCCCCTGCGGGTCGACCGAGACGTCGACGTTCATGCGCCTCGCGTCGTGGCCGACACAGCGATCGAGCTCCCTTCGCCGAGCGAAGATCTCCCGGTCGAGGTCGGCGGCCGTGATCGCCGCCTGGCCGCGCTCCGTCGCGCCGGGCAGCAGCACTCGCTTCCCATCGGTCGGTAGCGCCTCGTAGAACTTCGCAGGATCGTCGGTCGGCACCGCCACCGCGTTGCGCCCTGGCGTGCGGCTCGTCGCGACGGGCTTCCCGACGAGCGGCTCGGTCCCTATCGCCACGTACGCGAGCGTCTCGAAGACCGCGTCGACGTCGCAGGTGCAGCCGTCCTGCTCGAGCGCCGACGGTAGGCGCTCCCGGACGAAGGCGGCCTTGTTGAGGGGGTGGAGGCCGAGGCCGTTCCAGGCGCGGGTCGCCTCCTTGCAACCGGAGGACGCGTCTCTCAGCGCCTCGACGAGGGCGGGGGGCTCCTGCGACGGGTCGTCGCGGCCGTCGAGGATGCGCTTCACGCGGGCGGACGGCTGGAAGCCGGGCGCTCCCGCCCGCCGGACCGCGACCACCACCTTCACCTCACGGGCTTCGAGGGCGGCCGCGAGCCCCAGCACGGCGGCGGCCGAGGCGCCCTTCCCGAGGACGATCACGGCCTCCCGCAGCGGCCCGGCGCCGAGACCGGCGTCGAGGCGCCGCAGGGTCCGCGCGACCTGGGCCGCGTCGGTCGAGGTCTCGCCGCCCCACCGGAAGCCGTGGCCCGACACCTCCACGACGGCTCCGTCGAAGACCGAGCTGCCCGACGCCGAGGCGAGCGGCCGGAAGTCCATCGCGAACATCGGGCGCGGAGTGTCCAGATCATGGCCTGCCACGCGAGCTTTCCATGCGGCGACGCGCTCGCCGCAGCTGCCGGCAGGAACACTGCCGTCCCAGGGCGGCTCGGCGGGAGCCGCAGGCTGCGTCCCGACACTCGATGTGCTCACGCTGGATGCCACGGCCGCGGGGTCATCGCCGCTCCGCAGCGGCAGTTGGCTGGTGCCGCAAGCGATCAAGCCACAGGAGAGGAGGCGAAGCGCTGTCCATCGCATGGGCGCATTCTGCCCTCGCACGCGCTGGTGGTCATCGCCCTGCGGCCCAGCGCCAGAATCCCACCGCCATCGGGCGGACGAGGCGCAGATCCATCGGCGACGATTGCACGTAGCATCGCTCCTGGTGCGACGGTGAAGACGCTATGGCTCGCGGCAGCTCTCCTTGTCCAGACGGCATGCCCGGGCCCGGACAAGCTCGTGCTTCGCGGTCAGACCTACCCGCGAACATAGCAACCGCCCGGGTCCTCCCCCGTCGCGTCGGCGAGGATTCGCGTCGAGTGCCCACGAGATGGGGGGCTGTTCCCCGGGAGCGAGTCCTTCGCGTGGACCGATGAGGAGGGACGCTTCGCGATCGAGCTCGACGCGGAGGAACCTGCCGGCAAGTCCCGGCGCATCGTCCCCCGCCGGCACACGATGATGGACGCGCGCCTCCGTCGCCTTGGCGCTCATGACACGCCCCGTGGACGCCGTTCGTCCTTTCGCCGCGCCCCGCGACGCGCGTCCGGACCTCGTCCGGAGCGAGGTCGCGGAGCGCACCAGAGCTCGCGGTCCAGCTGCCGGACGCCCGACTCGCGGGTGCAGGTGCCGATGATCCCGAGCAGCGCGCCGTCGGTGAAGGACAGCGCCCCCTCCGGGAGGCCGGTCTCCTTGGTGCGCTTCGGCACCAGGTGCTTCGTCGCGATGGATAGCTTCTCCTGCTGGGTCTAGCCGGCGATCTCGACGATCTGGACGATCGCGCAGCGGGCGGGAGGTGAAGGTCGCGTTCTGCTCGGGCGCTCCTCGGCGACGATAGCGGAGCGCGTAGGCCAGAGTTAGCGCGACCCTACAAGCCCATGAGCTCTGGCCACGAGAGCGCGTGACCCAGAGCTCGCTTCACCTCGACGACGCGCGCCTGGCGCAATGTAGCGATGAGCGTCCCTAGCGATATCGCGGCGACGAGATGGATGTTGTCGAGCTTGATGGCACACGCCTTCGGAACACCATCTGCCCGTGACGCGAGGGGTACCTCCTGGGCGATGCCGCGCACCCGAGTGCTCACCTCGGCAGCGAGGACTCGGGTGAGGTACGCGTAGGACGAGCTTCGGCTGAGCAGCAGCACGGGACGAAGCCCGATGGGCTCTGGCATTCGAGCCCATCGGATCTCGTATTGCTTCACCGGACCGCCCTCGGACGTTTTCGGGGTCCTCGCAGCGGGGCCGGTTCTCTCGCGCTCGCGCCAGGTCGCATCTTGGGTGCGGTGACAGGCGGATCGAAGCCGCCGAAGGGCAGGGGCTCCCAGGCGGTCGGGTCGAACGGTACAGCCTCGCCGTCGGGGTCTTCGAGATACGCGCGACGGGTGTTGGCTTCCTCCAGCTCCCAGAGAGACTTCTGGATCGCCGCGCGGATGAACGCCGAGCGCTTCCGCGTGCGCGCCGGCGCGACCGCCTCCAGGCGCTTCAGCGTCTCGACGTCAAGCTCTATGAGGACCTGCATATGGAGAACTATATGCTCCGTGGACCCGCCGTCAACGACGAGCACGGCGCCGGGTGACAGGTCCTCTCCGCGCACGTCGCGTCGCAGGCGGGGTTCCTACCTGCGAGATGAGAGATCTTCCGAACGGAGCTGGATCGATGGCGTCCCGTCCACGCTGAAGCCGCTCGACGCGATGCGGTGCGCCACGCTCCGATGTCGTAGACTCATAAGACGATGAGCGGCCCCGCCTTGCGCCGCGAAGACATTCTCTCCTTCCTCGGGCGCGACTGGAGATCCGCCGAGGATCTCAAGAGGGCGCACTGGGTCCGTCGGATCCAGGCCGAAGGCGCGATCGCGGGGCTCCGCGCCGCCGACGCCGTGCGCGAGCACGTGGCCCGGTTCGCCAGGGGGAGCGACGACGCAGGTCGCGCCGACGACCTCGCCGACCTCGTCGAGCTGAAGCGGCGCATCGATGCGGCGAGCGCCCGTTTCGCTCGCTAGCATCCTCGCGGACCTGTCGCGCGCCCTGCGCGGGCTCGGCGTCGCGTGGTACGTCTTCGGTGCCCCGGCGCTCGCTCTGCGAGGCTTGCCGCGGGCGACGCGGATCTGGACGTGACCGTCCTCCTGGGTGCTATCGGTACCGCTCGGCCCGTCGATGCGCTTCGCGGCGATGGCTTCGAGCCCATGGTCCCGGATCGAGGCTTCATCGAGCGGACCCGGGTCGTCCAACGCCAGCGAGCGCGCGCCCCGGCAGATCGCGGTCGACCGCAAGGCCTGGCTCTTCGTCGGCAGCGACGACCACGCCGAGGCGGCGGCGAACATCTTCTCCATCGTCGCCTCCTGCAAGCTGCACCGCCTCGACCCCGAGACGTACATCCGAGACGTGCTCCGCATCCTCGCGCCGTGGCCGCGGGACCGCTTCCTCGAGCTGGCGCCGAAGAACTGGACGGCGACCCGCGCCCGCCTCGACCCCGCCGAGCTCGACGCCTACGTCGGCTGGATCACCATCCCGCCGCCGCCCGCGCAGGAGCAGGTGCCGGCGAGCTGAGGCGGTCGGCGTCACGCGCCCATCATGCGC
>JBKJLX010000594.1:0-2858 GCA_046596645.1 Polyangiaceae bacterium
GGCGCAGCGCCGGGCGCGGCGCAGGCCGGTCGAGCCGCTGCGGGAAGGTGGTCCCCTCCAGCCGATCGAAGATCGCCGACCAGGTGTAGTCGGAGATCCAGGCCGGGTCGCAGTAGCCCATGAAGTCCTTCTCCGATGGGGAGTGCGGCGTGAGCGTGACGGGCTCGAACACCCACTGCCCGATGCTGCCGTCGGGCTGGGGGAAGCTGCGATCGACGCCCGCGGGGCCGCCGCAGGGCGCATGCCCCCGGCCGAGGGCGTGCCCCAGCTCGTGCACTGCGGTGTCGTGCGCGAGGCCGACGTAGCCGATGCCCACGGCCATGCGCAGATCGATGCTGCCGGTGGTGGCAGGTCGATCGTTCAGCCAGGTGAGCCCGAGGATGCATCCCTGGCGGCAGTAGGTGCCGAAGTCGGGCTCGGGATCGAAGATGCCGTAGTAGTAGACGTCGTCCTCGGGCGCGTCGTCCCCGCGTACGTCGTAGATGGCCTCCAGGACCTGATCCCAGCCGGTTCCCTGCGCCTCGATCGCGGTGTTCCACGGTACGGCGTCGCGCACCGTCACCTCGACCTCGCTCACCGGGAACAGCGCCGCGATGCGCGCGCGATACGCCTCGACGGCGCCGGACGACGTGTCGGGCACGCGCCCCGAGCCGTCCGCCTCGTAGCGGAAGGGGACCAGCTTCACCCGGAAGGGCGCGCGCGACCCGCTCACCTCGATCGGCCCCCCTGAGCTCCAGCGGACGCCCGGCACCTGCGGCGGGGCCGCCTCTCCCGCGGGCAGGGCGCGGGTCTGCAGGAGCTCGACCGTCATGTCGAGGTGGCCGGCGGCCACGCGCGACGCGGGCACGTCGAACTGGAAGGTCGACAGGAGCTCCTGGTCGGTCGACGACAGCCCGAGGCGACGCGTGACCTCGACCACCTCGCCGTCGGCCCAGGTGAGCCGCGCGGTGATCTCGCTGCCGTCGTACCCGCCTCGCTGGATGTCGTAGTACACGCGCAGCACCGCGGCGCGACCGGGGACGATGGGCACCGTCGCCGGGGAGAGGACGCCGCCCAGCATGAGGGAGCGCCGCACGCTCTGGTAGAGCGCGACCTCGCGCAGGGTGACGCCGGTGGCGTCGACCAGCACGTCGATCGTGGGCTCGCCGCCCCCGCCGCCGCCCGCGCCGGGCTGCGCGGTCGCGTTGTCGTCACCGCACCCGGGTGCGCCAAGGGCGAGGAGGGCCCCGACCGCCGCCGTGAAGAAACATCCGGCAGCCGTGCGTCGCTGGTCCATGCATCGACCTCCACCATCGTTCTTACTACGGGGCCGTGGCGGGCGCAGCACCGTCCCGATCGCCGGCGTGACGGCCGGCGGCGGCCCGTGACACGATGTCTCGGCCCACCATGAAACCGCTGACCCTCGGTGCGCTCCTGGTCCTCGGCCTCGCCGTGGGCTGCGCGTCGAGCAGCGGCATCGGCTCCTCCTCGGGGACGAACGATACGGGGGCGAGCACCTCCGACGGCGCGACCGGCGGCGGCTCGGCGGCCGGCGGCGGCACCTCCACCAGCGGTCCGGGCGGCGAGGGTGCGTCGACGGCGCAGGGCTCGTCGTCGAGCGGCGGCGCGCCGTCGTCCTCCAGCGCCACGTCGGGGTCGTCGGCCACCGCGACCACCTCCTCCACCGGCGGCCCGTCGTGCGAGGACCCGGCGACCGACTGCGCCGCGACCGGGTCCGCCTGCCGCCTCGCGGTCTGCGCCTCCGGCTCGTGCGCCACCACCGAGGCGCCGGTCGGCACCGAGTGCGGTGACGCCGGCGGCAGCGTCTGCAACGCCGGCGCGTGCGTGCCGTGCAACGTACCCTCGGACTGCGTGGGGGATCCGTCGTCCCTGTGTGTCGCGCACCTGTGCGTGCCGCCGACGTGCACCGACGGCGTGCAGAACGGCGCCGAGCTGGGCATCGACTGCGGCGGCGGCACCTGTCCCGGCTGCGCGGATGGCACCACCTGCGGCCAGCCCACCGATTGCCAGAGCGGCGCCTGCCTCTCCAGCGCCTGCGCCCCGTGCGGCGGCGGCGGCCAGCCCTGCTGCCCGGGCAGCGTGTGCGACGTCGCGCCCGACACCTGCGTCGAGAACTCGTTCGCCCTCTGGGGCGGTACGGGCGAGGAGTGTGGCTGCGGCCTGCTCCGCCCCGGCCAGGTGCTGCGCATCGACGACAGTCGCTGGTCCTGCGACGGGCGCTTCCAGCTGGTGATGCAGGGAGACGGGAATCTCGTCCTCTACTACGTGGGGGTGACGGCGCTGTGGTCGTCCAACACCACGGGCACCCCGGCGACGTACGCCGTCATGCAGGCCGACGGGAACTTCGTCGTCTACGACGACGGCGGTCAGCCCTGGTGGGACTCCGGGACGACCGGCGCGGTCGACGCGTTCGTTGCGATCCAGACCGACGGGAACCTGGTCGTCTACGATGGCGGCGGCCAGGCCTGGTGGGCGTCGGGCACCTGCTGCTACTGAGTTTCTCGGGGCCCTTCGGTCGCCCGCCCGGTCTGGCGCGCGACGCGGCCGAGTGGGGAGTGACGAGGACGAACAAGGCCCCGCTGACGGCGAGCGGGGCCGGCTCTGGGCTGCGCGACGCGGAAGGCCTCGCTGACGGCGAGCGGGGCCGGCTCGAGGCTGCGCGACGCGGAAGGCCCCGTTGACGGCCAGCGGCGGCGACCTGGGAGCGCAGCCGACGAACAAGGCCCCGTTGACGGCCAGCGACGGCGAGTTGGGAGCACGCGCGACGCGGAGGGCGTCGCTGACGGCCAGCGACGGCGAGTTGGGAGCACGCGCGACGCGGAGGGCGTCGCTGACGGCCAGCGACGGCGAGTTGGGAG
>JBKJLX010000702.1:0-4203 GCA_046596645.1 Polyangiaceae bacterium
TGGACGTGCTGGGCCAGGTAGGCGCCGGGCTCGCCGCGGCGCACGCGGCGGGCGTCGTGCACCGCGATCTCAAGCCGGAGAACGTCTTCGTGTCGGTGCAGCGCGACATTGCGCGGACGACGCGCATCAAGATCCTCGATTTCGGCATCGCCAAGGTGCTCGCCGAGGCCAGCGCGCTCTCCGCGATGACGGTCGCGGTCGGCTCGCCCAGGTGGATGGCGCCCGAGCAGACCGAGGTCTCGACCGCGGTCTCACCGGCCACCGACGTGTGGGCGTTCGGCCTGCTCGCGTACCGCGTGCTCACGGGTCGCTATTTCTGGCGCGCCGCCGCGGCGGTCGACGGCGCCAACATCGCCCAGATGCTGCGCGAGGTGATCGCCGACCCCATCCCTCCGGCCAGCGCACGGGCCGTGGAGCAGGGCGTCGGTGCCCTGGTGCCGCCCGGGTTCGACGCGTGGTTCGCGCGCTGCGTGGCGCGCGACCCATGGGCTCGCTACCCCACCGCGCGCGAGGCGGTGGAGGCGCTGACCCTGGTCCTCCACGGCACCTCCGCCTCGTTCGGGCCGACGCCCATCGGGACGCTGCGCTCGGCGCAGGGGCACGCTCCATTCGCTGCTCCGTCAGCTGCTCCATTCGCTGCTCCGTCCGCAGGTCCCTCCAGCGATCCATTCGCCGCGCCCTTCAGCGCTCCCGCGGTGACCGCGGGGGGCGTCTCGGCCTTGCTTCCGGCGGCGCCGCCGCGCGTGGCGGCACCGCCGCGCGGGTGGATCGCCGCGGGGATGGCGGCGATCCTCGTCCTCACCACCGTCGCCGGGCTCCTCATCGCGCACCTCGCCCTGGGGGCCTTCGACGGCCTGCTGGAGGAGGAGGACGACGAGGCCCCGAAGGCGGCCCCCGCGGCGCCCATCCCGATCAACGGCCAGTGGGCGATCGCCGAGGGGCTCTCCTCGCGGGGTGTCAGCTACAGCGGCGAGTCGTTCATCCTCGTCAACGGGCCCATCCACGTCCACGAGACCAAGGCGTTCGCGCAGATGAACGGCCAGCAGGTCGCGATGCATTTCCGCGGCTGGGCGCTCCTTCAGGGAGACCACTACGCCTTTGCCTGGGCGGCGACCCAGGCCGGCCTCTTCGTCTACATGGTGGAAGGCGGCCGGCTGACCGCGCGGATCGTGGCGCCGCCGGCGTTCGAGACGGTCGAGACCGAGACGGTGGAGGGCTCGCCCGCGCTGCAGGGGCTCTACAAGATCACGGCCTCCTCCCGGGGGATGATCGGGGGCACGATGTCGCTGACCCAGGACGGGCCGCGCTGGCGCGTCGAGCGGCGCACCGCTCACGGCGTCGCGCTGGGGATCGCGGTGCGCGACGGGAACCTCCTGGTGGTCGGGGTCGGACCGCCGGGCGTCCAGGTCGGCGTCCACACGTACCGCGTGCAGCCCGGGGGCGAGGCGATGATCGGCGTCACCACCGACACCGAGGAGCCGGGCCTGGGCCGCGAGTCCCTGTCGCGCCGCCACGAGCTGCCCGGCACGCTCCGTTGACGCGCCCGGTGGCCGGAACGAGGGTCGCGGCGATGTCCCCGGCTCCGCGCGTCGTGTCGCTGACCCCCGCCGTCTTCCACCTGCCCGAGCGCGTGAACGAGGTGTCGCGCAGCTACGGCGCCTCGCCCATCGTGCCGCGCGGGCCGCGCTTCGCGCCCCTCCTGGCGCGCGTGCTCGCCGGGATCTCCGAGGCGCTCTCGGCGCCGCGTCACCGCGCCATCCTCCTCACCGGGAGCGGCTCGACCGCGATGGCCGCCGTGCTGGGGAGCTGCCTGCGTCCGAGCGAGCGCCTGCTGGTGGTCCGAAACGGCGCTTACGGCGATCGCATCCTGGAGTTCGCCCGCACCCTCGGCCAGCCGGTGGTCGACATGGATCTGCCCTACGGGGCGCGGCCCGACGTCGCGGCGATCGACGGCGTCCTCGCGCGCGGCGAGGCCGACGCGGTGGCGGTCGTCCATGGCGGCACCTCGACCTGCACGCTGAACCCGGTGGAGGAGATCGGCGAGGTCTGCCGGGCGCGCGGCAAGAAGCTGCTGGTCGACGGCGTGAGCGCGCTCTTCGTCGAGCAGATGGACATCGACGGCTGGAACATCGCCGCCGTCATGGGCAGCTGCAACAAGGGGCTCCACGCCCACCCCAACCTGACGACGGCGCTGGTCCGCGAGGACCTGCTCGAGGAGATGAAGACCATCGCTCCGCGCGCGCCGAGCCTGGAGCTGCGCAAGCTCTTCGACGCGCAGGCGCGGGGCGCGCACCCGTACACCATCGATCCGATGAGCGTGCTCCAGGTCGAGGCCGCGCTCATGGCGCTGAAGGACGAGGGCGGCGTCGCCGGCCGCCACGCGATCTACCGGGCGCGCGCCGACAAGCTGCGCGCCACCTACGAGCGGCTCGGCCTGCGCGTCGCCCGCTGGGAGGGTCAGCCGCTGGCCACCATCGGCACTGCGCTCCACATCCCCGCCGGCCGCTCCTACGACGTCATGGCCGATCGACTCGCCACCGAGCCCGTCGACGGCCACGTGTTCGAGATCTACTCCGCGCAGGGAAAGCTCTCGAACCAGCTCTTCCGCATCTTCCACATGGGCGACTACCCGCTCGAGGTCTACGACACCTTCGCCGAGGCCCTGGCGCGCGTGGTGTGAGTGCGTTCCTCAGAACGACGGGAAGAGGACCAGCTCGACGAAGAGGAACCACCAGGCGGTCGCCAGCGCGGCGAGCGTCACCAGGCGGACCACCAGGAGCCCCTTGTGGGGGCCGGTGCCGCGCACGCCGGGCACCTCGATCAGGCCGTCGCACAGGACGACCGGACCGTGCCGGCGGAGGTGCGCGTAGACCTCGGGCAACTCGGCGCTGTGGGCGCCGAGCGCGCCGGCGACCTCGGGCGTCATCTTGATGCCGAGTGGCTGACCGCCGCGACCGAGCGTGGGACCAGCGCCGACGTCGATCACCTCGAGCTTCACATGGCCGGTGGTGCCGCCGGCCATGACCTGCTCGAGCGCGACCTCCTCCGGCGCGCGCCGCGGCGGATCGAGGCCCGGGATCAGGCGGAGGACGCCTCCGTAGCCGCGCCCGCCGAGGCCGATCATGGCGGTGAACCAGGCGACGCCGAAGCCGACCTGCCCGACGCCCCAGATGCAGGCGCAGCACTGCCCGACCCCGGCGACGCCCACCGCGAGCTGGCCGACGACGAACACGCCGCGCGCCATCTGCCCGATGGCGATGATGCCCCAGGCCTCCTGTCCGACGGAGATGACGCCGAACTCGTGGGGATTCGTGGAGACGATCTGCACGGGCGCCGCCAGGCTACCATCTGCGGCCGATGGCTGGACACGTCGCCGCCGGCTACCGGCAGGCCCCGGATCGACCGAACGACGCCGCGGGCCCGACGCCCGTCGTCGTCTGCGGCGGGTGCGGCGTCGGCGCGCCGGTGCGCGGCACCCGCTGCGAGGCATGCCACGCCACCCTCGCCGAGACGCGACGGCACGTGCCGTCGGGCAGCCTGGTCTGGTGCGCGGTGCGCGCCACGTTCCAGTGTCGCTCCTGCGCCTTTCACTCGCCGCTCGACGGGGTGGAGGTCGACCGCGGCGTCCACTGCGCGCAGTGCGGAGCCTTCCAGAAATTCGCCGCAGAGGGGTGGGAAATGTCACTGGCGATCTGCCATGCCGTGGCCGATCTCGCCGGGCCGACGCCCGAGGGCCGCTTCCCCAGCGACCGCATCTGGATCGGCGATCTGAACCCCTACAAGGAGCTCGGCGTCTCGCTGACGTTCTCCAGGACCGGGGGCGGGGAGGACGCGGGCGGCGGCGCGCTGCCCGAGGTCGAGATCGGCCGTGGGCACCCGATGTGCGCGGCGTGCAAGCAGCCGCTCGACGTGTCGGTGACGCCGGGCAAGACCGAGACGCGCTGCCGCGGCTGCGGCGCCAGCGCCGCCTATGAGCTGCCCGGCGTGCTGTCGCGCTGGGCCCCAGCGCTGCGCGCCGTCGTCGCCGCCGAGCACCGCACCGACCAGCGATGCGTGAAGCTGCAGCAGCAGGCGGGCGGCGCCGTGATCGCGCTGCTCTGCCCGCACTGCGGCGCGCCCCTGCGCGACGTACGCGCCGGCTCGGTCCGGTGCTCGCACTGCGGGACCAGCGCCCATGTCCCGGCCCGCGCGCGCCCGCGCGAC
>JBKJLX010000817.1:0-4111 GCA_046596645.1 Polyangiaceae bacterium
CCTCACGCCATGCGCCGCCGGGGTCGACCCGGGCCCGCGCCCGCGGGGACGCCTCCAGCCGCACCTCGTACGCGGCGCGGAGCGTGGCCGCCCGCGCGAGCAGGTGGGCGCGCCCGCTCGGCGGGAGCGCCGCCGCCCGCGCGACGAGCGTGGCGGCGAGGGCGAGCCCCACCGCGTCTCCGCGGCGCGCCTCCGCGGACGGACCGAGGCCCGCGCTCATCGCGTCACCGCCGCCCCGACCGCGCGCGGGACGGGCGCGATCTCGACTCGACGGTTCCGCGCTCGGTTCTCGTCGCTGTCGTTGGGCGCGACCGGGTGCGTCTCGCCGAAGCCGGCGCCGAACACGCGATCTCGCGGCAGCCCGGCGGCGATCAGCGCGCGCACGACGGTGAGCGCGCGCTCCGCCGAGAGCTGCCAGTTGTCGTGCTCGGGCGAGTCGCCGCGGCGCGGTTTGTCGTCGGTGAAGCCGCTCACCATGATCGTCGCGTCGTTCGCGCCCAGGTAGACACCGAGCGGCGCCGCGATGGCGGCCAGCACCGACGCGCCCTCCGGCTCCAGGTCGGAGGAGCTGAGCGCGAAGAGCACGCTGCCGCGGATCCCGATGCGGCCACCCTCCAGGCTGATCCGCCCCTCGGCGAGCGGCCCGGCGAGCGCCCGCTCCAGCGCCGCCAGCCGATCACGCTCGGCGAGGCGAGCTTCGCGCTCGGCGTCGGCCACCTCGCGCTCGGCGGCGGCGCGCGCTCGCTCCACGCGCAGCTCCTCCGACGTTCCTGCCTCCAGCACCACCGCCCAGGTGAAGAAGAGGACGAACATCCCGAAGAGACAGGCCATCATGTCGCCGAAGGCCGGCCACACCGGCACCGCAGGATCGTCATCCTCGTCAGGCGCGAACACGCGGCGCCTCCGACGTCGGCGCCGGGCCGCGTGTGCGCAGCGCGCGCAGCTCGGTGAAGAGCTCGCGCTGGACCTCGAGCGAGTGCTCGAACACCTCCCGGGTCTGGTCCAGGTAGTCGGTCAAGAGCTCCACCGCGGCCTTCTTCCCGGCGCGGTCGACGGCCTCGTCGAGCCCGCCGAGCGCGGCCAGCGACGCCGCGCTCGCGTCGCGGTAGCGGTCCACCGCCGCAGTGAACACCTCGGCGACGGCGCCCATTTCGACGCCGCTCGCGCGCAGCACGCCCGCCGCCTCGTCGACGATCGCGCGCGTCGAGGAGAGGCCCTCCTCCAGCCCGCGAGCGTGCTGGGCGAGGAGCTCGACCAGCCGCGCCGCAGACGCCTCGTGCGCGGCGAGCCAGCGCCCCTCGAGCTCGGTCTGGCGCTCCACCTGGGCGTCGAGCACGCCCTGCGCCCGCGTCGCGATCTGCTCGGTCGCCGTCGCCAGCGTCGCCAGGACCACCTCGGTGCGCTCCGCGTGTGCGCGCTCGCTGGCCTCGCGCGCCGCGACCTCGTCCCGCGCAGCGAGCACCACGCGCTCGGCCGCCGCCGAGGCGCCCTCCGCGCCCTTCGCCGCACCGGCGAGGGCGTCGGCGGTCGAGGTGGCGAGGCGGGCGGCGTGCTCGCGCAGCGCCGCCTCCAGGGCCTCGGCGTGCCGTTCGAGCCGCGTCGCCGATCGCGCCTCGCTCGCGAGCGCCTCTGTGGACCGCGCGGCGTCGCGCCCCGCTCGCGTCTCGGCGTCGCGCTCGACCGCCGTCGTCCACTCGCCGAGGCGCTCGCGCGTGACGTCG
Source organism: Polyangiaceae bacterium (assembly GCA_046596645.1). Classification (GTDB taxonomy): domain Bacteria; phylum Myxococcota_A; class Polyangia; order Polyangiales; family Polyangiaceae; genus JBKJLX01. The sequence continues at coordinate 1,722 of JBKJLX010000817.1, forward strand.
GACGCGCGCGCCACCGCCCGCTCCAGCGCCGGGGTGAGCGCGGCCTCGACCGAGGCGCCCACGCCGGCGACGCCCGCCGCGACGTCGGCATGGACCGCAGCCGCCGCGGCGACCGTCGCCTCCGAAGCCCTGACCGACGCCGCGAGGGTCGCCTCCGTCCCCCGGACCGCGGCCGCCGCAGCGTCGGCGGTCTGCCGTGTCAGCGCCTCGATGGCGGCGACCTGGCGCTCGGCGACGGCGATGTGGCGCTCGGCGGTGGCGGCTTGCCGCTCGGAGCTGGCCAGCTGGCGCTCGGCGATGGTGAGCGGCGCCATCTCGTTGTCCGCGTAGGCGTGGACGGCGGTGGCCAGCGCGACCTCGGTTCGGCGCGCGACCACCGACGCCAGGCCCAGCATCGCGGAGGCGCTGAGGCCGGCGGCGGAGATCCCAAAGGCGCGTCCCAGCCCGAGCATCGGCGTCGCGAGCGCCGTGCGCAGGCCCTCGACGTCGTCGCTGGCCGCCAGCGCCGCCCGCGCGCCACGCAGGGCGTCGATGAGCCCGAGGAAGGTTCCGAGCAGCCCGACCATGACCAGGAGCCCGACCAGGGTGGCGGCGAAGCCCACCGTGGGCACGGCCGCGCGGACCCCGCTCAGCCGGGCGCGCAGCACCGACCGCAGCGGAGGGCTGGTCGCCTCGATGGCCTCCAGCGTCGCCGGCCGCGGCAGCGCCGCGATCTCGGCGCGGGTGCGCGTGACGCGCGCCACCCGCCCCAGGAGCTCCGCCAGACCGGCGATCAGACCCGCGCCGATCAGGAGCGAGAGGGCGAACGCGACCCGATCGACGTCGAGGTAGTACGCCCCCGTCCGCGCGACGACCGCCAGCCCGACCGCGCCGGCGCCGACGATGGCGAGACTCGCCCCGCTGGTGTCAGCGCTCATGGCAGCCGCTCGCCCAGGGTGCTCTCCACCAGGTTGTCGAGGCGCGCGCGCTCGTGTCGATGGGTCGCGCCGATGAGAGCCTCGCAGCGGCCCACGTGCTGGGTGAGCAGCCCGTCGGGCGCGACCCACGCCTCGGCCGGGATCGCGTCGCCGGTGCGAAGCGCGAGCACCGCGCGCTCGAGGTCGGCGGCGAACGCGTCGCCCAGCGCGGCGACCGCCGTGGCGAACAGCACTGCCGAGCGCGCCGCCGTGGCGCTCACGATCGCGGCGTCGATCTGCTCCAGCCGCGCTTCGACGGGACCCCTGGCGACGATCGCCGGCGCGATGGCGACCCGCGCGTCGGCGACGCGCCGCCGCACCGCGATCACGCGCTGGAGGGTGCGGGCCGCCACCGGCGCGAACAGCTCGCGCCCGGCGGTCGAGATGACCTTGCGCTGGCGGTTCCCCGGGACGCCCGCCCGCGCGAGCAAGCCCAGGATGCGCGCGGCGGAGACCAGCGCGGCGCCCCCCTCGGACTGGAGCGTGGCGCGCGCCTCGCGCTCTGCGCCGAGCAGGTGGTGGCGCGCCTCCGCCATCGCGTCCGCAGGCGACGGTCGATCTTCGAGCACGGTCGGCACCGACTGGACGGCCCGCGCCAGCTGCACTGTGCCGTCGAGATCGAGCAGCTCCGCCAGGAACACCGCGCCGTGACGATCGCGGCGAGGAGCGGCGCCGCGAAGGACGGCGGTCGCGCTGGAGAGGGGCCGCCGCGCGGACGACGGGCGATGCAACAGCGGGCCCACGCGGCGTGGTTACCGACACTTCCGCGCGGCGGCAACGCGCCTCCGCGTATGCCTGACGTCGCCCCTGTGGAGGGGCTGTGGAGAAGACGGACAGGGAGGCCCGAGCCGCGCGGACGGCGGTGTCCCTAGTGAAGCGTCGTCAGCTTGACCTCGACGTCGCCGCCGTCGAAAGCGCGCCCGACCAGGGCGAAGCGGATAGCCTCCGCGATCCACGGCTCCATCGGCGCCGCCAGGACCAGGACCGCGGGCTCCGAGGTCCAGTGGTGCACGACCAGCGAGTCGAGATAGCCGGTGACGACGTCCACCACGCGCTCCCACTGGGGCGCATTGCGAAGACCATGCAGGCGAGCACGGTCCAGCGCGTCGGACAGGATGTCTCCGAGCGCGTCCGACTTCTCCTTCAGGGTGAAGACACGGTTCATGCCGCTCATGGCTCGACCTTCCTCACGGATGTTGTCCCACAGGTTGGCCCTCCGCGCTCGTGGAAGAATCTAGATCCCGGGGAGGCTCGAACGCAGGCGGCGGGCGATGCGCTCCTCGAGCGCGCAGGCGTCGATCCCCAGCGTCGCCGCCGACGCGAGGAGCAGCGCGCGCTCCTCGGGGACGACCTCCCCGTCGACGATCGCCGCCTCGACCAGCAGGGCCATGACACGGCTCTGCACGTCGGGGGCGAGCCCGCGCAGCGTCGCCG
>JBKJLX010000009.1:0-8600 GCA_046596645.1 Polyangiaceae bacterium
CCCTCCGCGACCGAACCGGAGGACCCCGCCGCGAGCAGCGCCCCCGCGATCCCGGGGCGGCCCTTCCGTCCGCGACCGCGCGCGACATCCACCGCGTCGACGCCGCCGGCCCTGCCGGCGTGCGATCCGCCGTGGGAGGTCGACGCGGACGGGATCCGCCGCGTGAAGCGGCAGTGCCTCGGCCGTTGAAGCGGCCGCGCTGCACCATGGCATGATGCGCGGGACGTGCTCGGTCGCCGCTGGCTCCCCCTCGCCGTCGTCCTCGCGGCGACCTCGCTCGCCCCGCGCGCGCGTGCGGCCGAGGGTGACACCTGCGTCGCCGCCTACGAGGGCGCGCAGCAGCGGCTGAAGCGCGGCGAGCTGCTGCGGGCGCGCGCAGAGCTCGACGTCTGCCTCGGCTCCTGCCCGGAGGCGCTGGCGAAGGACTGCGCGATCTGGCGCGAGGACGTCGCCGGCCGCTTGGCGCGCGTGACGTTCGACGTCCGTCAGGGGGGCGTGCAGACGCCGGTCGCCGACGTTCGGGTCTCGGTCGACGGGTCTACCGTCCCCGTCGACACCCGCGGCGTGGTCGAGGTGGACCCCGGCCCGCACGCGATCGAGGTCTCGACCCAGGGCGCGTCCAGCGAGACGCAGAGCGTCGACCTGCCGCCCGGCGGCGCCACGCAGCTCCGCTTCGACTTCGTCGGCCGACAGGCGGAGAGCGGCTCGCTCCCCCCGGCGGCGATCGCGATCGGCGCGGTGGGCGTCGCGGCGCTGCTGGTCGGAGGCGGGCTCGGCCTCGCCGGTCACCTTCAGGTGTCCGAGCTGCGCGACACTTGCGCACCCGACTGCGCCAGGGCCGACGTTGACGCGGTCCGCAGCGAGTGGATCGCCGGCGGCGTGACGGCGGGGGTGGGCGTCGGCGCGCTCGTGGTCGCCCTGGCCATGGTGCTGGGCGACGACGACGACGCGGTCGAGGCGGCGCGCGCGGTCGGCCCCGCGCTCCGTGGCAGCCACGCCGGAACCAGGCTCGGGGTGTCCTTCTGATGTCCCCCCGATCGACCCTCGCCGGCCGCCCCCGCGGCGCGTGGTGCGGGGTTGCACTGGCGCTGGCCGGCTGCTCCCTCGACGGGATCGCCGACGGCGCGGGCACTGGCACTGGCACCGGCGCGGGCGACGCGACCACCGCCGACGTCGCGTCTTCGATCAGCGCGGGCGGGGCGACGACCGCGAACGGCTCGAGCGTGACAGCGAGCAGCGGAACCGGCGGTGCGGGCGGCGACGGAGGCAGCGCTTCGGCCGGCGACGGCGGGGCGGGCGGTGGCGGCTCGCCTCCGACATCGGCGCTCTTCGCGTGGGCTGACTCCCGCGCGGGCACTCTCGACGACTCGACGCTCGGCACCGACGCCCGCATCGCCGCGATCGCCGTCGACGCCGAGCTCGTGGTGCTCGCCAGGGTGGTCGCCGACGAGGCGGTGGGGGGCGTGAGCCAGGACCGCGTGCTGATCGAGGGGCTCGACCCGGCCCGCGGCGAGGTCCTCTTCACGGTGGAGGCGCGGCGCGGCGCCGGCGACGCCGACGATCGGACCCAGCTGGGGCTGCTCGCGGTGAGCGGTCGCACGGTCGCGGTGCCGCTCGGCTTCCGCGGTCAGCTCGATCTCGGCGGCGGGGCCGTCCTCACCGCCAGCGGGGAGGACGCTGCGGTGCTGCTGATCGACGTCGACGATCCCGGGGCGACGCCGCGCGCTCTGGTCCTCGGCGGCGCCGGCGTGCAGACGGCGCAGTCGCTGGCCTTCACCGGCAACGGCGATCTCCTGGTCGGCGGCCGCTTCTCCGATACGTTGACCTGCCCCGGGGGCGGCACCGGACTCGCCGGCAACCGCGGCTTCGTCGCCCGCTTCGAGCCCATCACCGGCACCTGCAGGCGCGCCGTCCACTTCGGTCCCATCGGCCCGGCATCGCCCGACAGCGGCGTGCGCGGGCTCGCCGTCGATGGCCCCACCGCGCTGGCCGTGGGCGCCTTCGAGGGAACCATGACCATCGACGGCAAGACCCTGGTCGCCGCCGGGCCCGACGAGGCCACCGACGCGTTCCTGGTGCGCATCGCGCTCGGCGGCGACACCGTCGCCTTTCGCACCGACTCGGAGCGCCGCTACGGCGGTCCCGCCAACGACGTGCTGCGCGCCGCGGTCGCGCTGGCCGGCGGCGGCTTCGCGGTCGCCGGCAGCGCCGACGACAGCGACGTCGCGTTCTGTCCCGGGGCGCCGGTGCCGGCGGGCGCGCACGCGGCCGTGCTCCGCATCGAGCAGGACGGGACCTGCACCTGGCTCCGCACCTGGAAGACCGACGGCAGCTCGCGCATGTGGAGCGCGCGCAGCCTGGCCCGCGCAGGCGACGGCGGCCTGGTGGTCTCGGGCGTCCTCCGGACGATGACGCCCTGCACCGGCGAGGCGCCCTGGTCGGGCAGCGACGCCGACGGCTTCGTCCTCCGCCTCGATCCCGCGACCGGGGTGCCCACCCACGGCGTCCACCTCGCCGGCGGGGCGGAGCAGACGGCGACCGCCCTCGCAGCGCCCGGCGCCGCCACCCTGCCCATCGTCGCCGGCAGCTACGACGGGAACCCGTTCGACCCTCTCCTGCCGGTGACCGTCTCGCGCGATCTCTTTGCCGGCGGGCTCCTCCCCCTCCCCGCGCTGACGTGCACGCCCTGATCGCGCTGGCGGCGGGCTAGAGTCGAGGCGTGGGACTCTTCGGGCACGACGCGCCGTCCTCCGGCACGCTGACCGACGTCCGTGTCGACTCGGTCGAGCTGCCCGAGCTGCGGGTGGTGGTCAGCCCCGCGCGTGGTCCAGCCATCACCGTGCACCTCGGCGTGGCGCCGGTGATCATCGGCACCGACGACACGTGCGACGTCGTGCTCGACGACCCCAGGATCTCGCGCCGCCACTGCTCGATCCACCTCGAGGCGCACGGCATCGTCCTCCGCGATCTCGGCAGCAAGAACGGCACGACCGTCGGGGACGTGTCGGTCCTGGCGGCGCTCATCAAGCCCGGCGCCCGCGTGACCCTCGGCGGCGCCCGCGTGGTGGTGGAGAGCGGCAAGGGCCGCGCGGTCGTCCCCCTCTCGCGCGGGGTGCGCTTCGGCGAGGCGTTCGGCGCCAGCGTCGCCATGCGCGCCCTCTTCGCGCGCCTCGAGCATGCAGCGCAGACCGACGCCACGGTGCTCCTCTTCGGCGAGTCGGGCACCGGCAAGGAGCTGCTGGCCCGCGGCCTCCACGATCGGAGCCCTCGGCGCGAGCGGCCGTTCGTCGTCTTCGATTGCAGCGCGGTGGCCCCGGCGCTGGTCGAGTCGGAGCTCTTCGGCCATGTGCGCGGCGCTTTTACCGGCGCCGAGCGCTCGCGCGAGGGCCTCTTCCAGCAGGCCCACGGCGGCACGCTGTTCATCGACGAGCTGGGCGAGCTGCCCCTCGATCTCCAGCCCAAGCTGCTGCGGGCGCTGGAGTCACACCAGGTGCGGCCGGTGGGCGGCGGCGAGTGGCTCTCGGTCGACGTCCGCGTGGTCGCCGCGACCCACCGCGATCTGCGGTCGCGCGTGCAGTCGGGCGAGTTCCGTGCCGACCTCTGGTACCGGCTCGCGGTGCTGGTGGCGACCGTGCCGCCGCTGCGCGAGCGGAAGGACGACATCCAGCCGCTGGTCGAGCACTTCCTCGCCGGTCACCGTCCGCCGAGGACGCTCGCCGACATGCCGCCCAACGTCGTCGACATGCTGCGCGGCCACGACTGGCCGGGCAACGTGCGCGAGCTGCGCAACACCGTGGCGCGCCTGGTCCTCCTCGGCGGCGCCGAGGCCGATCTGCAGCCGGGTCTCGCGGGCGGCCCCTCGGTCCCCGCGGCGCCGCAGGGCCCGCGCCCGGTGATGCCCGCGCTCGCCGACGTGCTGCCCATGCCGCTGCGCGAGGCGCGCGACGTGGTGGTCGAGCACTTCGAGCGCGCCTACCTCGCCGCCAAGCTGAACGAGCATGCGGGCAACGTGTCGCGCGCGGCGGAGTCGATCGGGGTCTCGCGGCAGTTCCTGCACCGGCTGATCGAGCGCTACGGGCTTCGTCTCAGGTAGGGCCCTTCGGCCCTACCCCCCACCGGAGGAGCCGGTGGGGCCCCCCACCCACGCTCGCTACGGCGGGAGTCCCGGATGCGGCTGTGGCGGGTAGCCGAGGCCGGTGACCCTTGCATTGATCCGCATCCGGGCCTGCCGCCTGCGCGTGCTCGCTGCGCTCGCGGAATGTGCTGGGCGAGGTGACCGCTCAGCGACGCCGGGGTGATCCGGCACGCTCCCGCCGGCAGACTCTCGGCCACGGAGGTGCGCGTGGAGCATCGGAAGGTCGCGGATAGGCGGGAGGCGCGGGCGTTGCTGGCGAAGGCGGCGCGCCCGGGCATGGATCTCGTGGCGGTGGCGCGGGCGCACGGAGTCGACGGACGATCGCTCAACGCCTGGAGGAGCAACCTCGCGCGAGGAGCGCGGACGCCGTCCGCACCCGCGCGTCGCGCTCCGAGGCGGGCGGACCTCATCGAGCTGGTCCCCGCGGAGCTCGCGGACCAGCCGGGGTCGGCCGGCGCAGCCCGGTACACGTTGCGCGTCATGGGTGCAGAGCTGGCGTTCGACGACGACGTACGCGCGGACACGCTCCGGCGGGTTCTCGAGGTTCTGCGGTCGTGCTGAGCCTGCCGCCGACGGTTCGCGTCTTCGTGGCGGTCGACCCCATCGACATGCGCGGGTCCTTCGATGCACTCGCGGGCGCCGTCCGGCGCCTGCAGCTGGATCCCGTCGACGGCCACCTTTACCTGTTCCTCAACAAGCGCCGGCGGATCGCCAAGGCCCTGTGGTTCGACGGATCGGGCTGGTGCGTTCTCGCCAAGCGCCTGGAGGCGGGGAGCTTCCAGCTTCCGTCCTTCAGCGAGGACGCCGCCCAGGTGCAGGTCGACGGCGCGACGTTCACCTCGATCCTCGCGGGGCTCGACTTCACGGCGGCGCGCCGGGGCTGGTACCGACGCAACGAGCCGCCGCACGGTCGAAAGGGGATCGACACGATCGATCCCGCGTGATCCTGTGCGGGGGTGCGCGACGTCGAGGCCCTCCTGCGAGAGAACGCCGCGCACAGGGCGGAGAACGTCGCGCAACGAGCGCAGATCGCGGAGCTGCTGACGACGAATGCGAAGCTCACTGACTCGATCGCGAAGCTGACCGAGCGCGTCGAGGAGCTTCTCGCCGCGGTGAAGCGCAAGGGGCGCAGACCCGAGCCGGAGAAGAAGCCGGTCGTGCCCCCGCCCACCCTGGCTGACGGGGAACGCCGGGCCTTCGAGGACCGTCCAACGGCGCCGAGCAAGCCGACCGAGGAGAAGCCCAAGGGCAAGCGCCCACCGCCCACCGGACGAAGCCCGATTCCGCAGCACCTGGAGGCCGAGAGCCACGTGCTCCGGCCGACGGCGTGCGCGAGCTGCGGCAGCATCGAGCTCGACGTCGTCGACACCCTGGTCGAGGAGAAGCTGCACGTCGTGAAGGAGCACGTGCGCCGACGCGTCGTGACCAGGTCGACGTGCCGATGTCGCACGTGCGACGCGCGCACCACGCCTCGCTCGCTGCCCGCGCCCTACCCGCGCTCGAAGATGACCTGCGACTTCCTCGCGTGGGTCGTCCACCAGAAGTTCGCAATGCTCACGCCTCTCGACCGCTTGCGACGCGATCTCGAGGAGCGCGGCGTGCACGTCGCCATGGGCTCGCTGGTGAGCTTCATGGAGCGCGCGGCGGACCTCCTCGCGCCGATCGACGGCCTGCACTGGAAGCAGCTCCTCGCCGGCCACTGGATGGCCACCGACGGCACGGGCCTGAAGGTCCTGGTGCCCGGCCTCCCGGCCGCGCACAACGGGTACCTCGACATCTACCGGAACGACGAGCTCGCGGTGTTCCAGTACTCCGCGGACAAGGGCGGCGACGCCGTCGTCGCGAAGCTCGCGCGCTTCCGCGGAACGCTGACCGCCGACGCGGAGCACCGGCTCAACGGCGTCTACGCCTCGGGCGCCGTCATCGAGGCCGGGTGCAACGCGCACGGTCGCCGCAAGTTCCGCGACGCGGAGGACACGCAGCCCACCCTCGCTCTCGAGGGCGGCCGCTTCATCGGCGCGATGTACGGCGAGGAGGAGGCCGCGCGCTCGCGCGGCCTTCGCGGCGGGGATCTCCTCCGGCATCGCAAGGAGCGGATTCGCCCGATCGCCGATGCATTCGATGCCTGGTGCCGGGCGGTCGAGCCCTCTCTCCTGCCGAGCGAGCCCCTCGCCGCCGCGGTGCGCTACTACCGGAAGCATCGGGAGGCCCTGTACCGCTTCATCGACGACCCCGACGTCCCGATCGACAACTCTCCGACCGAGCGCGAGTTCCAGAACGTCGCAAAGCTCCGCCTCAACGTGCTCTTCGCGGGCAGCACCGAGGGCGCACACCGCGCGGCGGTCCTGCTCGGAATCGTCGCATCCTGCCGCGCCATCGACGTGCCGGTGCAGGCGTACTTCGCCTGGGCCTTCGAGCGGCTCGGCACCCACCGCGACATCTTCGGCCTGGAACTCGAGGCCATGACGCCCGCGGCGTTCAAGCGCGCTCGCTCGCCCTGATCGGCTCGTCGCTCCGCCCGCCGATTCGACCACGCACGGCCGCGCGCGGCGCTCAACCCGGCGTCGCTGATCGCTCACGGGCGAGAACTTCCGCACCGTGCTGGGACGGGGTCCTCCGAATCTGCCTAACGGCTTGCCGTTCACTGCGGCGCAAAGCGCCGTCAGGTGCAAGGGCTTGTTAGACATCGCATTCTATACGTTCGCTACGAGATCGCGGAAGCCAGCTTCGACATTAACCGGGCTTCGAGTTCTTCGGGACCCACCGTCGCCGATCCTAGGTGGCTGAGGACTGCGGCTTTCAGCTCGTTCTTTGTAAGCGTCGTTCCGTTCAACGTGACCCTGTCGCCGTCGATCGCGAGCGTGCCAACGTCGCCCGGAGAACAAGAGTAGACCTGGGCCAGCGCGTCCGGGGGATAGAAGTACTCGATGCCGTTGCGCGACCACGCAACGAAGTTATCGCGGGCAACACCCATTTGTTCAAGGTCGCTGGCAAGGCCGAGCGGATGCACACTGTCGACGACAACGAAAAGGCGGCCTCGCATCGGGCTGCGCGCGAGATCTCCGAAGGCCTCTCTCAGCGCGTACACCTTGTTCTTCACGTCGCCAGCGCCGTGAAGCACCGTAACGCGGCGACTTGGATGGCGCAGCTGAATGAGTCGGTCGAGGTATTCGTGATCGGTCTTTCCTTCGACGACTACGATCGCCGCAGGGAAGTACATCGTCTCCAAGTCGTTACCGAGCAAGTTGAACTGAAGCCGGTGAAAACCGGCGATCGAATCCACCGGGCGCACGGAAATCGTGGTGCCGTTCTTAGTGACGACGAAGTTGCTCGCGAGATCCCGCCGGTGGAGGAACAACTGTGAATGCGTAGCTACGACCACGTGCTTCAAGTGCGGGAAGGTGGCGGAACGCTTCTCTGGATCTTGAAGCAGGCCCGCAAACGTCTGTTGTAGCCGCGGCCCGAGCCCGAGTTCGGGCTCGTCGATGAGCAGGCTCGAGAATCTCTCGTCCAGGCAAAGGCCAAGAAGCGTCATCAATAGGCGAGTCCCGGTGCTGCCGACGGAAATGTTCTGTCCATCCATATCGATATAGCGCGGGCTCAGCTCGTTGTCTGGGTCCACCTTCTTCAGGGCGAACGTCCCGCCGATGAGCGCGCCGCACAGCTGAAACAGCTGATCGCGCCTGGTGTCGCTCAGGATAGTAATGATCTTGTTAAGATCGATGAAGTTCTGCTCGAAGTTATACTGCTCATTATTGAATTGGCTCGAAAAGTTGCTCTCAAACTGATCGAGCTCATTCCGCTCCTTGAGTGCGGTGGTGAAGTGGTAAACGTGGTAAAATCGATTCGTGCCGACGACGTACGCCGCACGACCCAAGCTTTGTTTGAGGTACTTGAGGACGAGCGACTTCCCTGCATTGTTCGGACCTGCGAGCGCTGTGTACGCGCTTCCCAGTCGCGCCGCGTAGAAGTCCGCCATCGGCGGGTCAAAGCTTAGGTCGCACTTCTTCGTCATATGGTCAGTTGTGTGCGTTCGAACGCAGAGGTCTGGCTAACTACCACGCGCTCAGCAGCGACCGTCCTCGGCCGCCCGCTGCAGCGCGCTGTTAGCGGGCTCGCCACGGCCGATCGATCGCGCGGCTTCACCGCTTTCGAATTGGCGCACCTCTCGTGAAGTTCGCTGTAAGCATCTCAGCCGAGGTGATCGTCGGGATTGGTCTCTTGCCCAGATCAGCCCTCGCCTCGCGTTGAGAGCGGACGCGGAACGTCGCGCCAGCATCTCCCACGACCAATTCGCACGATGTTGCGAGCAATCGAAGAGCGCCGTACGCCGAGGGCGAAGAGACGTAGGCGGCTACGGCGTCGTCGGGCACGCCGCTCGAGATTTGGACTCCGTCCCCGGCGAGCCTGCGAATTAGCTCATGCAGTGAAGAATCATCAAGCTCCACATCGCGTCTCTCGTCAA
>JBKJLX010000318.1:0-13877 GCA_046596645.1 Polyangiaceae bacterium
CGAGCGGCCCGGGCGTGCGCACGGAGATCAGTTCCAGTTCCGGCTGGCGCTGATCGACCTCGAGCCGCTGGTCCGCGCGAAGAGCTACCTGGCGGACCTCGGCATCGCCACTCGCGACTTCGTATTCGCCGAGGCGCGTGTCGACCGCCAGCGCATGGTGGGGATTCGCACCCACGCCCGCGAGAGCTACGAGCGCATCGTCGATCTCGTGGCGTGGCCGGAGACACCGGGCTCCGAGTGGAACCGCGGCTTCCTGGCCGGCATCTTCGACGCGGAGGGCTGCTACTCACGCGGCATCCTCCGCATCTCGAACGCCGACCCGAGGATGCTGGAAACGACCCGGGCGGCCCTCGCCGCGCTCGGCTTCGACGCCATCCTCGAGGACGGCACGCCGAAGGCGCGCTGCAGCACGGTGCGCGTCCGCGGCGGCCTACGCGAGCACCTCCGCTTCATGCACCTGGTCTCACCAGCCATCACGCGCAAGCGCGACATCGCGGGGCAGGCGCTGAAGGGCCCCCCGCAGCTACGGGTGGTCTCGGTCGAACCCCTCAGCTTCGACCTTCTGATGTTCGACATGACGACGTCCACCAGCGACTTCATCGCGAACGGGGTGGTCAGCCACAACTGCTACGCCCGCCCCGGGCACGAGTACCTCTCGCTGGGCGCCGGCACCGACTTCGACCGCATCATCGTGGTGAAGCCGGAGGCGCCGCAGCTCCTCCGCGAGGCGTTCGACAAGCCCAGCTGGAAGGGCGAGTACGTCATGTTCAGCGGCGTCACCGACTGCTACCAGCCGCTCGAGGCCTCGTACCGCATCACCCGCGGTTGCCTCGAGGTGTGCGCGGCGTATCGAAACCCGTGCGGCATCATCACCAAGGCGCCGCTGGTCGAGCGCGACCTGGACGTGTTCGAGGAGCTGGCCCGCGTGACCGACTTCTCCATCACCATGAGCATCCCCTTGTGGGACCCGGAGAAGGCGCGGGCCATCGAGCCGTACGTGGCGACCCCGCAGCGACGCATGCGCACCGTCGCCGCGCTGGCGAAGCGGGGCATCAAGGTCGGCGTGAACATCGCTCCCCTCATCCCCGGTTTGGGAGACGAGGACATCCCCGCCATCCTCGCGGCGGCGCGCGACGCCGGCGCGGTGCGGGCCAGCTTCGTCTACCTGCGCCTCCCCGGCGCGGTGGCCACGATCTTCCCCGAGCGACTGCGCGCGGCGATGCCGCTGCGCGCGGAGAAGATCCTCTCGCGGGTGCGCGAGGCGCGCGGAGGCAAGCTCTACGACGCGCGGTGGGGCGCGCGCCAGGTCGGCGAGGGCAAATACGCCGAGGCTGCGATGGGGCTGTTCGAGGCGACCGCCCGCCGGTACGGCCTGGCCACCGGCTGCCCCTCGAAGGACGGTTCGACCGTCCGCGACACGTTCCGCCGCCCCCCGAGGAAGGGCCAGCAGCTCGGCCTCTTCGGCGACGGCGGCGCCTGAGCGGGCGGCCAAGCCCGGGAAACTTCCGCCCCGGCGCCGCCCGGACCTACGATCCGATCCGTGCGCTTCACGACCGCCATCTCGATCGTCGCGGCCGGATCGGTCCTGGGGGCCGGATTCGGCGTCGGTCTGCACGCGGCGTGGCCCGAGTCGCCCCTGGTCCAGGGCATCTACGTCGGCGAGCGCCGCCTGCCCGACGGCGAGAGCCCGGCCACCTGGCTGGCGAGCCGCAACGAGGCCGTCGGCGATCGGGAGATCACGCTCCTCGTCGACGGGCGATCCATCCCGGTGACGTACGCCGAGCTCGGCGTGGAGATCGACGTCCTGGAGACGATGAAGGTCGCGAGGACCATCGGCCACGAGGGCGGCCTGACCCGGCGCTTCCGGGAGGCGCAGGCCGCGCGCCGCGGGGAGGTCGACAGCCCCCTGGTGCTGCACAAGAGCCGGATCCAGGTCACGCAGCTGCTGCGGGCCCTCGCGCCCTCGGTCGACCGCCCGGCGGTCGACGCGCGCCTCGACATCGCGCGTCGGCAGAAGATCGCCGACATCCCCGGTCAAAGGCTCGATGTCGAGGCGTCGATCGAGGCGGTCCTGGGGGCGATCGACGCCGGCGCGCCCTACGCCGAACTTGCGCTGGAGCCGAGGGAGGCGCAGGTCACGCTGGACCAGCTGGCGCGCGTCGACGTGGAGAAGGTCGTCTCCACCTGGGAGACGACGTTCCACGTGTTCGGCACCGGGGTCGGGCGCTCGGCGAACATCCGCGCTGCCGCGGCGCGCATCGACGGCATCGTCCTCGTGCCGGGTCAGGTCCTCTCCTTCAACGAGGCGGTGGGCGAGCGCCGCCTCGATCGCGGCTTCACCTGGGCTCCCGAGATCCAGGGCGACGAGATGACGACCGGCGTCGGTGGCGGCACCTGCCAGGTGTCCACGACGCTGTTTGCCGCCGCGCTGCACGCCGCGATGACCGTCGTCGAGCGGCAGTCGCACTCGCGACCCTCGAGCTACGCCCCGCTGGGGCTCGACGCGACGGTGAGCTGGCCGCGGGTCGACCTGAAGATCAGGAACGATCTGCCCTACCCGGTCATGTTCCACGCCTACATCCCGGAGGACGACCAGAAGCTCCACGACAAGATCCGCGTGGAGATCCTGGGCGGCCACCCGGTCGCCACCGTCAGCTACTCCTACGGCGTCGCCCGCTCGGAGAACTTCGAGCGACGGGTGACGATCAAGGAGAACCTCGCCCCCGGCAAGAGGATCAAGCGGCAGAAGGGCTCGCGCGGCTACGACGTCACGTCGGTGGTCAACGTCCTCTTCGCCGATGGTCGCGCCGAGCAGCGCACGTACTACAGCGGCTATCGGCCCGCGCCCGAGGTGTTCTGGGTCGGGCCCGGCTACGACACCCGCGAGCTGCCGCCGCTGCCCGACCACTGCGACGGCGTCGAGGGGCAGAGCGAGACCGCCCAGAACGCGGTGTCGCGGTCCGACCCTTTCGCCGAGATGTGATCCGTCAGACGATCTCGATGCCCAGCGCCACGGCGCGCAAGCACACGCGAGCGCCCTCCGTCGGGTCCTGCCGCGATCGGATCTCTCCCACCAATCGCGCGGCGAACCGCTGGCTGAGCGGCGACTCCCATCCCGCGGCGTCAGGTAGATAGACGGGGATCGGCGCGCGCGCCCCCCTCGCGTGGAGGTGCGCGCGGAGACGGTTCTGGCCCCACACCCGGCGCTTGGCGAAGCCGCGCTCCTCCACCAGGTAGCGCTCGGCGGCGGCGTCGATCGGGGTGGGACCGATGGTCTTGGCGATCGACCGCACCACGTCGCGCAGGCGGTCCAGCGCGGCGTTGAGGACGTCGGGGATGGTCACCAGGTGCTCGGCCATCGCCCGCTCGGCGCTCTCGATGGCCTCCTTCACGCGGGGGTCGGCGACCATCGGTGTCCCCAGGGCGATCCAGGCGCGCAGCGACTCGCGGGGGTCGAAGGTCCAGACCAGATCGCCGGCGATCACGGCGAAAGGTCGCTCGGCGTCGTCCCGCTCCAGCGCCCGCGTCATCGCGTCGTGCAGCCGCTCGGCGTCCATGGGCGGCGCCGTGCGGAGCCAGTGCGCGATGTCGCGCCGCGCGCGCTCCAGCGAGCCGCCAGCGACCTCGGCCGGGGTCATCCACTCGTCGCCGTCCCCCTCCCCGAGCTGATCGAGCAAGGTCCGCGATCGACCCGCGAGCTCGACCTCGGTCGTCGAGTCGTACCAGACAACCTCGACCGCCCTGGGGCGGGTCACCACGGGCGCCGCAGCCGCCGCGCTCGAGGTCGCGGCCGGGGGCGCGTCGGGGCGCGGCGGGGGCTCGGCGGCAGGCTCGTCGCCAGTGCGGCGCGCTTGCGCCTGCTCGTGCAGCTTCCAGGTGTCGATCTTCTCGACGAGCGGCGGCGCGATGGGCGCCGCCGCCGACGGCGACCACGCGGGCGGTCGCGCGGCGGACGGCGCCACCGCCGGCCCTGAGGGCGCCATCGCCACCTGCGGCGCCATCGGGGGCGCCGGCGGGGCCATCGGGGGCGCCGGCGGAGCGAGCGGCGGCGCCAGCGGTGCCGCTGCCTGCGCGAACGGCGTCGCGGCCCGCACCTGTGCCGGCGTGACCGGTCGCGTCTTCGCGGCGCCGGTGAACGGCACCGGCGCGGCACGCGGCAGCACCTCGGGAGCAGCCATCGTGCCCATCGCCGCCCGCTCGAACTCCTCGTCGTCACCGTGCCGCACGGGCCCGTTCGCCGACGGGCGCCCGAACGGCGTCGCCGGGTGCGCGGAGGCGCCGGCATCGGCCGTCTCGCCCCCCGCGTCGGCCATGTCCTGCGCCACCAGCGCGTCGAAGCCTTCGAGCCAGACGAACACGTCGGTGCCCTCGAGGACGCGCGCGGGGACGGCCACGCGGTGGGTGACGGTGACCAGCTGGCGCTCGGTGTCGATCCACAGGGTGTCGGCCTGGAGCTGCAGGGGTACGCGGCCGCTCGCGGCGTCGACCGCGACCGCGTTCAGCGCGACCCCCGGCAGGTTGGTGACCAGGCGCGGGTGGCGCGGGTGGAGGCCCTCGAGGACGATGCGCTCGTCGGCGCGCAGGGGGCGGGCGAGGCGCTGGTCGCCCGGCGCGCACTGGAAGAAGCCCGGCCGCGCCGACTCGTTCCAGTCCAGCTGCGCGCTCGACGGGGCGTCGACCCAGGCCGCGGCGCCCGGCGGCGCGGCGTCGCGCCGCGTCGGCCACGTCGGAGCGAGCGGCCCGAAGCCGGCGGGCGCGACGTACGCATCGCGCGCTCCCAGCTCGACGCCGAAGGACAGCACGGTCGGAGCCGGGACCTCCCCCCGCGCGTCCGGCGCAGCACGATCGTCGATGCCGACCGGGTTGGACGTGTCCTCGCCCCCGCCGGCGCGTGTCCAGTCCATGGCCGCATCGCGGAACGGGGCCGGCGCGAGCGGGGCGCCGTCGCGGCCGAAGCGGCGTGGCCCGGTGATGCGCAGGGCCTTGTCGACCTCGCCGACGACGATGCGCGCTGCCACCTCCGTCGCCGCCGCCTCTCCGGGCGCGTAGGCCTTGCCGACGACGACGACGTCGGCCCTCTCCTTCATCGGCGCGACGTCGGACGGCTCGCGCACGTATGCGCCGCCGCGATCGCCCTCCACCCAGACGTCCGCCGTGCGTACCGGCTCGACGGCTGTGGAGACCTCGCAGCGCACGGAGCGCAGGACGTAGGTGACGCGCGCCACCAGGGTCACCATCCGCTCGCGCGAGCCGTTCCATGTACGGGACGTGACGGCGACGGGTCCGCGGGGAAGGATTCTCAAGGGGGGCCGGAGCATACGGCATCGCGTGGCGCCCATTTTTCCGAGCCGGACGTCGGTGGCCCCGCCTCCGCTCGCTGCCGGCCATCGCGCACAGTGCGATCGGTCCGTCAGAGCGGCGAAGCGGCGAAGCGCGACCGGTCGATCTCCCAGCACGCCAGCGCGCGCCCCGACGCCGCGAACAGCTCGCGCACGCGCGCCTCGTCGGCCAGGCCCGCCGCCACGAAGTGGTCGGCGAAGAACGTGCTGGCGAAGAGCGCTCCGGCCGGGTCCTCGGCCCCGGCCAGCGCGAGGTAGTGCACCTCGATCGCGTGCCGCGCGAGCTGCGCAAAGGGGCCCAGCCCGGACTGGGCGTGGGTCCTGGCGTTCTGCCGGGCGTAGGCCCACAGCTCCTCCGGCGGCAGGATCTCGCGCGCCAGCAGGTTCGCGCGCCAGTCGCCCACGCGCGCGAAGACCATGCGGGTGAAGGTGGCGGCCGGTGACGCGCCGGCGGCGGCGCCGGACTTCGAGGCCTCGCCCGCGGCAACCGCGGCGAAGACGGGCGCCGCGCCGTCGATGATCCTCTGGAAGGCGCCGTCGACCTCCTTCAGCGCCGACGCGTGCTCCTCACGCCGGTGCTCAGGGACCGCGACCCACCCCGCGTCCTCGGCGAGGTGAGCCCACTCGTGCGCGGCGCGCGCCGCGAGCAGCCACCGCCACAGCGGCGGCGCGGGCTCCTCCGTAGGGCGCAGGCCTCGCTGCACCAGCGCGTAGGCGAGGAGCCGCCGTGCCGGCACCACCCAGACTCCATCGCCCGCGTCGACCGCGCCCGACGACGCCGGCAAACCGGCTGGATCGCGGACCTTCGCGAGGAACGCCCCGGTGCGATCGGCCATGACCGTCAGGTCGGCGATCATGCTCGCGGCGCAGCGGGCGTCGGTCCGGGGGATCGCGTTCTTCAGTGGGCCCAGGTGGTTGGGCGAGGACGGGTCCCACACCGTCTCGCCCTTGCTGCCGGCGAGGAGGATCGGCGGCCTCCGCGCGCGCAGCCAGTCGGTGACCACCTCGAGCGGGCGGGGCTTCTTGCTCGCCGGAGCGGCGGGACGTCGCGCGAAGCTCGACGCCACGTCCCGCGTGGCGCGATCGAGCTCCGACAGCAGCCTCGTCACCGAGGGCAGGAGGCCCGCCGGGAGCACGATCTCGGTGCCGGGGATGCGTGAGGCGGTCGACGCGCCGGCCGGGGGCGGTCGCACCCCGAGGTCGAACAGCGAGCGCAGCCACGGGAGCGCCTCGGCGAGGATCCGCAGCGCCGCCGCGTCGGGTCGGGTGGAGCGCGCTGCGCCGTCGGTGAAGAGTGCGGCCTCCTCGTCGTCGAGCGCGATCCACCACGAGAGATCGGCGACGTATGCGCCCAGCGCGTCGCCCACCAGCCCCATCCTCTCCGCGTGCGCCAGCCCGTAGGCGCCGATCTCGATCGACGAGCGGGCGTCGTCGAAATCGCACTCGTGCACGACCCACGACGATCGCGCGAGGGGCTGGAAGAACGGCCGGATCGCCGCCCCGTCGCGCACCACGACGAGGTTGACCACCCGCGGCGGGTACCAGCTACGCGGCGCGCGGGCGGCGAGCGCGCTGACCCTCGCCGTCCTCAGCGCGAGGGCGCGGAGGATCGCGCCGATCCGATCGGCGGGCAGGCCACGCGACCCTTCGAGGATCTCACGCACCGGGGACGTCAGGGTGAACGCCACGCCCCGACGCATGATCGCGTCGGAGGGGATGACCACCACGTCCTCTTGACCGAGGCACACCCGCTCCAGCACTTCCGGCACCATCCGCCCCCCGTGCCGCACGCCTGCGGCGTCGCGCGTCAGCCGCCGCCGACGAAGTGGACGATCTCGATCCGGTCGCCGTCTGCGACGGTCGTCGTCGCGTGCTCCCTGCGCGGCACCACGTCGCCGTTGCGCTCCACCGCCACCGGCCCGCTCCCGAGCGCGAGGTGCTCGACCACGCCGCGCACCGTCGTCCCCTCGGCGACCTCGACCGGGTCACCGTTGACCACCAGGCGGAGCGTCACGTGCCCTCCCCCGGATCGCCCCCGCGCGCCCAGCTCTCCGCCAGGAAGACGCGCGAAGCGGCGGTGTAGGCCTCGGCGCCGGCGAGCCCCATCTCCTTCTGCATGTCGCTCGCGGGGCGGATCACCTTGGCCGGTGTCCCCGCCACGAAGGAGCCCGGAGGCACGACCATGCGCGGCGGCACCACCGAGCCGGCAGCGACGACGCTGCGCGCGCCGATGAGGGCCGCATCGAGGATGATGGCGCCCATGCCGATGAGGCAGCCGTCCTCCACCGTGCAACCGTGGAGGATCGCGCCATGGCCGATGGTGCAGTCGGCGCCGACCGTGCAGCCCTCGATGCCGGCGGTCAGGTGCATGCACGCCAGATCCTGGACGTTGGTTCGGGGACCGACGCGGATGGGGCCGATGTCGCCACGCAGCACCGCGCCGAACCACACGCTCGACCCCTCGGCCAGCTCGACGTCGCCGATCACGGCGGCCGTCGGGGCGACGAACACGCCCTCGGCCACCACCGGTGCCTTCCCCGCGAGGGGGTAGAGAGGCCCGGCGAGGGCGTAGATCGGGCCGCCGCTCGCTCCGCCGCTCATTCCGCAGCCTCCGACAGCGAAGCTCCGAGGAGCGGGAGCGCGCGACGACGCGGCGGGCCGGGAGGCCGCGCCGCGATCGTCGCGAGGCCGCGCCGCTGCGCGACCGGGTCGAGCTCCCCCGCCACCGAGTGCTTGTTGGCGCGCACCACGCGGACGCCCACGATCTCGCCCACCAGGCCGGCGCACGCGGGGTCGTCGAGGTGGACGATCTCGGAGCGGAAGGTGCGCCCGGCCCACGACTCGGCGGCGCCAGGCTTCGACGCCATCTTCCCCAGGCCCTCGATGAGCACCTCCTGCTCGGTGCCGACCAGCGTCTCCAGGTGCGTCGCCAGCTGCTGCTCGCTCCGCGCAAAGAGCCGGGCCAGGCGCGACTTCTTCTCGGCCTCGGACACGTCGTCCTCCAGCTTGCGGGCGGGCGTGAACGGCCGCTGCGAGTACATGAAGCCGAAGAGACCGGTGAAGCCGGCCTCCTCCACCAGCGACAGGGTCGCCTCGAAGTCCTCCTCCGTCTCGCCGGGGAAGCCGACGATCACGTCGGTGGAGAGCGTGACGCCGGGGACCTCGGCGCGGAGGCGCGCGATGCGCTCCAGGTACTCGGCGCGCGTGTAGCGGCGGATCATGCGCTTGAGCACGCGGTCGGAACCCGACTGCACCGGCAGGTGGACGTGCCGGCACAGCACCGGCAGCTCCGCGTGGGCGCGCACCAGGGAGGGAACCAGGTGGCGCGGGTGCGGGCTGGTGTAGCGAAGCCGCAAGAGCCCGGGGACGCGCTCGGCGATGGCGCGGAGGAGCGCGGCGAACTCGCTCTCGTCCGGGTCGACCTCGCGGGCGCCGGGGGACGCCGCCGTCGAGTAGTCACCGAGCAGGCCCCGCGGGTCGCGGTAGCTGTTCACCGTCTGCCCGAGGAGCGTCACCTCGCGCACCCCGCGCTCGACCAGCGCGGCGATCTCGTCGATCACCTCGCCGCTGGGGCGGTAGCGCTCGGGGCCGCGTGTGGTGGGCACGATGCAGAAGCTGCAGCGCTCGTTGCAACCCTTCATGGTGGTCACGAACGCAGTGGGCCCGGCGGCGAGGCCCGTGCCGGGGGGGGCGGCGATGCTGGGCGAGGCGAGGAACCGCGGCTCGTCGAGGTCGAACACGGTGCGGGCGAGCGGAGGCGCCCCGCCGGCGATCTCCTCCAGGAGGCGCGGGATCTCTGTCAGATTGTCGGGGCCCACCACGAGGTCGATGGCGCCCTTCGACCGGGCGAGGAGGCGCTCGCCCTCCTGCTGGGCGACGCATCCGGCCACCACCAGGATCAGGTCGGGCTGCTCCCGCTTTCGCTTCGCGATGCGCCCCACCAGGCTGAGGAGCTTGTGCTCCGCCTTCTCGCGGACGCTGCACGTGTTCAGCACCAGGACGTCGGCCGAGGCCTCGTCCTCCGCCTCTTCCAGGCCAGCAGACCGCAGCACCCCGTGCATGCGCTCGGAGTCGTGCACGTTCATCTGACAGCCGAACGTGGTGATCGCGTACCGCGCCATGGGAGCGCCTCGCTCTAGCACCGCAGCCTTCCTCGTACTAGACAGCGGGTCCACGCGGTTTTTCCCGGGGGAGCTGGGCGGGGCGAGCGGGGGGACGCGAGAGCGGGAGAAGACTCATGGCCGGCAACTTCAAGAACCTCGTCGACATGCTGCAGTACGCCGTGAAGACCTACGCGTCTCATGACTTCATGGGCGCCAAGAAGGATGGCGTCTGGACCTGGACGACCTACGAGGCCTTCGGCAAGCGCATCGAAGCGTGCCGCGGCGGTCTCGCCGAGCTCGGCATCCAGCGCGGCGACCGCGTCTGCGTCATCTCCAACAACCGCGAGGAGTGGGCGGTGCTCGCCTACGCCTGTTACGGCCTCGGCGCATCGCTGGTGCCCATGTACGAGGCGAGCCTGCCCAAGGAGTGGGAGTTCATCGCCAACGACTGCTCGGCGGTCGCCATCGTCACCGCGACCGAGAAGATCCACGGCAAGGCCAAGGAGATCCGCGAGAAGGTCGCCAGCGTGAAGCACACCATCTGCTTCGAGCTGCCGAAGAGCGACGCCGACTCGTTCGACGCGCTCCTGGCGCGGGGAGAGGGCAAGGCGCCGGAGGCGATCCAGCCGGCGGAGACGGACACCTCCTGCCTCATCTACACCTCGGGCACGACCGGCAACCCCAAGGGGGTGATCCTGTCGCACGGCAACATCGTCTCCAACATCAACGCAGTGCAGAGCATGCTGCCCATCGGCTCGGAGGATCGGAGCCTCTCCTTCCTCCCCTGGGCGCACTCCTTCGGCCACACGTGCGAGCTCCACGTGATGGTGTCACGCGGCGCCTCCATCGCGATCGCCGAGGCGGTCGACAAGATCGTGGCCAACCTGGCCGAGGTTCAGCCGACGCTGCTCTTCAGCGTGCCCCGCATCTTCAACCGCATCTACGACGGGGTGAACAAGCAGATCGCGGAGAAGCCCGGCTTCATCCAGGCCCTGGTGAAGAGCGCGATCGCCGCCGCCAAGGCCAAGCGCCTGGGGCAGGAGCCGACCTTCGGCCAGAAGCTCGCCTATCCCATCGCCAACAAGCTGGTCTTCACCAAGATCCGCGCAAAGTTCGGCGGGCGCCTGAAGTACGCCTTCAGCGGCGGCTCGGCGCTCTCTCGCGAGGTGGCCGAGTTCATCGACGGCCTCGGCATCACCGTCTACGAGGGCTACGGCCTGACCGAGACCAGCCCCATCGCCACCGCCAACCGCCCCGGCGCCCACCGCATCGGCAGCGTGGGCAAGGCAATCGAGGGCGTGAAGATCGTCATCGACAAGACGGCGTCCGGCGAGGAAAAGCAGGGCGAGATCGTCATCTACGGCCCCAACGTGATGCAGGGCTACCACGCGCGGCCGGAGGAGAACGACGCGGTCTTCACCGACGATCTGGTGCCGGGCGAGAAGGGGTTCCGCTCGGGCGACCTTGGCTACCTCGACGACGACGGCTTCCTCTACATCACCGGCCGCCTGAAGGAGCTCTACAAGCTCGAGAACGGCAAGTACGTCGCCCCCGCCCCGCTGGAGGAGAAGCTGAAGCTCTCCCCCTTCATCGCCAACGCGATGATCTACGGCGACAACAAGCTCTTCAACGTCGCGCTGGTGTGCGCCGACATGGCGACGCTCAAGCCGTGGTGCGAGGAGCAGGGCATCTCCGCCTCCAGCGATGACAAGCTGGTGGATGACCCGCGCGTCCACGCCCGCCTGAAGGAGGAGGTCGAGGCCTTTTCCGGCGACTTCAAGGGCTACGAGAAGGTGAAGAAGCTCGTCCTCATCGCCGAGGACTTCACCACCGAGAACGGCCTCCTCACGCCGAGCATGAAGCTCAAGCGCCGCGTCGCGATGCAGCGCTTCGGCGAGCGCATCGAGGCGCTCTACGCGGCTGAGGCCGAGGGCAAGGCGAAGACGGCCACCGCCGCCGCGTGAAGTCGCTCGCCCCCGTCCGCGCCGCCGAGAAGGAAAGGCGGACCTCGACGGCGCGGAAGCACCTCTCGTAACCTGCTCCCGCACCGGGCGAGCCCTCGCCCCGCGCCATCGGAGGAGCGTCGTCATGTCGTATCAGAGCGGCCCGTTCGGACCCGGCTACAACCAGCAGGGGGGCGGCCCCCCTGGCACCGGCGGTCCCTGGGGCCCGCCTCCCGGTGGACCGGGTGGCTTCGGCGGCCCTCCCGGCGGCGGCTTCGGCGCCCCTCCCGGCTACCCGCCGCCTCCGCCGCCGAAGAAGAGCAACACCGGCCTGATCATCGGCCTCGTGATCGCCGTGGTGATGGTGATCCCGATGTGCGCAGGCATCGTGTTCTTCATGGTCGGTCGCAACGCCGCCAGGTCATCGGGGGACAACGGCAACTACGACACGCCGTCCCAGCCCGCGCAGCCCGCGCAGCCCGCGCAGCCTGCGCAGCCGCTCGCGCCCGCCCCTGCGAACCCGGCGGCCAATGGCCCCGCCCCGTCGCCCGCCGGGCACCGCCTGATCCGCGGCGCCGGGTTCTCCTACTCCGTCCCCGCGAGCTGGCAGGACCTGAACGCCGCCGATCTCGGCTCGCCCTTCATCGAGTCTGCCCAGCGCAACCCGGTCGCGATGGGCTCGTTCATGACCAACGCCAACATCGCCGGCGAGACCTTCGCCGGCGACGGCCCCGCCTACGGCGCAGCCAACCTCATCGAGCTGAAGAAGGCCGCCACCATCCGCGATCAACGGCTGACCACCAGCGGCACCCGTGCCGCGTGGGACATCGAGTCGTACTGGGCCAACGCCGGCGGCGTTCCCTACGTGACGCTGCAGCGGTACGTCACCAACGGCGGCAAGGGATTTGTCCTCACCTGCTCGGGCGGCGCGGCCGTCTTCGCGGCGGTCAAGCCGGGCTGCGAGGTCATCATGTCCTCGTTCCGCGTCGATTGACACTCCACCTCTTCGCGACCGCGGCCAAGGGCACCGAGGGCGCGCTGCGTGACGAGCTGCGGGAGCTCCGATTCCGCGGCGTCCGCGCCGATCGGGGCGGCGTGCACCTCGATGGCGATCTCGGTGAGGCGCTGCGCGCCTGCCTGTGGTCACGCATCGCGGTGCGCGTGCTGGTGGAGGTGGCGCGCTTCCCCTGCCCCGACGGCGAGGCGCTCTACGATGGCGCCTCGCGCGTCGACTGGAACGCCTGGCTCGACCCGGACCGCACGCTGGCGGTGCGGGCCGCCAGCCGGAACAGCGATCTGCACCACACGCAGTTCATCGCCCAGCGCACCAAGGACGCGATCGTCGACCGCATCCGCGATCGCACCGGGGCGCGCCCCGACGTCGACCGCGACGCGCCCGACGTTCTGCTCTTCGTCCACGTGGTGAAGGACGAGGCCACGCTCTACGCCGACGCGTCCGGCGCGTCGCTCCACCAGCGCGGCTACAGACCGCGCGGGTCGAGCGAGGGCGCGCCGCTCAAGGAGACGCTCGCGGCGGCGATGCTGCGCCTGTCGCAGTGGGATCGTCGGTCGCCGTTCTGCGACCCGATGTGCGGGACGGGAACGATCGGCGTGGAGGCCGCAGCATGGGCCGCTGGCGTCCCGCCCGGCTCCTGGAGGGATCGCTTCGGGGTCGAGGGCTGGAAGGTCGCGAACGAGGTCGACCGCACTGCCTTCCGCGAGCTGCGCGAGGACGCGCGCGCCGCCGTGGCCGCGGCGCGTGACAAGGAGGGCCCGGAGATCCTGCTACGCGACGTCTCGCCGGCGGCGCTCGAGCTGGCGACGGCGTCGGCGCGGGCGGCGGGCGTCACCGTTCGCATCGAGCCGGGCGGCGTGGGCGACCTCACCGCCGACGACGCCCCCGGCTGGCTCTTGACCAACCCGCCCTACGGAGAGCGCCTGGCCCTCGGCGACTCGGCGCAGGAACTGGGCCGCGCCATCCGCCGTCGGGGGCATCGCCCCTCGGCGGTGCTTGCCGGCGCGCCCTCGATCGCGGACGCGATCGGCCGCCCCGCGCGCAAGTGGCTGGAGCTGCACAACGGCGATCTGGTCTGCCGCCTCCTCCTCTTTGGCGACCCCGACGCCATGAAAAGCACGCCGTGAACGACGCGCTCCCGCCCCTCGACTCGCTGCGCTGCTTCGTCGAGGCGGCGCGGTCGCTGTCGTTCCGCAAGGCGGCGCGCGTGGTGCACCTGTCGCCGGCCGCCGTCGGACAGCGCGTGCGCGCCCTGGAGGAGATGCTGGGCGGCCCGCTCTTCGCGCGGACGACGAGGAGGATGGCGCTGACCCCGCGCGGCCTCTCCCTGATGCCCCTGGCGCGCGAGGCGCTGGCCTCGGCCGAGCGCTGCCTGGGAGCCGGCGAGGGCTCTGCCGCCTCCTTCGCCGGCGATCTGGTGCTGGGCACCCGCCACGAGCTCGGCATGTCGTGGCTACTCCCCCAGGCTGGGCAGCTG
>JBKJLX010000456.1:0-11961 GCA_046596645.1 Polyangiaceae bacterium
GCCTGGGCGAGTGGCTCGAGCTGTACAATCCCAGCTCCACCGACGGCTACCAGCTCGAGGGCTGCCTGGTGATTGGCCCCAACGCAAACAACGATCGGTTCACGATCGGCTCTACGCTGACCCTGCCCCCCGGTGGCTACGTGACGCTCGCCAAGTCGGCCTCCGCTGGGTTCGCCGCCGACTATGTCTACGGTGGCACGTTCGTCCTCGGCAACAGCGGCACCGACGGGATCACGTTGCACTGCAGCGCCGTCGACGTCGATACGCTGGCCTACGGAACGGGCAGCGGGTTCCCCAGCCCCGCAGCGGGGCTCAGCTTCTCGCTCGATCCGGGCTCCGAGGACGCGAACGAGTTGGGCTCCAACTGGTGCGCCGCGACGATGACGTCGGCCAATTTCACGAGCGGCGATCTCGGGACGCCTGGCTTCCCGAACCCGGACTGCCAGGGCGGGGGAACGACGTCGAGCAACACGACCACCACCACCACCACCACCGGCGGGGCGGAACCGGTCACGATCGATTTCTGTCGCTTGCAGGCCCCGCTCCTGATCGACGAAGACCAAGGTACGACCGTCGACATCTTCGGTCGGGTGTACGTCGCGGGTCTGACGGATCTCGACACGAGCGGCAACGACCCCTCCAGCGTTCTCGTCGGCGAGGTGGGCTTCGGCCCGAACGGCTCCGATCCGGCCACGCAGACCAGCGCGTGGAGCTGGGTGGGGGCCACCCCGAACGCAGGGTACGGGGTTGGATCCCCTGATTTCGAGGCGAACAACGACGAGTATGTAGGGTCTTTTGCTGTGCCGGGGCACTGGGGCTCGCCGTACGACTTCGCGGTCCGCTTCAGCGGCGACGGAGGCGCGACGTGGACCTATTGCGACGCCGATGGTTCGACCAACGGCTACGCGACGGCCCAGGCGGGCGACATGACGAGCAACTTCGTCGCGGGCGGCATATTCATCAGCCAGTACACCGAGGGCACGAGCAGCAACAAGGCGATCGAGATCTTCAACGCGAGCGACGCGGCCGTAGCGACGAACACCTGCAGGCTCCAGTCGTTCACGAACGGAAGCTCAGTGGGAAACACGCCGCTCGCGCTCGTGGCGCCGTTGGACAACCTGACGCTCGATCCGGGCGAGACCTTCGTCGTCTGCAACCAGAACGAGTCGGAGCTCATCGACTCGCTCTGCGACATGCGGACTGGCAACACGAACATGACGTTCAACGGAAACGACGCGATCCAGTTGGTCTGCGGCGGGACCACACGCGACGTCTTCGGGCAGATCGGGTTTGACCCAGGGAACGCCTCGAATCCGATGACCGGGTGGCCGACCGGGACCGTGGACGCGGTCCTCGTGCGCAACTGCGACATCCTGGCTGGTGACGCCGACGGCAGCAATGCGTTCACCACCGCCACCGAGTGGACACGGACCGTGTATTCCGAGGCGGCGGCGAACGGGACGCTGGATCAGCACCTCGCCGTCTGCCTCGAGTAACGAGTCGGGTCCGCCCGCGCGGCCTCGCAGCAAGCGCGCCACCCCGTGAGGTCCGCTCCCGCACGGAGCGGGCCTTCGCGCTTGGCGCAGCCCCGTGGTGTAATCCATCTTCACGGTCGGCGCGTTCCTTGAGTGCATCCCCCCTCAGCGAGCCGCGGTCCCCTGGTCCGACCGCCATCCTGCTCGTCACCGCGAGGCAGGAGGACGCTTTCGTCTTCCAGGCGGTGCTCGGCCCCCTCCATCGCCCGCTGCTGCGGGCGACGACCGGGCAGGAGGCGGTGCGCCTCGCGGCCGACCACGACCCGGCGGTGGTGCTCCTCGACGCGGTCCTCCCCGACATGGATGGGGTGGAGACGGTGGCGCTCCTGCGGATGCGCAAGCGAACGCAGACCACGCCGGTGCTCCTCCATTGCACGCGCGAGCTGACGCGCGAGCAGCTGCGCGCCGCCTTCGGCGCCGGCGTGGTGGACGTCGTCACCAAGCCCTTCGACGGCGAGGTGCTGCGCGCCAAGGTGTCGGCGTTCGTCCAGCTCCACATGGAGCGCGCGCGCACCGACGGACTGGTCCTCGACCTGCGCGCGGCCGCGAGGGAGGCCAAGGCGCGCGCCGCGCAAGCGGAGCTTGAGCTCGCCGCAGCGCAGGCGCGGGTACGCCTCGCGGCGGACGCGGCGGCGGCGGGACTGTGGGACCTCGATCCGCGGCGCCGCCAGGTCCGGCTGGACGCGCAGGCGAGCCACATGTTTGGCCGCACCCCGCACGCCCTGTTGGACGTCGCGACCTGGCTGGAGCGCATCGACGCCCGCGATCGCGCGCGCTTCGAGGAGGCGCTCGCGCGCGCGCTGGAGGTGGGCGTGGGCGTGGGCCGCATCGCCATCGACGTCGTCGCGCGCGGCGGCCACCACGTGTGGGAGGCGCGCCGCCTGTCCCTCCGCGGGTGCGTGGTGGGCGCCGGCACCGGCGAGGTGCTGGTGGTGGGCGCGGTGACCGAGCTCGGGCCGGAGAGCGCCACCTCCCCGCGGACCCTGACGCGGGCGTCGCGAGGTGAAAGGTGAGCGACCAGCACGTGGAAGCGACGGTCGCGGTCCAGTCCACCGGCCCGTGGGCGACGCTGCGCCTCCTCGGCGGGGCGACCTGGGGTCGGGCGGCGACCGCCAACCCGGACGCTTACGTACTCCGCGATCGGAAGACGCTCCGCCTCTTTGCCCCGTGCGTGCTCGCCATGACCGTGATCGCTCCGGCAGGTGTCGACGACGTGGAGATCGACGTGTGCAAGGGCGTGATCGGGCGGGTGACGGTGCGCACCGACGACGACATCGCCTGGAACGCGCTGGATGGCCCGCTCGCACCGGAGCGCCACCACTGCAAGAAGGTCCTCCTGGTCCTGTGAGTCACCGCGACTCGTAGACGTGGCGCGCCGGCAGCTCGATCGCGGTGAGGAAGCCGCCCTTGCCGGCGCCGGTGTCGAGGCCGATCGCCGCCGGGCCTGCCCATAGATCGGTCGGGTCCTCGGGCGTGTAGCCGCTGAGCTCGACCGGGAGGTCCTCGGTCGCGGTGTGGCCGAAGACGACGAGCTTGCCGCGGTAGTTCGCGAAGAAGTCGTGGTCCCGCGTCCACAGGAGAGCTCGCTGCGGCTTCATCTCCGACGGGTGGAGGAACTCGCCCTCCGTGCGGACGAGTCCGGCGTGCACGTAGATTGCGTGCTCGTCCTCGTGGAAGTACGGCAGCTCCTTCATCCACGTCACGACCTCCTCGGGGAAGAAGGTGCCGCCGAAGAGGGCGAGCAGCTCCTCCTCGGTGGGCGTCTCGTCCTCGCCCGGAGGCTCGGCGCCGCGGAAGGACCGCAGCGCCTCCAGACAGCCGTTGCGGCGGGGCACGATGAACTCGGGCCAGCCCTTCTCCACGACCTGCACCCACGCGTCCTCGTGGTTGCCGCGCAGCGCGACGACCTTCGCCGGGATCCAGTCGCCGAGGCGGCGCACGCGATCGACGACCTCGGCCGAGTGCGGTCCGCGATCGACGTAGTCGCCCAGGAACACGAGCGTGTCGTCCCCGTCGAGGCGTGGCAATCGTGCCAGCAGTCGATCGAGCGCGTGCAGGTCGCCGTGAAGGTCCCCGATCGCGAAGGTGCGCCCCATCCGGGTCGAGTATCGCCAATTGCCGCGCCTTCCGCTGCGGCAACCAGAGCCCACCCCGGGCACGGGCCGTGCACCCGGCGGTGTCATGCAGGCCCCCGCGCGGTCGCACGTGGCCGGCCGCCGGCCCCGACCCCTGTCGCCGCACGTCCTGCTGGCGGTCTCCACGGCGGGTGCGATCGCGGGCTCGATCGCGATCGGCGCCGCGCTCCAGGGCGTCCCCTGCGGGGGTGCTCCGCCGGGACTGCCGTCGGCCGCGGCGCCGCCGCCGGGCAGCGCACGCGGAGTGGCCCCAGCGCCGGCGGCGGCCAGCGCGGCGCCGCCAGCAGGGCCGTTCACCGTGCTGACCTTCAACGCCGGCCTGGCGGTGGGCGTGCTGCCCCTGGCGCGAGAGCGGGTGGCGCTGGTCACCGAGCAGCTGGCGCGCGAGCCGGCCGACCTGATCTGCGCCCAGGAGCTCTGGCAGGAGGATCACTGGAGCGCCGCCGCCGCCGCGCTCTCCTCCCGCCTGCCTCACACCCTGCGCCCCGCCGCCGCCCCCACCATCGCGGGCGCTCGCTGCAGCGCGGCGGACATCGCCCCCCTGGAATCCTGTCACCGCGCCAGCTGCTCCAGCGCGAGGCCCGCCGAGCTGGCCTCGTGCATGATCGGTCGCTGCGCGCACCTCGCGGGGTCGATGGACGCGGGGTGCGTGAGCTGTCTTCTGCGGGAGCCCTGGCCGTCGATCCCCGCGCTTCGCCAGGCGTGCGCCGAGGGCGACGCCGCGGCGCCGCAGCGGTTATTGCAGTCCCCGCGCCGCGGCGCGCCGCTGGCCTTCGGCGGCGCGACGGGGACGGGCATCCTCTCCAGCGTCCCCTTCGCCGAGACGGAAGTGCTCGAGCTGCCCTCGACGTGGGCTCGCCGCGCCGTGCTCTACGCCCGCCTGGACCGATCGCCGGTGGGGCCCATGCACGTGTTCTGTACCCACCTCAGCGCACAGCTGGGCTCGGTGCCGATGCCACCAGGACAGAGCTGGCAGCGCGAGCACGCCGAGCAGGTGCGCCTGCTGCTCGAGCTCGTGGACCGCAAGCGCGCCGCGCGTCCCGCGCCGGTGGTCCTGCTCGGCGACCTGAACACCGGCCCCGCGATCCCTGGCCGGAGCAGCGGGAAGCTCCCCGCGCACTACGCTCGGCTGGAGGGCGCGGGGCTGGTCGCCCCGTTCGCCCACCAGCCCGACGCGCGTTGCACCTACTGCTTCGACAACCCGCTGGTCGGCACCGGCAGCGGCGGTCTGCTCATCGACCACGTTCTTCTCGGCGGCTTCCCGGGGCGCGCCACGGGGAGGCGGATCCTCGACCGACCGCAGGCGATCACCGTCGAGGGCCAGCGGCGCACCACGCCGCCCTCCGACCACTACGGGCTGTCGGTGGTGCTCTCGCGCTGACGCTCGCCCTGGGCGCTGGCGTCGGCCGCGTCCGCGCGGTCCTCAGGGCGCTCCGCCTCGCCCAGGTAGATCTTCCGCAGCAGGCGACGGTTGTGGATCAGCGGCTTGTCGAACTTTCCCAGGCGCATCCCGCGGAGATCGAGCGGCGTGTCGGCGACGACGGGGACGAAGCGCTGGTCGTCGCGCATCTCGCTCCACACCAGGCCCAGCGCCAGTCTGGCGAGGATCGGGCGGGCGAGGGCGAACGGGCCCTCGAACGCGGCGAAGAGGAGCACCTGCAGGCGCGTGGTCCGCGGTGTCTCCGGCACCTTGAAGATGGCGGCGTGGAGGCCGACCGGGCGTCGGGCACCGGTGGCCGGATCGGTCCAGCGCTGGGTGTAGAGCGTACGCACCGGGTCGAACCACGTCGTCCACTCGTTGTGAAACGTGTCGCCGCGCTTCAGACCCACCAGGTGGGCGAGCGGCGAGTAGCGCTGGCGCGCTGCATACTTCACCTCGGTGTGGTCGGGGTGGTTGTGCGCCTCGAAGTGGATGGTATCGACGTCGCGCTCCGTCCACCCGAGCCGGGTGTGGACCCACGGCGTGTGCTCGTCTTCGCCGAAGTTGTCGAGGAGGACGTGGAGCGGCGCCTGGAAGAGCAAGTCCATCCTCCCCGCGAAGGTATGGCCGGGCGGCACGCCCAGCTCGGGCAGCGTTTCCGGTGCAGCGCCTGACGGCGTCGCAAGGGGCGCCTCGTCGACGCGATGGCGCTCGGCGATGAAGATGGTGTCGTGCCGCTCCACCGCGCGCAGCGCGCGCACGTCGCAGCGGGTCAGCGTCGGCTGCGAGGGGCTGCGTCCGCCGCCGTCCTTGTCGAAGCTCCACCCGTGGTACGCGCAGGCGAGCCGACCGTCGGGGCGGACGCGACCCGCCGAGAGCGGCGAAAACCGGTGCGGGCATCGGTCGTCGAGCGCGCCGACGGCCCCCGCCGCGTCGCGGAACAGCGCCACGTGCCGCCCGCCCAC
Organism: Polyangiaceae bacterium; assembly: GCA_046596645.1. Taxonomy (GTDB): domain Bacteria; phylum Myxococcota_A; class Polyangia; order Polyangiales; family Polyangiaceae; genus JBKJLX01. The sequence goes on from JBKJLX010000456.1 coordinate 6,056, forward strand.
GGTGACTCGCACCGGACCTCGGCGCAGCGCCGAGGAGGCGAGCACGGGGTGGAAGAAGCGCAGCGCATCACCCATGCTTCTCCTACACTACCGCGCCTCACGACTGCCGACCCGCGGCGCGTGCAGGCTCGGCTGGAGGAACGTCGAATGTCTTCGAGAGCGGTGGTCGTGTCGGGCGGGATGGCGCTGGTCGCCCTGGCGTCGTGCAGCGATCCGGGTGGGGCTGCCCTCGGCGTCGCTCCCCCGGTGGTGGGGGACATCACGGGGACGGCGGCGGCGCCGGTGACCGAGGCGTCCGCCGCGCCCGCGAGGAGGTCGCTGCCCAGGGCGACCCGGAAGGGCGGCGACACCCCGAGCGATGCGGCGCCCCGGCCGCCAGCGGCCAACGTCGCCGCGGCGCCCCCCTCGGGCGGCTCGGTCGCCCTGCCGGCGGGCTTCGAGCCGGTGCATTACTGCCTGATGCCCAAGCTCGGCTCGTGCTCCGCCTACGGCAAGAATTACAACAAGCTGGACGCGGTGCTGAGCTTCTGCGGCAAGCTGGGCGGCGAGATCGGCACCTACTGCCCCAGCGCCAACCTGGTCGCGCGCTGCAAGACGCCCGCGGACGTGCTCACCCACTACTACGGCGTGGGCGAGAAGAAATACACGCGGGAAGAGGCGGAGGCGAAGTGCGCCGAGAAGGGCTGGGAGATCCTCCCGTTGCCGTGACTCCCGCCCCGCCTCATCCCCCCAGATAGGCGGCCTTGATCTCGTCGTTCTCCGCGAGCTCGCGCGCAGGGCCCTGCATCGCGATCTCCCCGGTGCGCAGCACGTAGGCACGCTGCGCGTACTTCAGCGCCAGACGCGTGTTCTGCTCGACCAGGAGGATGGTGGTGCCGCTCTTCGCGATCTCCCCGATCGCCTCGAAGATCTGCTGGACCAGCTTGGGCGCGATGCCGAGCGAGGGCTCGTCGAGCAGCAGCATCGCCGGCCGCGCCATCGCCGCGCGACCGATGGCGAGCATCTGCTGCTCGCCGCCGGAGAGCGTGCCCGCCTCCTGCTTCATGCGCTCGCCGATGCGCGGGAAGAGCTTCACCACGTCGTCGATCGTCTCCGCCATCGCGGTGCGGTCCTTGTGGTTGTAGGCGCCGAGCTCGAGGTTCTCGCGCACCGTCAGGTTGCCGAAGATGGCGCGCCCCTCCGGCACCAGGGAGATGCCCGCCTCCACCACCTCCTCCGGACCCAGCGGGCCCAGCGGCTGCCCGTCGTAGACGATGGTGCCGGCGGCGATGGGGAGGAGGCGCGCGACGCTCTTCAGCGAGGTGGTCTTGCCTGCGCCGTTGGCCCCGATCATCGCGACGATCTCGCCCCGACGCACCTCGAGGTCGATGCCCTTCAGCGCCTTGATGCCGCCGTAGGAGACGGCGAGCCCATTGGCGCGAAGGAGGACCTCGCCGGTGGCGGTCCTGGGCGGCGCGCGGCGAGGGTGGACGGTCCTCACGCCCTCGCCTCGTCGCCGCTGGAGGTGGCGTCGGCCGCGCTGGGCGCCGCCGCCGAGTGCGGTTCGTCGTCCGGGTCCTCGCCGAGGTAGGCGGCCAGCACCTTGGGGTGCTTCTTGATCACGTCGGGCGGGCCGTGGGCGATGGTCTCGCCGTGGTCGAGCACGTGGATGTCCTCGCACACGCCCATGACCACCTGCATGTTGTGCTCGACCAGGATCACGGTCAGCGCGAACTCGTCGCGCAGCCAGCGGATCTGCTCCTTCAGCCCCTCGGCCTCGCCGTAGTTCATGCCGGCGGCGGGCTCGTCGAGGAGGAGGAGCTTGGGGCCCGTCATCATCGCCCGCGCGATCTCCAGGCGGCGCTGGTTGCCGTAGGAGAGGGAGGTCGGCTGCTCGTCGCAGACGTGGTCGAGCTTGAACACCTCGAGCAGACGCATCGCCTTTTCGGCCTGCGCCGCGTCGTCCCGGAAGAAGAGCGGCGAGCGCAGGAGCGCCGAGGGGAGGTGCGCCTTGCGCGTGAGCTCGCCGGCGACCAGCACGTTCTCCAGCACGCTCAGGCTGCCGAACAGCCGGATGTTCTGGAAGGTGCGGGCGATGCCGGCGCGGGCGATGTCGCTCGGCCGCAGCCCGGCCAGGCTGCGGCCGCCAAAGACCACTTCGCCCTCGAAGTCGTAGACCCCGGTGACCAGGTTGAAGACGGTCGTCTTCCCGGCGCCGTTGGGGCCGATGAGGCCGAAGATGCACTTCTCCGGCACCTCGAAGGTGACGTCGCTGACGGCCTTGAGGCCGCCGAAGCGCTTGGACAGCTTCCGGACGACGAGCGCGCTCACGCCGCGGCCTCGCTCGGGCTGGGAGGCTTCGCCCTGGGGCGCCGCGTCGGCGGCGGCACATCACGGCCCGGCCTGGGGCGGATGATCTCGTTCTCGCCGAACACGCCCGAGGGGCGCATCACCATCACCAGGACCAGCACCGCTGCGTAGACGACCATGCGCAGCGCATTGAGGTCGAAGTCGGGGTGGGCCAGGCGGAAGTCCTGCACCGAGTCGAGGCGCTGCAGCTGCTCGATGAGGCGCACCGTCACCGTCACGAACACCCCGCCGAGCACGGCGCCGCTGACGCTGCCCGAGCCGCCGAGGATGACCATGGTGATGATGTCGAACGAGTACATGAAGGTGAACTGCTCGGGCTGCACCGTGGGGTTGCCGTCGCGCATACCGGCCAGCAGCGCACCGGCGATGCCACCTCCGATCGCGCTGAGGACGAACGACGTCACCTTGTAGCGGGTGGGGTCGACCCCCACCGCCGCGGCGGCGATCTCGTCCTCGCGAAGGGCCCGCAGCGCCCGGCCCCAGCCGCTGAACTTGAGCCGCCACGCGACGACGATCGCCAGCAGCATGCCGCCGACGATCCAGAACGGCCCGGCGTACTGGGCGATGCCCGTCTCCTCCGGGCCAGCGTAGCCCTGCTGGCCCCCGAGCTTGGCGATGTACCAGGAGATCGTGCCCTCCTCTGCGGTGGGCGAGGCGGTGGCGAGCACCAGGCGGAAGATCTCCGCGAAGCCCAGGGTGACGATGGCGAGGTAGTCACCGCGCAGGCGCAGGCTGGGCAGACCGACGATGACGCCGAAGAGGCCGCTCACCACCGCGGCGGCGAGGATCGACAGCGGCATCACGATGAAGGAGTTGCCGAAGCCTGGCACCTCCGGCGAGCCGAACGACACGTGCAGGTGACCGGCGACGATCGCAGCGGTGTAGGCGCCGATGCCGACGAAGCCGGCGTGACCGATGGAGAACTGCCCCGCCATCCCGTTGATGACGTTGAGGGAGAGCGCCACGACGACGTTGACCATGGCGAACATGGCGAGCTGTCGCCAGGCCGCATCGGGGATCAGCGTCTCCAGAAAGAGCTCGGCCCCGATCGCGACGGCGACCAGCAGCAAGCCGAACGCCGCGCGCCTCGCTCCACCCATGACCACCCGGCTTACCCGATGCCGGCGCCAGCGAGGAGGCGAAACGACTCCCGCGCCGTCAGGTGCTGGAACGAGGAAACCTCCAGCGCCGGCAGGCGCCGGGACAGGAATGACGTCATTTCACGATGCGGAGGTACGGGGGCAGCTCGCGCTTGGGTCTCTTCGGGTCACTCGCTTGTGAGGTCCTCTCCCCCCGCGGCGGGGGCGACCCACCGCCGCGACCGCGATCGACGTCACCACGCTCGGCGGCGCCGCGCTCCTGGGTCGTGGGGCTGGAGGGCCGCTGGTGGGCGCCCAGGGGCGGGCGCGCGCGCGGCCCGCCAGGGGTTGGCACCGGCGCCAGCGCCGGGCGCGCCTGCGGTCGCTTCACCAATCGGGGGGCCGGCCGCGGCTGCTCTGCCGGCGGGGTGGCCTCGCCCTTTCCCTCGCTCTGCCTCTCGTGTTCTTCGACGTCGGCGACCGCGGCGAGCTTCGGTCGCGGCTTGCGCGCCGACGCCTCGCGCGGCTTGGCGGCGCGACCCGCGCGCATCTGCGCGGCGACCTCGGGCGGCACGTCCTCCGGCCAGAGCATGCCGCGGCCGTCAGGACCGACCAGCGCGTAGATCGCGCCCCACGGCAGGAGGCACCAGAAGGCCACGCGGTTGAAGCTGAGGGTGCAGCTGACACCCTCGTCGTCGATGGTCAGGTCCGGGATCCGGATGGCCAGGTTGAGCCCGACCTGGAGGACGAGCTGGGCCTGCTTGAGGTGCGACTTCGGGACGACCACGCCGTCCTTGCGGGGGTCGAGGTGGATGAACACGCTGTCGCCCTCGAGGAGGGCGAGCGCGACCTCCTTCTTGGGAGGAAGATTGCGCGGGGGCGTGTCGGCCATGCGTCTCGACGTCGATCGATCTCGACGGTCGAGGTTTGTCGGGCGCCCCGCGGATGTCAACGGACTCGGGTCAGTTACAGCTCGGCTCCGTGTCGCCAGCGAAGACGTTGGTCCAGTAGCTGCCGTAGGTGCCGCCGCCGGTCGCGCGGCCGATGCCGATCTGTGTGTAGCCCGAGCCGCGCATGTTGGCGTCGTGGCCGGGAGAGGTGCGCCACTGCTCGAAGGTCCCAGCGGCGCCGGAGTTCCCGGCGGCGATGTTCTCGCCCATCGTCGTGCCCCCATTGCAGCCGAGCTCGTAGCAGGCGTCGCACGTGCGCTCGGTGAACGACGAGCCGTCGAGGGAGACGTGATCGAAGTAGTCCTGATCTCGCATGTCCTCGCTGTGGCCCTGGGCCGCGCGGTTCAGCGAGGTGCACGCGGTGAGCGCGCCGAGGCCGTTGTCGGCGCGGTAGGCGTTGATCGTCTCCAGGAAGATCTGCTCCTCCGCGTCCAGGCCCGCCGTCGCGTCCGGCGCGCCGCCGCAGCCGCTGCAGGCGCCGCAGTCGCTCGCGCAGCTGTCGCAAGTCTCGTTCGCGTCGCACGTCGCGTCGCCGCAGAAGGGATCGGGGACGCCGGTGCTGGTGGAGGTGACGGTCGAGGTCGCGGTCGAGGTCGACGTCGACGTCGACGCGGCGTCGGAGGTCGAGGAGGTCGAGGAGGTCGAGGGCGCGCCGCCGCTCCCCGACGTCGGTCCGTCGGCCGATCCTCCGATCCCCGCATCCTCGCCCCCACGTCCGCTGGCGGAGGTGGCCCCCCCCGATCCAGGGGTCGAGCCGACGTCCCCGGAGCAGCCGCCTCCCGCCAGGAGCAGCGTGACGATGAGCGCGACGGGCGCAGCGGCGATCGAGGAGCGCATGGAGAACCTCCGCGATCGTCGTAGCCCGGCGCGGTCGCCGCCGGAACTACGCGCCTCGCGGGCGCCTCGTCGGCAACCTGCTCGAGCCGCGCAAATCGGCTGCGCAACGTGCGCAAGGCGCTCTCATGGCGCGCGAGCGCTGCCGGCGCGAAACGGTGGCGCGCCTGAAATCAGCAACGAATTCGAGCATACGAACCGTGGCACGACCACTGCTCAGGGCACTTCCGTCGGGCGGTCCGACGCTGGGAGCTGGACGGCGGTCGGCCCCGACCCGCCGGAGTCGTCCACGCGGCGGTCGTCGACGACGACGGTCACCTGCTGCGCACGGTGCCCATCGGGCGGGGCGAGGTGGTCGGCGCCACCGCGAGCGGCCGCGCCTTGCCCTGGCGCGCCTCGTCGGCTTGACTGCGCCGCGCATGAACCGCCGGCCCCACGCAGGAACGCTCATCCCTCATTCGCTGCCCGTCGCGCTGGCGCTGGCGGGGCTCACCGCGCTCGCCGGATGCGACGCGCAAGGGAACGTTACCGCCGCGGCGGTGGGAAGCGGGGCCGCCACGAGCGCGCCGGCTGCCTCCTCTCCTCCCCCGGCGAAGAGCGCGTCACCCGGCGATGCCGCGACGCAGACGCCGGCGGCGCACCTCACGCCCGAGCTGCGGGACGCGATGTCGCCCGACCAGGTCTACCAGGCGTT
>JBKJLX010000493.1:0-8427 GCA_046596645.1 Polyangiaceae bacterium
CGTCAACGCGGCGTGGCGGCAGAGCGGCATCCACTTCGAGCACGCGGTGTTGCCCGATGCGACGATCACGACGTCCGGCAAGCGCAGCGGGATCCGGATGTGGTCCGCCCGCCTAAACCACTATGAAGCGAAGAAGAAGTTGCAGTCCGGCGACCTGAAGTACTCGACGGTCGAGAGCAAGCCGGAGACGGGCCTGCTCTCCAGCCTCAACCAACGCCACGGGATCAACATCCACTTCGTGCGCCGCGCTTACGACGAGCCCGACGAGAGCTGGTGGGGCACGAACGGGATCACCTTCCCGCCGAGCGGCGCTGGCGACGAGTTCGGCGACACCCTGCGAAAGAAGGACGAGGCGTTCATCGCGATGTTCGCGCAGCGCCCGCGGCCCTACGACGAGGGCGAGAAGGTGGAGGTCGACACGACGCCGTATGCCTTCGATCACCACGACGCGGCGTTTGTCGGACACGTCCTCGCCCACGAGCTGGGCCACTGGCTCGGGCTGCTCCATCCGCACAAGGACGGTAAAATCCTGGACGCGTTCATGACGACGATGATGGTCATGCACAACAACTCCCCGTCGGGACACCTGATCCCGCCGGTTCGCGAGGCGAGCTGGAACGGAGAGTGGGTGCGCCGCGGATCCGTCTTCGCACGCGAGAAGATCGACGAATCGTGGCTCCTGTGAGCGCTACCCCTTCCATCGACGCGCTCGTGCTCGCGAAGGACCACGCTGCCGTCGACGCCGCTCGCGAGGCGGGGCCGGTCGCCGTGGCGCCGCTCCTCCCGCTCGCGCACCACGAAGACGTCGACGTGCGCGCGCTCGCCGTCGTCGCGCTCGGCGCGATGGTGGAGTCGAGCGCCGACGGCGCGGCGCTCGACGCGCTCGTCGCGGCCCTCGGCGATCCGGCCGGCGCGGTGCGCGCCTCGGCGCTCGACGCGCTCTCTTCGGCCCGCGATCCGGGCTCGGTACGGATGCTCGCGGCGTTCGCTGCGGCAGAGGCGCCAAACACGCGTACGCGTCTCGCCCGCGTGCTCGCACGCGCGACCGACGTCGGCGTCCCGACCCTCGAACGCCTCGCCGAGCGCGAGCTGGAGCCCCGCGTCCGCGACTCGCTCGCGGCTGCGTGCGCGCGGAGAGGCGACGCGCGCGCGCTCCGCGCCCTCTCCGATCGGCTCCTCGCGACGCGCGGCCTCGCGCGAGTCGACGCCCTCTCGGACGCCGCGCTCGCGGCGTCGAGCACGCTCCTGCCCGCGCTCCGCAAGCTCCTCGACGACGACGACGACGCCGTCTACGTCGGCGGCGCGCCGGGTCGGCCCGACACGCTGCGCGTGTGCGATCTCGCCCTGGTCGTGGCCGTCGGCATCGCGCGCCTGCCCTTCGAGATTCGGCCCGAGGCCGTGTACGAAGCCCAGGAGATCGAGGCGGTGCGCGTGGCGCTCCCCGCCGAGCCGCTCCTGCCGCCGCTCGGACCGTGAGCGCTGGCTGAGCTCGCTAGGGAGGTGTCATGACCCTCGCCCGCAGGGGCGTGGTCGGGCCCCTCCGTCAGGCACGCGCCCAGGCCTCGGGCGCGAGATCCGGGAAGGTCACCTTGCAGGTGCCCGGATCGATCCCCCGGAGCTCGGCGGTCCCGTCGGCGCCGAGCATCCCCTCGCGCGTCGAGCCGTCGGGGAGCTCGACGCGGTACTTCCGGAAGGGCACCGGCTTGGGAGCGGAGCCGTCGTCTACCAGCCGGATCGCGATCCACGTCGTCTTGGGCTCGGCCTCCGTGCGCGGCGCCGTGCGGAGCCGCTCCTCCTTCGCGGGCTCCGCGCGAAAGACGGCGACGGCAGCCAACGGCGCGCGTACGGCGACCACGTCACCGCGGGCGATCGCGGCGTCGAGGCGGGCCAGGAGGACCGCGGTCTCCACCGCGGTCGGATGCTCGACGGGGAACGCCGCGCGGCAGACCTCGAGGAGGAGCGGGCGGCTCGCGGGGCCCCCGAGCCACTCCTCGAGGTCGCGGCGCGAGACGGGCGCGCCGAGGACGCCGAGCCCGAAGCGGAGGCTGAGGACCACGGTGTCGCCGAGGCGTCGAATGGTCCATGAGGTCGCCATCGCCTTGGACGATCGGCCCCGGAGCGGAAAACGTCAATCCTCCGGGAGAGCAGCGCGGACGAGCGCCCGCCGCTCCGGCCACCTTCGCGGTTCGATTTCCCTGCTGCCCGGGGTCGGACGGGGAATGACCGAGGGGGGGCTCACTACGGCGGCGGTGCCTGCAGCTCGACCTCCAGGATCTCTCATCACCGAGGTGCCGATCCGCCAGCGGGTCTGCTCGCCGCCGTGGGGCTTCGCGTGACCCTCCTGGTCGCGGCCGGCGAGCGCTCCGACGCGCGAGCGGTGGTGGTGTCGGCTGGAGTCGCGCGGCCCAGCTGCGCGCCAAGGTGCCGATGCCGAGCCTCCTGGTGCGAGCGATCGACGCGGTGGCGTCGGTCTGCGATCCCAGGCTGCAGACGCAGGTGGCCCGCTTCCTGCCCAGGGCGATGGAGGGCGTCGACGGAGGCGACCGTCGCATCGGCCAGGTGCTGGAGGGGGATGCGGCGCTGCGTCGCCCTCCGCGCGCGCGAGGCCGACCGCGCTGCCAAGCGCCTGCCTTGAAGTTTCGAGGGGCCCGTCGGCGCTCGAGGAGCGAGCGGCGCGCAGGCGTGCGGCGCGATAGGATGCCGGGGTGGACGGCGAGCGGGTCGAGCCCGCCCTCGACCTCCGGTGGTTGCGCATCGTGCCGAGTCTCAGGGAGGCGGCGCTGCGGATCCGGTACGTCCGCGTGGAGCTGGAGCAGGCCAGCCTGGCCCAGGCGGCGGAGGCGATGGAGCACGTCGCGGCCGGCGCCGAGCAGGCCGAGCCGCGCGCGCGCCAGGTGCTGGCCGCGGCCGCCCCGACCCTGACCGATCCCGCGTGGGCCACGCGGCTCGACGCCCTGCGCGACGAGGCCTCGCGGCGCGGGCACCTCGCCCTCTCGCGCCTCCTGCGCCAGCGCGTGCCGGCGCCGCCGGGTCCCGCCGATCCGTGCGACGCGCCGCTCGCGACCACCTCCGCAGGCCGGCCGCTCACCCTCGGCGAGCGCAAGGCGCTCGCGAGGCGCCCCGATCGCTTCATGCTGGACCGCCTCCTCCGCGATCCGGATCCGGCGGTGATCCGCAACGTCCTCGGCAACCCGCGCATCACCGAGGACGACGTCGTCCGCCTCGCGGCGCGCCGCCCGGGCTTCGCGGTTGTCCTGGAGGAGGTCGCGAAGCACCCCAAATGGTCGGGCAGCCTGCGAGCGCGGCTCGCGCTGGTCCTCAACCCCTACACGCCGACCTCGGTCGCGGTGCCGCTGGTCTCTCTGCTCCTCCGCCACGAGCTGCGCGAGGTCGCCATGGCGACCACCCTGCCAGCGCTGGTGCGCGCCGCGGCGGTGGAGCTGCTCGAGCGGAGACCCCCCATCCGCAAGGGGGAGGACGGCAGCCCCGTCACCCATTGAGTCGCCCATCCGGTATCGTCCCCGCCTTCTGACGGAGGTCTGGACATGGCGGAGCGCGTTCGGTTCAAGGCGGGTGACGGCGAGGCCCAGGGCGAGCTCGCCCTGCCCCATCAGGCAGGTCGGGCCCCGGCGGTCCTGCTCTTTCACGAGTGGTGGGGCCTCAACGACCACATCCGCTCTCTCCTCGGCCGCCTCGCCGAGGCCGGCTTCGTCGCGCTCGCCCTCGACCTCTTCGACGGCAAGTCCACCAAGGACGCGGAGGAGGCGGGAAAGCTGATGAACGGCCTCGACTGGCAGCTCGCCCTCACGCGCGCCGGCGGCGCCGTCGACCACCTGGCCACCCACGAGCGCAGCAACGGCCGCGTGGGGGTGATGGGCTTCTGCATGGGGGGCGCCCTCACCCTCGCCTCCGCCGCGGCGCTGCCCCACCTGGGCGCCGCCGTCGCCTTTTACGGGCTGCCGCCATCCGGTGACTGGCAAAAGGTCAAGGCGCCGGTCCTCGCCCACTTCGCCTCCCGGGACGGGTGGGCCAAGCCCGAGGGAGCCGAGGCGATCCGTGCGGCCATCCAGGCGGCCGGCGGCAGCATGGAGCTGCACGTCTACGACGCTGACCATGCCTTCGTGAACGACACCCGCCCCGAGGTGCACGACCCGGCCGCCGCCCGGCTGGCCTGGGACCGATCCACGGCCTTCCTCGCCGACCATCTCCGCGCCTGACGTCGGCCCGGGGGCCTTTCTTCGCCGTCGTCGATGGTACGTTGCCAGATCAACGCCCATGGCCGAAGCCCGACCTGCCCACAAGCTGAGCCCGCTCAAGCAGGCACAGACCCGGGTGGGGACCGATCTCAACGCCAAATGGCGGATTGATCGCGTCCTCGGCGTCGGGGGCATGGGTGCGGTCTTCGCCTGCACCCACAAGAACAACGGCACCTGCGCCGGCGTGAAGGTGCTGCACGCCGAGTTCTCGCACCACGAGGACATCCGGGACCGCTTCTTCCGCGAGGGGCGGATCGCGAACCGCATCAACCACCCCGGTCGGGTGCCGGTGCTCGACGACGGCGTCAGCGATCTCGGCGAGCCGTTCCTGGTCATGGAGCTGCTGGAGGGGATGACCCTGGGCGAGCTCCTGCGGAAGGGCGGCGGCCGCATCCAGCTGGAGAAGCTGCTCTCGGTCTTCGACCCGGTGCTGGACCTGCTCTCGGCCTGCCACAAGCAGTCGATCGTCCACCGCGACATCAAGCCGGCGAACATCTTCCTGACCAAGGAGGGACCGATCAAGGTGCTCGACTTCGGCGTCGCGCGCATGCGCGAGCCGGAGCGCGGGGAGGACGCAACGCGCGTCGGCGTCGCGCTCGGCACCGCATCCTTCATCGCGCCCGAGCAGGCGCTGGGGGTGGAGCACGTCGACGGGCGCGCCGATCTCTTCTCGGTGGGCGCCTGCATGTTCACCGGCATCAGCGGCGTCCGCCTCCACGCCGCCAAGACCGAGGCGGAGGAGTTCGTCCTCGCCGCGACGGCGACGGTGCAGAGCGTCGCCCGCGTCGCGCCCGACCTGCCCCCCGAGGTGGTCGCCTTCGTCGACCGCGCCCTCGCCTACGAGCGCGCCGATCGCTTCCAGAGCGCGCAGGAGATGCGGGGCGAGCTGCTGCGCCTGGTCGCCGGGCTGCGCAGCGGCCAGATCAAGATCGGCGCCGCCAAGGGGCAGACCGGCGTCGTGGTCCGCCAGAACGAGATCATCGAGGAGGGCAGCGAACGCACCGAGAAGGAGATCTCCGACCTCGCCGGCCGGGTGGCCAACGTGTTCAAGCAGCTCGGCCTGGGGATGGCCAGCATCCGCCAGTACGGCTTCACCCACCCGCAGACGCGCCGCGCGCTCGCCGCCGGCTTCGACGAGATCGTCGCCATGCTGGGCCAGGACCCGACGTCGATGCGGTGGGACGTGGAGCCGGGCTCCTTCACCCTCGGCGGGCACCCGGTGTGGGCGCCCGATCGCGTGCCCTTCGATCGCATCCCCCATCAGCTCTTCGCCGACGGCGTGCGCAAGGTGCAGTTCAAGCAGGGCATCGCCGAGCAGGAGCTGCAGGACTTCATTGCCATCCTCCTGCGCGACGTGTCCAACCTCGTCACCAGCGAGGACGACGCGGTCACCGCCCTGTGGGACCGGCGCTTCGAGCACGTCGCCTACCTGGCGGTCGACTCCTTCGTCGAGGGTGACGGCGGCAGCGGCGACCTCGACGACGCGACCTGGAACGACATGGCCGACCAGGCCATCGCGGTCTCCAGCATCGACAAGGACTTCGACGAGACCGCGCTGGAGGCGCGCGCCAACGAGCTGAACATCGCCGGGGCCCTGCGCGATGCGGGCGAGGCGGCGGCGCAGGCGGCGGTCGACCCCATCACCAAGGCCACCCTGGGGGCGCAGGCCAACCTGTCTGCGGAGCAGGTGCGGGAGCGCTTCCTCGACGCGTTCGTGCCCGCCTACGTCGACGCGCGCTCACGCGGGGACATCGCCGGGCTCCACGCCGCGCTCGCCGAGTTCGGCCGCGATCAGGTCGCCTTGCACGCGCCGGAGCAGGTGTTCGAGCTGCGCTCCGCGCTGGTCTCTGCCTTCAAGGGGCGTGTCGACAACGTGCAGCTCCGCACCATCGAGGCCGAGATCGCGCAGGCGCTGCTCCCCATCGAGACGCTGCGCAGCATCCTCGGCGACATCGCGAGCGAGCGCCGGCAGGAGGGCGGCGAGCGGACGATCGTCTCCCGGGCGACGATCGACGGCGTGGCCTCGGCGCTCGACCTCCTGGGCAGCGACGCGGTCTTGCCCCTGGCCTGCTCCTGCCTGGACGCGACGCCGTCCGACGATCTGCGCGCGGTCCTGCTCACCTACGTGCAGACCTGGGCGCGCGGGCAGGAGGCGATCCTCGCCGGCCTCCTCCCCCACGCCGGGGTCGGGCTGGGCCTGGCGCTGGTCGACATCCTCACCGACCTGAAGACGGCCACCGCGGCGGCGGCGCTGGAGGGCGCGTTCCAGAGCCCCAACCTCGAGGTGAAGCTCGCTGCCCTCTCGAGGATGGCCGAGGCCGAGGGCGCAGGGCGCGAGACCCAGGAGCGCGTTCGCAAGGAGATCGCCTACCTGCTTGAGGATCCGGACGAAGCGGCGCGCACGCGCGTGCTGCTCCTGGTCGGCAAGCTCGGCGTGGTGGCCGCGGGGCCGGCGATCGCCCACGGCATCCATACCGACGAGTTCCACGAGCTCACCATGAGCGAGCGGCTCCTCTGGCTGCGGACCCTGGGCACCCTCTCCGCCACGCGCGGCGAGGCCATCGCCATCGAGCTGCTGTCGCACCGCCGCCTGCTCAGCTCGGAGGCGGTGGAGCAGACGCGCGCGGTCGCCGCCGAGGTGCTCGCCATCTACGACTCGCCGGAGTCCAACGACGCGCTCCACGTCGCTGCGAAGCAGCGATGGGGCACCTCCAGCCTGGTGAAGGACGCCGCGTCGCGCGCGCTGGCCGACCGCGAGACGCGGCGGAACGCACCCGCCCCGGCGGCCAGCCGGCAGGGTGACGCGTGAGCACCTCGACCGCGCTGCGGAGCGTCGACCCCGAGGGGGCGCGCGAGAACGCGGGGCGCGTCGTCCACGGCGTCTACCGGCTGGTCAAGGGACGGCTGCTCCACGACGACGCCAATCAGGCGATCGCGCAGCTGGTCGACGCGCTGACGGCGGCGGTGGCGGACTACTGCGCCTCCACCGGCGGGGCGACGGTGAGCATCCTCTTCGCGTCGAACAACGTGTTCGTCGACCGGCAGATGCTGCGCGCCTCGCGCGAGACGTACCAGCTCGCCCTCGAGCTGGGCCAGATGATCGAGATCTTCGGCATCACCGAGCTCTCCTTCGACGCCGCCGCCGACCGCACCGAGGTGCAGGAGCTGGGCAGCGCGATCGCGCTGGCGCAGCGCGATCGCCAGCTCGCCGACAAGGAGCGGCTGACCGGCTTCCAGACCATCCGCGCGCGGCGCGTGGTCGCATTCCGCGGCGGCCCCCAGCTGACGCCGGTGCAGCGCGCCGCCCGCACGTACGCGGCCAGCGTCCTCATCGTGCAGTCCTTCTACCGCCAGCTGAAGGAGGGTGCGACCGACCTCCCCCACGGCGTGAAGCGGGTCGCCCAGCGCCTGGTCACTGCGGCGGAGGAGGACTCGCGCCTCCTGCTGGTCATCGCAGCGTCGCCCACCAGCGACTCCGATCGATCGGCCTCCGCGGTGAGCTCGGCGATCATCGCCCTGGCGATGGCGCGGCAGCTGGTCGCCGACCGCTCGGCGCTGCTGGCGCTGGCGAGCGCGGCCATCCTCTACGACGTCGGCCGGTCGCGGCTCGTCCGCTCGACCATGAGCAACGTCGAGCGCAGCCTCAGCGAGGCCGAGCAGGAGAAGCTGCCCGCCAGCACGGTCGCCTCCCTCACCGCGCTCGGCAAGCTGCACCAGGCCTCGCTGGCGCGCTCGGTCGTCGCCTACGAGGCGCTCGCGCTGCGCAGCGGTGCCGCCAAGGTGTACGCCGGCCGAAGGCCGCCGAGCGTCCTCGCCCGCATCCTTCACGCGTCGCGCGTGTTCGTGGAGGCGCGCGCCACCCACGGTCCCATGGGGAGCGGCGGCGGCTCGATGGACGACGCGGTGCAGGCGTTGTTCGGTCAGGCGCGTGACGCCACCGAGCGCACCTACGCCAAGCTGGTCCTGGGTGCCCTCGGACTCTTCCCCGCAGGAACGCTGGTGGAGCTCACCACCGGCGAGCTGGCGATCGTCACCGCGACCCCGCGGCTGCCGGTCGACTTCGCGCGGCCGCCGGTCCGCGTCCTCTACGACGCCGAGGCGAACCTGCTGGAGTCGCCGCTGGACGTGGACCGGCGGCCGCGCGAAGTCGACCGGCAGCCGCGGGGTCGCG
>JBKJLX010000791.1:0-6802 GCA_046596645.1 Polyangiaceae bacterium
GGCGGAGGACGTGCGCGACGTGCGAGCCGAAGACGCCGCGGTAGGTGTGCGACTCGTCCACCACGACGTAGCGGAGCTTCTGCAGCGTGCGCGCCCAGTGCGCGTGGTGCGGCAGGATCCCCGAGTGCAGCATGTCGGGGTTGGTCATCACGATGGGGCTGCGCTCGCGCGCCGCGCGCCGCGCGTCCCCCGGGGTGTCGCCGTCGTAGACCACGGCGGGGATGCCCAGGCCCGCCTCGTCGATCAGCGCATGGAGGCTCGCCTCCTGATCGCGGGAGAGCGCCTTGGTCGGGTAGAGATAGATCGCGCTCGCCCCCGGCTCCCTCGCGATGGCGTCGAGCACCGGCAGGTGGAAGCAGAGGCTCTTGCCGCTGGCGGTCGGCGTGGCGACGACGACGTGGCGGCCGGCGCGCGCCGCGGCGAACGCCCGGGCCTGGTGATCCCAGAGCTGCTCGATGCCGCGCTTCTTCAGGCCCTCGCGCAGTGAAGGGTGCAGCGCCTCCGGCACCGGGACCGGTCGCGCCTGGCGGGCCGGGACCTCGCGGTCGGCGGTGAAGCAAGGGCGAACCGAACCCGAGGCGATCCACGAGGAGAGGACGTGCTCGAGCCCCTGGGGGACCTTCCACGGGGGAGCCGGCATGACGGGCTCTCAACCTAGACAAATGTTCCCCCCAGCGAAAGGCGGAAGACAAACGCGGGTCGAATGCTTCTGCCCCGGACCTGGCCGGTGGTACGGCGCTGCGCCGAGGACGAACCGCCGATGACCGCGAGATGCGCCCCGTGAGCGACAAAGAGGAAGCCACCGTCGGCCTGGGGGGCCACCCCGGGCCCTACCAGCGCCCCTCCGTGGTGCACCTGGTGATCGTGACCTTCGTCTCGGCCGCCGCCGACCTCGTGTCCAAGCACTGGGCAACAGGCCGCCTCGCCCCGCCCGACTTCAAGGGCGACCCCGGCAAGCTGATCCTCCTCGAGGACGTCGGGGGCGTGGTCTCGCTCGACTTCATCTTCGCGCAGAACCCCGGCGGCGCCTTCAGCCTGATGCGAGGCCTGCCCGAGATCGTGCGCCGGCCGTTCTTCCTCTACGTCTCCGCCGCGGCCGCGGTCTTCCTGGTCTCGATGTACATGCGGGTCGACCGTCGTCACCGCGCGCTGGTGTGGGGGCTGCCGCTGGCGCTGGGTGGGGCCATCGGCAACCTCGTCGATCGCATGCGCTACGGCTGGGTGGTCGACTTCATCCACGTGTGGATCCGCCGCGGCGAGCGCGAGCACCACTGGCCCACCTTCAACGTGGCGGACATGGCGATCGTCGCAGGCGTCGCGCTGCTCGCGATCGACCTCTTCTGGGGGCGCCGGGCCGACGTTGCCCCGCAGCCCGAGCGATCGTAAGCCCCCGCCGATGGCCGAGATGGACGAGAGCGACGCGGTTCGCGACGAGGCGCGGCGGCGCAAGGCCCCGGTCCGCGACGAGGTCGAGGATGCGCCAGTGGCTCCCGCGGCTGCCAAGCTCGAGCCCGACTACGTCTTCCTCGCGTGGACGAGCTTCGTCTTTCTGGTGGCCGACCTGGGCACCAAGGAGTGGGCGACCCTCACCCTCACCGATCGACGCGATCCCATCGTCGTCATCCCCGGGCTGCTCCAGCTGCAGCTCGCTCACAACCGCGGTGGGGCTTGGAGCCTCCTCGCCGACCAGCCGGACGGCGTACGTCTGCCGTTCTTCTTCGCGGTGTCGGCGGCGGCCGCGATCTTCATCCTCTCGCTCTACCGCAAGCTCGAGCCGCACCAGAAGGCGCTGAAGTGGGCGCTGCCGCTCGTGCTCGGAGGCGCGGTCGGCAACCTCGTCGATCGCATCCGCTACGAGCACGTGGTCGACTTCATCGACCCCTACCATTACTGGCCGACGTTCAACGTCGCCGACATCTGGATCGTGGCCGGCGTCATCCTGATGGCGATCGACATGTTCACGCCGCGGCCCAAGGGGGCAAGCGCGTTGGGGGCGTCGGCCGCGGCGAAGGCCGTCGAGGCCGAGAGACAGGCGGAAGAGAAGGAAGCACAGGGGGCCGAGGGCGCGAAGCCTTGAGGCCGGAGCTCTTCCGCATCGCCGACGTCTCGGCGCCCGCGTACTTCGTCCTCCTGCTGACGGGCTTCCTGTTCGCCACCGCTGCGGGCGCCGCCTGGGCGCGCCGCGTAGGCCACGACCCCGACGTGATCGTCGACCTCGGCCTCGCCGCGCTGCTGGCCGGCGTCGCCGGGGGCCGCATCTTCCACGTGCTCTTCGACGGCTTCTTCATGGACTATGTCCACCTCTGCACCAACCCGGCGGCGGTCGACTGGCGCGTCGAGCAGGGCCTCTGCACCGGCCGCTACCAGGGCGTGTGGGACGCGGCGAAGGGCGTCTGCCATCCGAAGGAGGCCGACTGCTTCGCCTGGGCGAAGTTCTGGGCCGGAGGGCTCACCTACTACGGCGGGCTCATCGGGTCGTCGGCGACAGCCTGGTGGCTCCTCCGCCGCGACCGCTTCCCGTTCTGGAAGGCCGCCGACATGGCGGGCTTCGCGGTGCCCATCGGGCTCGCCTTCGGTCGCATGGGCTGCCTGCTCGCCGGGTGCTGCTTCGGCTCGGAGAACGACGGCGCGCTCTCGCTGGTCTTCCCGCCGCGCAGCCCGGCGTCCGACGCGCAGTTCAAGGCCGGCGATCTGCTGTCTTCCGCCACCTGGTCGCAGCCGGTGCACCCCACGCAGATCTACGAGTCCGCCGCGTCGCTGGCCATCGCCGCCTACTGCTATCTCTGGCTCCACGGCAGAAAGCGCTACGACGGCCAGGTCTTCGTCGCGTTCCTCGCGCTCTACGCGGCGGCGCGCTTCGGCCTGGAGATGCTGAGAGCCGACGATCGCGGCGGCGCAGTCGGCCTCTCCACCTCGCAGCTGGTCGGCCTCGCCATCGCAGTCGCCGCGTTCGCACTCCACCGCAAGCTGGGGTCCGCTCGGTCGCCGTCGCCCGCGTCCGCGACCTGACGCAGGCCGACCCCCGCCACGACGCTCGACGCGAGGCCTTCACGCCCCGAAGCGCTCGAACGGCCCCACGATCGCCAGCGTGATGCCGTCGGCCTGCAGGTTGACGAAGAGCACGTCGCCCTCCGGTGCGAAGCAGAGGCCAGCGAATTCGCCGCCGGACAGCGCGCCTGTCGCGAGCCCGACCAGCCGGCCGCCCCGCGTCAGGCAGCGGATGCCACAGGGTACGCGCCCGTCCTCGGCGAGGTAGACGTCGCCCCACGAGCTCACCACGACGTTGTCGGGCATCGACAGCTCGGCGTGGTCGGCGCTCTCGTGGAGGAGCTCCAGCTCTCCGCCCCTGGGGGTCGGTCGAAGGCGGAAGATCTGACCCGCGCCGGCCGCACCGCCGTTGGTCGCGCTGAAGACGAGCGCGCCGTCCGCGAAGTCGGCGCCCTCGAGGCGACGAAAGGCCGCTGCCCCCTGTGCGCGCGCGCGGGTGCGGACCACGTCCTCCTCCGGGCAGGGGTCCTCCACCGGGACCCAGCCGACGTCGCGCCGGACGCCGACCTTCGCGGTCGCGCTGCCGTCGACACCGGGCGCGTCGACGATGGTGAGCGCCTCCAGCTGCCCCTCGAAGGGCGCATCTCGCGCATGGGGGATGGAGCGGTAAAGGCAGCCGTCCTCGCGGTCCTCGGTCAGGTAGACGGCGAGGGTCGCCGGGTCGACCGCGGCGGCCTCGTGGCGGAAGCGGCCCCATGCCTTCACTGGGCGCGGCGGGGCCAGTCGCTCGGCGTCGGTCGCGCACACGAACACGAACCCGTGTCCGGGGGCGACGTCTTCCTCGCAGGAGAGCCAGCCCCAGGGGCTCCGTCCGCCGGCGCAGTTGAAGTTGGTCCCCGCGAGGACCAGGTTGCTCGAGCGGACCGCGCCGCTGGACCCGGCGCGCACGGCGGCGACGTCGACGACGAGCCGGGACACGCCGCCCTGACTGCGCGGATCGAACGCCTCCGGTGGCGGGCGCGCCGGGTCGACGGTGCCACTGTCGGAGGGGAGCAGCTCGTGATTGCGCATGAGCACGAGGCTGCCGCCGGGGCCGGGGAAGCACGCCATCCCATCGGGGCGTCCGGGGACGGCGAAGCCGTCGGTCATCCGGTCGCCCCTTCGCTGCAGGACGACGCAGCGGAACCCCTCCGCGAGATCGAGGATGCCCGAAGGATCGCGCACCAGACCTCGCGCCAGCGGGCGCGCCGGCGACAGCAATCGGTGGAGCGCGGTCGCCCCGCCCACGGCGACCATGGCGGCGCCCAGGCCGAGCACGGCGCGCCGCGCGACCGCCACGTCAGGCGACCATCTCAGCCGGTGGGGCCCTCGCCGACCCGCCGCCGCGCGGCGACCAGCGTGGACTCGAGGAGGCAGGCGATGGTCATGGGCCCGACGCCGCCCGGGACCGGCGTGACCGCCCCCGCGCGCTCGGCGGCGGACGCGGTGTCGACGTCGCCGCAGAGCTTGCCGTCCTCACCGCGGTTGATGCCGACGTCGATGACGGTCGCCCCCGGCTTGATGAAGTCGGCGCCGATCATGCGCGCCCTGCCCACCGCGGCGACCAGCACGTCGGCCTCGCGGCACACCGCGGCGAGGTCCCTGGTCCGCGAGTGGGCGATGGTGACCGTCGCGTGCTCGGCGAGGAGCAGCTGGGCCATCGGCTTGCCCACGATGTTGCTGCGCCCGACGACCACCGCGCGCGCGCCCTTCAGATCGGTGCCGGCCTCGGCGATGAGGCGCATCGCCCCACGGGGGGTGCACGGGATGAGGGCGGGGCGCCCGCTGGCGAGGAGACCGGCGTTGACCGGATGGAAGCCGTCGACGTCCTTCGCCGGATCGATGGCGTCGAGCACCGCGATCTCGCGGATGTGCCTGGGCAACGGGAGCTGCACCAGGATCCCGTCCACCGCGTCGTCGTCGCACAGCTGACGGAGCAGCTGGAGGAGGTCGGCCTCGCTGGTGTCCACCGGGAGCCGGTGGAGCTTGCCGGCGATGCCGACCTCGAGCGCCGCCTTCTCCTTGTTGCGGGTGTAGACGACGCTCGCCGCGTCCTCCCCCACCAGGACCACGTGGAGCCCGGGCGCGCGCTCGTGGCGCGCGCGAAAGGCGGTCACGCCCTCGGCCACCTCGTCCCGCACCTTCTTCGCGATCGCCTTGCCGTCGAGGATGCGCGCCGTCATCGGCCGCGGCTTACCACGGCGCGGCGCGCTCGTCCGCGGGGCAACGCGGCGGGTGGACGGACCGAAGTGCCTCGGCGGCATCGCCGCATCGCCTGGGCCTCGACGCGGCCGAGCGAGCCTGCGATCGTCCGCGTCGTGGACGCCCGCGCGCTCGAGACCGACCTCTACCAGCTGACGATGGCCGCCGGGTACTTCCACCGCGGGATGCGGGAGGTCACCGCCACCTGCGAGCTGTTCGTGCGACGCCTCCCGAAGACCCGCCGCTACCTGGTGGCGATGGGCGTCGACGCCGCCCTCGACTGGCTCGCCGCGCTGCGCTTCTCGGAGGAGGACGTGGAGTTCCTCCGCCAGCTCCCCGCGCTGTCCGACGCGATGAGCCCCGCGTTCTGCGACTACTTGCGGGGCCTGCGCTTCACCGGGGACGTCTGGGCGGTGGAGGAGGGGACGGTCGTCTTCGAGAACGAGCCGCTCCTGCGAGTGCGCGCGCCGATCATCGAGGCGCAGCTCGCCGAGACCTTCCTCCTCTCCACGATCAACCACGCCACCATGATCGGCACCAAGGCGGCGCGCGTCGTCCACGCCGCGGCGCCCGCCGCCTGCGTCGAGTTCGGCTCGCGGAGGACCCACCCCGCCGCCGCCGTCGACGCGGCGCGCTGGGCGTGCGCCGCAGGCTTCGCCGGCACCAGCAACGTCGAGGCGGGGCGCCGCCATGGCCTCACCGTCCTCGGCACCGCGGCGCACATGTGGACCATGGCGCATCCAAGCGAGGAGCAGGCCTTCGCGAACTACGTAGCGACGTTCCCCAGCGCCAGCATCCTCCTCATCGACACCTATGACACGGAGCGGGGCGCGCTCCGCGCGGCGCGCGCCGGCGGCGACAAGCTGAAGGGCGTGCGCATCGACTCCGGCGACATCGACGCGCTGTCGCGGCGCGTGCGCAAGGTGCTCGACGACGCCGGCGCCACCGGCGCGAAGATCGTCGCCTCCGGCGATCTCAACGAGCACTCCATCGCCGCCCTGCGCGCCGCCGGGGCCCCTGTCGACACCTTCGGCGTCGGCACCGAGGTGGTCGCGTCCGTCGACGCGCCCGCGCTCTCCGGCGTCTACAAGGTGGTGGAGCTGGAGGAGGGCGGGAAGCGCCGCCCCATCGCCAAGTTCTCCGAGGGAAAGGCGACCTTCCCCGGCGCCCACCAGGTGCAGCGCGTGAGCCGCGACGGCCGCTTCGCGCGCGACGTGGTGGCCCTCTGCGACGAGCCCGCGGCGCTCGAGGCGGGGGAGACGGCCGAACCGCTGCTCTCGCCCGCGCTCGCCGCCGGCGCCCGTGCCCGGCCGGCCTCGCCGCTGGAGACGGTGCGGCAGCGGGTCGCGGCGCAGCAGCGCGCCCTCGCGCCCTGGCTGCTGGAGCTGGCCGAGGTCACACGCGGCTCGCCGCGCTACGAGGTGAAGCCCAGCGCGGGCGTGAGCGCCCTGGCCGAGCAGGTGCGCGCGCAGGTCGTCGACGGCTGACGAACGCGGATCCAGGGAGACAGGGAGGCCACCATGAGCGAGGGACGCATCGTCTTCGTCGACGTCGACGTGCAGCGCGACTTCTG
>JBKJLX010000853.1:0-11968 GCA_046596645.1 Polyangiaceae bacterium
CGCCGCCAGCGTCGCGCGCACCAGGGCGCGCGCCTCGTCCGGCGCGTCGTCGCTCGACAGCGCGTCCGCGCGCGCGGAGAGCTCGGTCGCCGCGCGCTCGACGATCGCGCGCGAGACCAGCTCCGGCTTCCCGTCGGCGATCAACGTCTCGTGGGCGAGGTCGGCGCGCAGCTGGTCCGGCCACGACACCGCGGCGTCGAGGGGCAGGGTGGTGTCGGGGTGGAACGTGGTGAAGGGCCGCGAATCCAGGAACACGCGCAGCAGCGGTCGCTCGCGACGGAGGTGCACCACCAGCTCGCCGTGCAGGCCAGCGAGCGGTCCGGAGGACTCGGTGAAGCGCACGCGCAGCAGCTCCCGGCGGCCCACGGGCACGTGAGGCGGGCTCACCGGCAGGCTCGCCAGCGCGGCGCGCCGGCGGATGCCGCGCGCCACCTCGGCGTGGACCTCCGAGAAGTCGCGCACCTGCACCGCGGCGAGGAGGCGCTCCAGCGGGTGGCCCCGGAGCCAGGGTACCTCCGCGGCGAAGGGCCCGAACTCGGGGGGCAGCGGCGCATCTCCGCGATGCACGTGGAGGTGCTCGGCGCCGGCGCGCTCGGCGATGCGCCGCACCAGCGCCACCAGATCGCGCGCGCGGATCGGCCGACCCACCGCGTCCCGCACCAGGGGGAGGTCGAGCACCGAGGCCAGCGGCCCGTCGTCACCGGAGGCCGCGGCCGAGCAGGCGATGGCGGACAGCGCGCGCTCCGCCTTGCCGGTGACGTCGGTCACCGCGACCACGCCCACAACCGGCTCGCCGCCCAGCCCGGCGGCGCGGGCCAGCGCGCGCACCGCCACCGGCAGCGCCGCGGTGACGGCCGCGAGCACGCGCCGCGCGTCGCGCTCGTCGACCTGCGAGCGCGAGGCGTTGGTGGTCCAGCGCGGCGCGTCCACCCGCGCCACGATCGGCAGCGCGACCCCCGAACCCTCGGTGCTCAGGCGCTTGCTGGTGGGCAGCGGCACCTGCGCCAGGACCACGCCCAGCTCGAGAAAGGAGACGCGCGGCATCGGCTCGGGGTGCCGCTCGTGCACCTCCATCACGCCCCCTGGCAGGCCGTGCTGCTCCAGATCGAGCCGCAACAGTGGCACAGGCGCCACTTCCGTCGCGATGGGAGGCTCGATGCGGACCGGTATCGGTGAGTGCGCGGTCGCCGCTGCGAGGAGCTGTACCTCGCGCAGCGCGCGCCCCGTGGCGAAGCGCACGAACGTGCCCCAGCCGAAGCCCTTGCGCACCGCGACGGCGGTGGTGCCGCCGCGCAGCCGTGAGGCTGGGGCGCGTGCGACGCGCGGCCGACCGCTCGGATCGCCTCCAGAGGGATCGCTCTCCAGCGACCCCTCCAGGAGCGCAGGGTCGAACGACGCGACCACCGCGTCGCCCTCGCAGCCGCGCACCGCCACCTCGACCCGCGCCGGCTTGCCCGACAGCGACGCGTTGACGGCGACGGCGAGGAGCTTCAGCCGACGCGTGCGCTCGTCGCGCGAGCTCTCCAGCGCGTGATCGAGCAGGCGCCCCAGCACATCCTCCTCCGGCGGCTCGCCGTCGAACGACAAGCACAGATCGTCGGCGTCGTGCTCGACCCGGATCGAGGTCGCGCCGCCCATCATCGCGACGCGCACCACCTCCAGCGGCCAGGTGTCGGGGTCGAGCAGCAGGTGGTCGCGCAGCTTCGCGACCGCGCGACGAGCGTCGACCTTGATGTGGCCGCGGCGGAGCACCTTGCGTCGCGCCGCCACCTCAGCCCCCGATCCCCGCGGCGTGGTGCAGCAGCGCGTCCGCCTCGGCGGCGGTCGCCGTCTCGTCGTGAGCGAGGAGCACCGCGCGCGCGAGCCACGTCGCCGCGAACCGAGCGTCCTCGTCGGCGAGACGCACGGCGTGGGCGACGAGGGGGTGCTCGGCGCTCAGCACCAGCATGCGCCCTTTCCACGGCCTTGCCGCGGTATCGGCCAGCTCCTCCGGGAGCACGACGCGCGGCAGGGTCACGCCCCGCTCGAGGAAGAAGCTGGGCGTCGCCACCGGGGCGCCCTCCACGCTCGCGAAGCACACCGCGGCCGGCGACCGACCGAGCCCGCGCAGCACCTCCTCGAGCGCCGCGCCGAGGTCCTCGCATGCGGCGCCGAGCTCCGCGCTCCCGCGGGGAATCAGCCGGCGGGCCTCGTCGTGGACGAAGCTGATGGAGGCGCCCGTCATGATGGCGACGTCCCTGGCCATCGCCGCGGCGGCGCGCTCGTCGTCGGGAAGGCGCACGATGGTCGCCCCGCGACCGGCGAGCTCGCGCGCGGCCGGCGTCGCGCCGCGGCTCGCCAGCACGCCTCCGGCGCTGGAAAGTCGCTCGACGTCGACCGTCGCCGACGTGCCCTCGGTCCCGGTGACCAGCGGCAATCGAACCCTCGCGGTGGGGAGTCGCGCGTGGCCCGCGGCGAGCAGGGCGTCGTGCGCGGCAAATACTCCGGAGCGCGAGGCCTCTTCCGCGCTGGCGAGGAGGTGCGCGTCGATGGCATCGCGAAGCGGGCCTGCTGCGGTGCGCCTCACCAGGTCCATCGCACGCGCATGCTCGCGATCGCGCTTCACGTCATCGCGGCTCAGCGTGTGGCGCAGCGCAGCCCCCATGAGCTTGAAGCGAAGGCCCGGGATCACGTGATCGCCTGCGGTCGACGCGATGAGGGTCAGGCCCCGGTTGTAGAGGCCTGCGAAGTCGCCGGTGCCGGCGTCGTCGTCGGGGGCGGCGCCGAGGCGATCGGTCCCCGCGGTGACGCCCACCAGCGCCCAGAGGCCATCGACCTTGGCCTCCGCGATCACCGCCGCTGAGAGGGCGAAGGGGCGGTCCACCCGGACGGTTCGCCGGCCGCTCCTCGTCGGGCGATCGAGCTCGATCGGCACCTCGGCATGGCGGCACCAGCGCAGCAGCGCGGCCTCGCCGCGGTCCTCGTGCGCGGCGTCGCCCCCGGCGGGGATGGGGTGCTCGACCACCACCAGGGTGCCGTGGCCCGACCGTGGTGGCAGCTCCTCCACCTCGAAGGCGTGGTCGGGGAACAGCCGCACCTCGTGCGCGCCCTCCGCCCGGTGGGTCACGACGCGCACGAGGGTCGGCGCCATCCCGAACACCGAGAGGAAGCCGACGCCGTATTTCCCTATCGATCGGTCGTCGCCCTCCTTCGAGGAGGCAAAGGCGGTGAGGAGCGGGCCCTCGATGAGCTCCAGCGTCATCCCTGCGCCGTCGTCCGTCACCGACCACGCCGCGCCGCCGCGTGCGTCGCGATCCATGTGGACGCGGATCGACCGCGCGCCGGCGTCGATCGAGTTCTGCACCAGCTCGCGCAGAAAGGCGTAGGGGTCGGCGAACTGGCGGACCAGGTCGTCCACCACCGTGCTGCCAGGCGCCAGGTGCTGCTCGTCGCCGCCGCTGCGGTAAGGCACGGGTCAGCCCTCGTCACCGCGCACGCCGCGCCGCGGCCGCGCGAAGAGCGATGCGGCGACCAGCTCGGCGTCGATGCCCTCCTCGTCGGCGATCCGGCGGATGGCCACCGCGGTGGCGCGGCTGCGCGGCCCGGGGGTGCGGCTCCGTCGGCGCGCGCTGAGCTCCTCGCGCACCAGCTGATGGTAGCGCGCCATCCACCGCATCCATGGCTCGAGCACGCGGAGCCCGGTCACGGCATGCTCGAGCGCGTCGGCGCGCGTCTCGATCTCCTCCAGGGTGAGGGTGTCCAGCTCGTAGAGCGCGCCGGGGTGGGCGGCGGCCAGCTTGCGGAACACCTCCTTCGCCGGCGGCGGCTCGCCGCGTTCTCGAGCGCGCCGCAGCGCAGCGAGCTCGCGGTATTTCGCGGCGAGAGCGCGCAGCGCGGCCGCCTCGTCGGCCTGCGCTGCGCCCGCCGGCGGGCGGCTGCTGCTCATGAGCCGAGCTCCGCCTCGGGGATCGCCACCACGTCCGCGATGCGGAGGACGCCCAGCGCCGCCGCGAGCAGCCGATCGAAGCCCAGCGCGTTGCCCGCGGCCGGCGGCATCCCCTCGACGAGCGCGCCGAGGAACCGCTCATCGAGCGGGTAGACGTCGCGCTTCGCCGCCCTGCGCGCCGCGCGGTCCCGCTCGAATCGACGTCGCTGCTCGACGGCGTCGGTCAGCTCGCCGAAGCCGTTGCAGAGCTCGACGCCGCCCGCGTACACCTCGAAGCGCTCGGCCCAGCGGGGGTCGTCCTCGCAGAGTCGCGCCAGCGAGGCGAAGGGCGCCGGGTAGCGGTGCAGAACGACTGCGTACGGCAGCTCGGCCAGCGCAGGCTCGACCTCGTCCACCAGGACGCGGAAGAAGCGCTCCTCGTCCTCCGCGGCGAGGCGCAGCACCTCGGCCTCGCCGACGGAGGCGTGTCGATCGAACGCCTCCGCCACGGTCAAGCGCGGGAACGGGCGCGGCAGGGCGATCGCACGCTCGCCGTCGACGAGGAGCCCATCGCGGCCCACCGCCGCGGCGACCGCGACGCACACCGCCTCGGTGTCGGCGATGACCTCATCGATCGCGCCGAAGCCCCGGTACCACTCGAGCATGGTGAACTCGGGCTCGTGGCGATCGCCCAGCTCCTCGCGGCGGAAGCAGCGCGCGAGCTGGAAGCAGCGCGGGACGCCGCCGACCAGCAGTCGCTTCATCTGGAACTCGGGCGAGGTCGAGAGCCAGCGCGGCGACCGCGACGAAGCCACGCCGAAGGCGTCGAGGTGAACGTCGAGGCCGGGGCAGGGGACGCGCGCCGGCGTCTCCACCTCCAGGAAGCCCTCTCCCTCGAAGTGGGCGCGAACCGCGGCGACTGCGCGCGAGCGCGCGCGCAGGGTGCGCCCGACGCCGCGCTCCAGCAGGCGCGCGACGTCGGGTCCGGGCGCGGCGCCCTGCGACTGCCACGCCACCGACGCCGCGAGTAGCGCGTCTCCCGCGGCGATGCCCTCGACGATCGCCAGCTGACCCTCGCGGAGGGGCTGAGCGGGGGCGGGCGCGTCCATGCGCACCGAGCATGCACCCAGCGCGTCGACCAGGCACGGGCGACCCGACTCGAACCGCACCCGGCCGCCCACGCGGACGCGGACGCCGTGCACGATCGCCGCGAGATCGGACGGCGCGAGGACCGACGTCATCGCGACCGCCACCGCGGTCAGCCGCCTTGACCGCCCGAACCGGTGGAGCCGCCCTGCCCGGCGCCGCCGCCGCCCTGGTCGCCCGCGGTGCCGCCGGCCCCGCCGGTGCCGGTGGGGGTGGTGCCGCCCTCGCCGCCGCCCTGGCCGGCGCCGCCGCCGCTGGACGACGAGGCGGAGGAGATCGATGTGGTGACCGCGGTCACGGCCCCCGACGACGTGGCGCTGGTGGCGCCACCGCCCGGGATGCAGGCCGCGCTCTCGCTGTCGCCCAGGTTCTCGGGGCAGCAGATGTCGGCGCTGCCGCCGAGCACCTGGCTCGACGTGCACACCAGGCCATCCTGGCAGTCCTCGTCATCGTTGTTGCGATCGCAGCGCTCACCCTCGGCCTGGTTGGAGCAAGCGACGGCGAGCACCGGACCGGCGAGGGTCACGGCGACGAGGAGCGCGAAGCGGGCGCGGAGAAGGGGCATGGCGCGCCCGGGGGCTTACACCACCTCGCGCGGCCCGTCACGCCGCCCGCAATCAGGAGCCGGGAGCGTTCTTCTTCTCGATCGCGCCCACGAAGAGGCCCACGTACTCCGCGGCGCTGGTCAGGGAGAAGAAGAGGGACGAGTAGACGAGGAGGCGCCCCACGCGCACCAGATCGACGACGCCGAAGTCGTAGAGACCGCCGTGGATGCGGTACGGGTAGCCGAGGATCAGGCAGAGGATTCCCACCATCTGCAGCGCGGTCTTCGCCTTGCCGCCCTCGCTGGCCGAGATGACGAGCCCCTCGCTGGAGGCGATCGACCGCAGCGCCGTGATCGACAGCTCGCGCGAGATGAGGAGCGCCACCGCCCAGGGCGCGATGCGCCCCATCGGCACCAGCCACACCAGCGTCGCGACGACCAGCAGCTTGTCCGCCAGGGGGTCGAGGAACTTCCCGAGGACGCTGACCAGACCCTGCCGGCGCGCCAGCCAGCCGTCGAGCGCGTCGGTGATGCACGCGAGCGCGTACACGCAGGCGGCCCAGAAGCAGTCGCGCGGCGTGCCCCGCCCCAGGAGCAGGAGCACCACCGGGATCATCAGCACGCGGCCGAATGTCAGGAGGTTGGGGACGTTCTTCGCGTCCTCCCACAGCGTCTTGCGCTGCTGCTTCCGGAGCTGCCGCAGCTGGACACGCTGCTCCTTCCGCTGCTCCTTTCGCAGCCGCTTCTTGTGGGTGCGGAGCGAGGGCCGGTCGCCTGCGCCTTCGCCGCCGTTGCCGCCCGCGTGCTCAGCGGACATCGACCAGCACCATGCCCTCGCCCGAGAACGCGACCAGCCCGCGCCCGCCCGCCGGCGACTCGCTGGCGAGGAGCACGCGGTGGACGAGCGCGCCAACCCACCCCATGACCGACTGCGCAGGCACCAGGACCGTCCGGCCGTTCTCGACCTCGACCGAGCCCAGCGACGGCGGCGCGGCGACGACGACGACGCCCTCGCCACGCACCTGCACCAGGGGGATCGATTCTCCGTCGCCCACCGCCATGCGCCCGCACTCGTAGCGCACGCCGACCTCGAAGGCGACGAGCGCGCTCTCGCGGAGCGTCAGCGGCTCGTCCTCCTCCAGCAGGATCGGCACCAGTCGCTGGCCGGCGGGCGGCGCCAGGACCAGCTCTGCTCGGCCCTCGATCGACGAGATCGGTGACCCGCTGCCGCCGAGGGGCTCGTCCCCGTCGCGCCCGGCGCGCGACCGCCGGGGGAGCGGCTCGGCGGACCACCCCGCGCCACAAGCGATGGAGCGCGTGTGATCGAGCCGCACCGAGACGCCGGCCGTCGCGCGCATCAACACGTGACCGTCGGGGTGGACCACCGTCGTCCGATCGCGCGGGAAGACGAGGAGCGCCGCGCGCACCACGTCGCGCGCCCGCAAGATGCCGGGCGGCTCCACCACCGGGGGCGGCATCCCGCTGGGGACCCACGCAGCGTGCGCGAACGATTCCGGGAGCACCGAGGGCGGAGCCATCGACGGTCGCAGCGACGAGGGGGCGAAGGACGGCGTGAAGGCGGCCGGAACCCCAGGCGGGCGCGGCGTCGACGGTGCGAGATCGTGTGGAGAGACCGGCGGCATGCTGCCAAAGCCGGGGGCGGGGCGCTCGGTGGCCCCCTCGCGCCCCGGCTCGTGTGCCGCCCAGTGCCCGGCCGCCGGCAGGTCCTCGGGGTCGGCGCCGGGGTCGGACCGAAGCGCGCCCTCGGCGTCGAGGGCGGCGGCGGCGTCGCGTGCGGCGAGCCCGATCTCGGTGCGCTCGCTGTCCGGCGCGGGCGGAGGCGCCGCGCCCAGCATCTCCTCGATGCGGCGGGCCATACTCTCGTGGCCGCCGGAGAGAAAGGCGTGGCGCGCGCGCTCCAGTTCGCCGAGCCGCTGGTAGGTCAAGCCGAGATAGCCCCAGGCGCGCGCATGGGAGGGGTTGGCGTCGAGGATGCGCTCCAGCTCGACCCGCGCCAGCTCGGGCTGGCCGGTCTTCACGTAGCAGAGCGCGAGGTTCACCCGCGGCGTCACCGACTCCGGGTGCTGGCGGACCAGCACCTCGTAGATGGAGATGGCGCGCGGGTACATGCCCAGCCGGAAGTAGACGACCGCCAGCAGGTCCTGGCTCTTGGGGTCGGCCGGCTTGCGGCTGAGCGCCTGCTCGAGCTCGCTCTTCGCCTCGTGGACGCGGTTGTCCTGGAGGAGCTCGCTGCCCCGGTACAGGTGGTAGAGGAAGTCCTCCGCCCCGGCGTCGCGCGACGACGGCAGCTCGGCGTCGTCGTCGTGCTCGCGCATCGGCGGCGCAGGCTACCACCGGAGACCGCTGCACGAGGCGCCTTCGAGACCTGGCAGCGCAGCGCTACCGGACGACTGGCCCCGCGGGGGGCGTGGCGATCGCCTCGCAGCCGAGCAGGCCAAGCGCGTTCGCCGGCGCGGCCTGCATGCAGGCGACCGCGTTGCGTCGGCCCAGCTCGTTCATGCCGGAGAGCGTGCGAACGCAGTCGGCGTAGGAGACACCGGGGGCCGTCGCGGCGGCGGCCTTCACGACGGCGAGACACTGGCCTGCGACCGTGCCCTCGCTGGCGTCGAGCGCGGGGGCGCTGGCGAGCGAGGTGGAGGTCACCGAGCCGTGCGTCGCCGGCACCGCCTCCTGGCAGGCGGTCATCAGCGCCATGTGCCCGCACGCGTTGGCGCGCTGCGCGTCGCAGGTCGCGGCGCCCTGCAGGGTGCGCAGGCAATCGATGGCGGCCTGCGCGACGCGCGGCTTCATCGTCGCCTTGAAGTCTGCGCAGCGCTTGCCGGCCCAGTGCAGGCCGCCCTTGCAGAGGCCCTCCTCGGAGGGACCCGGGAAGTCGACCGGACACGCCGCTGGCGTGCCGACGTCGTCGCTGCAGGCGGGCGCGGTCGCGACGTCCTTCGCAGGGTTCGCCCCGCCGTCCGTCGTGGCGGCGGCCCGGTCGGTCGCCTTGCCGTCGACCGGAGGAGTCGCCGGGGCGGCCACGGGCGTCGTGTTCATCGCCGGCGGCGGCTCGACGCGAACTTGGTCCTCGTTGCGCTTCTCGTTCACGACGTAGCCCGCGACGCCGCCACCCGCCAGAGCGGCGGTCATCAGGAGAAAGGAGCCCTTATCGAACGCCATCAAGTGCCTCGTCGCGGACACGAGGTGTCCGGTGGGCTTCGAGCGGTGCATCGAGAGTGCCACCGCCAGGGTGCGCTGCCGGACGCACTCCCGGCGGACTTCGTGTGGCGTCCGCGCGTGGACGGGGCGCCTTTGCTGTTGAGGCGGGGTTGTTCCGGTTCCGGTTCCGGTTCCGGTTCCGGTTCCGGTTCCGGTTCCGGTTCCGGTTCCCGGCTGCGGTTCCCGGCTGCGGTCGGTGCCTGTGATAGAATCTCCGCCCTTGCGGCGAAGCATCCTCGTCCTCGGGCTCGCGGCCCTCCTCGCGCTCCCGGCGTGCGTCTCCGGCCCCTCGGCGACCCAGCCCAACGACGCCCTGCGCGCCTACGCGCGCGCCCTCGACGAGAAGCGGGTCGAGGACGCCTACCGGATGCTGAGCGAGGAGGCCCGTCGCGGCCTCTCGCTGGAGGCGTTCCGCCGAGCCGTGGTCGAGAACCCTGGCGAGGCGCAGGAGATCGCGCGGTCGCTCGCACGCCCCAGCGGCGAGGCACGCGTCACCGCGCGCGTTCTCCTTCCCTCGGGGGAAGAGGTCCCGCTGGTCCTCGAGGACGGCGCGTGGAAGGTCGAGGGGTCGGCGATCGATCTCTACGGCGACGCGACGCCACGCCAGGCGCTCCTCGGCTTCGTTCGCGCCTTCAAGCGCAAGCGATGGGACGTCGTGCTGCGGTACGTCCCGGAGGAGGAGCGCGCCGGGGGAGGGCCCTCCGCGGCGGCTCTCCCCGTCCCGCCACCACCGGCGGAACCGGGTGCGCCGAACGCGGTCGCCCCGGCGCGGCCCGCGGACGACGGCGGCGCGCTCACCGCGGCCAAGCTCAAGGTCGCGTGGGAGGGCGCGCAGCGCGAGGAGATGGAGAAGATCGTCCAGGCGCTGGAGGCTGCGCTGCCCACCGCCGCCATCGAGGAGACGGGCGACAGCGCGTCGATGTCCTACGGCGCTGGCGGTACCGTCTCGTTCGTGCGCGAGCGCGGCGCGTGGAGGATCCAGGATTTCTGATCGTCGCGCAGAGCACGCCGGGGCCGCGCGCCTAGCCGAACCTCCCCGCGTGTACTAGGGTCCTCCTCATGACCTCCGGTCCGCCTGGCCGGCCTCCGCCCTCCGGACCGTCGGGTCCGTCGAGCGAAGGCGTGGAGGGGGTGCCCATCATCCCCCTCCGCAACTCGGTGCTGTTCCCGATGTCGGTCGTCCCGATCAACGTCGGGCGACCCCGCAGCGTGCGCCTGGTGGAGGATCTCCTCGGGCGCGAGCGCGCGGTCGTCGGCGTCCTCAGCCAGCGCTCGCCGGACGTCGACGAGCCGAGCTTCCGCGAGCTTTACGACGTGGGGACGCTGGCCCGGGTGGTCAAGGTCATCCGCCTGGGCGCGAACAACTACTCGGTGGTGCTGAACGGCCTGGGCCGCTTCCGCATCCGCGCGCCGCTCTCGCTCGAGCCGTACATGCGCGCGTCGGTGGAACGGGTGCCGGAGTCGCTGGCGCGCGACGTCGAGCTCGACGCGCTGGGCGCCGGCCTGCGCGAGGCGACGCGCGAGGTACTGCAGCTCATGCCGAACCTGCCCAAGGACACGGCGGGCATCCTCGACAACGTGCGCGAGCCGGGCGCCCTGGCCGACCTCATCGCCTCCAACTTCCCCCAGGCCCAGGCCTCGGTGGGCGACAAGCAGCAGATCCTCGAGGCCTTCGACGTGAAGGGGCGCGTGCGCCTCGTCCTCGCCATGGTCGGCCGGCAGCTCGAGGTGCTGCGGGTGAAGAAGGAGATCTCCTCCATGGTCCAGGAGGAGATGGGCAAGAGCCAGCGCGAGTACATCCTCCGCCAGCAGATGAAGACGATCCGCGAGGAGCTGGGCGAGGCCGGCGACGACGACGAGATCGAGGAGCTGCGCGAGCGGCTGCGCCTGGCCGGGCTCTCACCGGATGCGGAGAAGACGGCGAAGAAGCAGCTCTCCCGCCTGCGCTCGATGTCGCAGCAGTCGGCGGAGTTCAACGTCACCAAGACGTACCTGGAGTGGATCGCCGACCTTCCCTGGTCGAAGACCACCCAGGACAAGATCGACGTGAATGACGTGCGTCGCTGCCTGGACGAGGACCACCTGGGCCTGGAGAAGGTGAAGAAGCGCATCGTTGAGTACACGGCGATCCGCCAGCTTCGAGCGGACAAGAAGGGCCCTATTCTTCTGTTCGTGGGCCCGCCCGGGGTGGGCAAGACGTCCCTCGGCAAGTCGATCGCGCGGTCGATGGGCCGTCGCTACGAGCGCATCGCGCTCGGCGGCGTGCGCGACGAGGCGGAGATCCGCGGCCACCGCCGAACCTACGTGGGCGCGCTGCCGGGTCGCATCATCCAGGCGCTGAAGAAGGCCGGCAGCCGGAACCCCGTCATCGTCCTCGACGAGGTGGAGAAGATGGGCGCCGACGTCCGCGGCGACCCGACCTCGGCCCTGCTCGAGGTGCTCGACCCCGAGCAGAACTCGACCTTCCAGGACCACTACCTCGACCTGCCCTTCGATCTGTCGCAGGTGACGTTCCTCGCCACCGCCAACGATCGCGGCGCCATCCCCGGGCCGCTGATCGACCGCATGGAGGTGATCGAGGTCCCCGGCTACACCCGCAACGAGAAGATGGGCATCGCCAAGGAGTTCCTGGTGCCCAAGCAGCTCAGCGCCCACGGCCTGACCGACGAGCGGCTGGAGTTCACCGAGGACGGGATCGGCGCCCTGCTCGACCACTACACGCGCGAGGCCGGCGTCCGCGGGCTGGAGCGCGAGGTCGCCGCGGTCTGCCGCGCCACCGCCGTGAAGGTCGCCGAAGGGCAGGACGTACGCGAGGTCGCGAGCCCCGAGCACATCGAGTCGGTCCTCGGCCCCCACCGCTACCGGCCGGAGTCGATGGAGCCCGAGCTCGAGCCCGGCGTCGCCACGGGCCTCAGCACCTCCGCCGGCGGCGGCGACATCCTCTTCATCGAGGCCTCGAAAATGCCGGGGAAGGGGAACGTCGTCCTCACCGGCAACCTGCGCAACGTGATGCAGGAGTCGGCGTCGACCGCGGTGAGCTTCGTCCGCAGCAAGGCGGAGAGGCTGATGCTCGACCCGGAGTGGCTGAAGTCCATAGACCTCCACCTCCACGTCCCCAAGGCCGGGACGCCGAAGGACGGCCCGAGCGCCGGCAT
>JBKJLX010000008.1:0-3322 GCA_046596645.1 Polyangiaceae bacterium
CCCTCCCTCGAGGGCACGCCTCCGCGCTGCGTCTCCGACGCGGCGGCAGCGGGTTGCCGAGGCCGATGACCTTGCTCTGACCGCATCGCAGCCGGAGCGCTGCGCGGGCTCCCGTTCCGCTCGCGGAATGTGCTGGGCGGTGTGCGGGTGGTGCGCGCCTACTGGCAGCAGCGGATGCCGATGTCGGTGGACTTCGTGTTGCGGGCAACGCTGTCGGTGGCAGCGCAGGTCAGATCGGCCTCGACAGCGGTGAGGAACGAGCCGCCGCGGACGATGCATCCGTCGGCGCCGCCGACCGCCGCGTCGCACGCGTCGACCCACTCCGCCATGTTCCCGCTCATCTGGAAGACGTTGGAGAAGCCACCCTCGCACGTGGAGAGGACGGTGCCCTGAGAATCACGCACCGCGGAGGGGAGGGTGGGGTCGATGTCGCCGACGCTCTCCGTGCACTGCGACGTGTCGAACGCCCCGCTGTACGGATACGTGTTGATGCCGATGGCGGTGCAGGCGTTGAACCACTGGTCCTCGCTCGCCATGGCGAGCTCGTCCAGGTTGGCCGGCCCACCCTCGATGGCGCCGCAGAGCCGCTTGCCCCGCCACTCGCAGTACGCCGCCGCATCGCACCAGTCGACGTGGCGAACCGGCCGCTGCTCGTAGGTCGCCGACAACGCCGTGGCGCTGGGTGGCCAGAGCGTGGGGACGTACTCCGTGTTGAAGGCGCAGATCACTGGGTCGACCTGCGGAGGGTTGGCGAGGACGAAGCCCTCGTATTCCTTGTAGGTCACCTCGGTGGGGTCGATGCAGTAGGAGCCGCCGCCTTGCACCGGGATGGTCGTCATGCCCGATGGGCAGAGGCAGACGCCGACTGCGCTGCAGTCTTCGGAGAGGCAATCGCCGTCGCCGTCACAGGCCTTCCCGGCGCCGCAGTCGTTGCACGCCGAGCTGCCGCCGCAGTCGATGTCGGTCTCGTCGCCGTTCATCACGCCGTCGCTGCAGGTGGGGGGCAGGCAGACGAGCAGCGGGCACACCCCGCTGATGCAGTCCTCGCCCACCAGGCACGACTCGTTGTTCGCGCAGTTGCCGGGGCACGTCCCCCCGCAGTCCTCGTCGGTCTCGTCACCGTTCTGGACCATGTCGTCGCAGGCGGGCGCGGAGCAGAAGCCCAGGTCGCTGCACACGCTCGACGTGCAGTCGAAGCCATCGGCGCACATCAGATTCACGTCGCAGGGGTCGCAGGTGCCGCCGCCGCAGTCCTCGTCGGTCTCGGCCCCGTTGGTGACATCGTCGACGCAGGTCCCCGCTACGCAGAACAGGTCGGTGCAGATCGAGTCCAGGCAGTCGTCGGCGTCGAGGCAGGCGAGGCCCGCGTCACAGCCGTTGCAGACGTCGCCGCCGCAGTCCACCGCGGTCTCGCCGTCGTCGAGCTGCTCGTTGGTGCACGACACAGGCAGGCCGGCGCCGCCAGCGCCCCCGCTCCCCCCGGCGCCGCCGGCGCCCCCGCTCCCCCCGGCGCCGCCGCCTCCGCCGGTGCCGGGCGCCGCTCCGCCGCCGCCGGCGCTGCTGGTCGAGCTCTGAGCGCCACCCCCGGTGCCGGTGACCGCATCGCCGCCGCCCGTCGACGTCACGCCGGTGCCCCCGGTGCCGGTGCCCGCGCCGCCAGCGCCCCCGTCCGCGCCCGAGGCCGCCGAGCTGGCCGCGACGTTCCCAGACGAGGGATTCAGCGCGCCGCGATCCTCCGAACAGGCCAGCGCCAGGAGGGAGGTGAGGAGCAGCGGAGAGGATCGCAGAAGCTTCATGATGACGGCTCCGAGCGCGCGCGAGCGCATAAGGGAAGCGTCAGCGTAGCGGGCGCCGCCCATCGGCGAAAGGAAGCGGTGTCAGGTGGCGCGGCGCTTCACCGCCAGGGCGTACAGGTCGCGCCGCGGCCGGCCCGTCTCCACCGCAAGGCGCTCGGCGAGGTCGCGCGGCCGCTCGCCGCGCGCCAGTCCGTCGTCGATCCGGGCCAGCACGTCCTCGTCGGCGAGCGCCACGCGCGCCTCGTCCCCCGCCGGCCGCGGGCCGAGGACGAGCGTGATCTCGCCCAGCCACTCCCTCTCGGCGCCGCGCTCCGCCAGCTCGGCCAGCGTCCCGCCCAGGATCTCCTCGTGCATCTTGGTCAGCTCGCGGCCGATCACCGCGTCGCGATCGGGCATCGCCGCCGCGAGATCGACCAGCGTAGCGCCGAGGCGCTGTGGCGACTCGAACAGCACCTGCGGGTCGCGGTCTCCCTGCATCCGCGCGATGGCCTCTCGCCGTTCATCGCCGGAGCGCGGGAGGAAGCCGACGAAGCGGAAGGGCCCCTCGACCAGGCCCGAGGCGCTGATCGCCGCGGTCACCGCGCTCGGGCCCGGGATGGGGCTCACCGCGATCCCGGCGGCGCGCGCCGCGCGCACCAGGGCGGAGCCAGGGTCGCTGACCACCGGCGTTCCGGCGTCGGTCACCAGCGCCACCCTCGCGCCCTGACGGAGCCTATCGACGAGCCGCCCCACCGCCTCCCCCCGCTCGGCGTGCGCGTCGAGCCGCACCACGGTCTTCGACGCGGCGCCGACGTGACCGAGGAGGATGCGTGCGCGGCGCGTGTCCTCGGCGGCGATCAGATCGGCCTCCAGCAGCACCCGCGCCGCGCGCGGTGGCAGGTCCTCCAGGTTGCCGATGGGCGTCGCGACGATCCACAGGAGCCCGCCGCCCGCAGCGGCCCCGGCCGAGCCGTCGCGCGGGGCGCTCACCGCAGGACGGCGTCGCCGAGCCGCACCTTCAGGAACTCGCGCAGCTTGCCGGTGAGGCGGGCTTCGAGCTGCCGCACGCGCTCGCGCGAGATGCCGAACTCGTCGCCCAGCTGCTGCAGGGTGAGCGGGTCCTCGGCCGTCATGCGCCTGTCGAAGATATGAACGTCCTTGCCCTTGAGGCCCTCGCGGAACTCCGCCAGGTGCTCCTTCACCAGGGCGTCCATCTCCGAC
Source organism: Polyangiaceae bacterium (assembly GCA_046596645.1). GTDB lineage: Bacteria > Myxococcota_A > Polyangia > Polyangiales > Polyangiaceae > JBKJLX01. The sequence continues at coordinate 2,997 of JBKJLX010000008.1, forward strand.
CGCTGCAGCTCTGCCTCCGGGCCCATGCCGGTGGAGGGCAAGAGCTCCATCCGCGAGACGCTGCGACCCTCGCCGTCGCCGATGGGCGCGTCGAGGCTGGCCTCGCCGCTGGAGAGGCGGCGGTCCATGTCGACCACCTCCTTTTCCTCGACGCCCAGGCGCTTGGCGATGAGCGCCGGCTCAGGATCGATCCCCAGCGCGCGCAGCGTCTCCTTCTCCTTGTTGAGGTTGAAGAAGAGCTTCCGCTGGGCCTGGGTCGTACCGAGCTTCACCAGGCGCCAGTTGTTGAGGATGAAGCGGAGGATGTACGCGCGGATCCACCACGC
>JBKJLX010000054.1:0-13013 GCA_046596645.1 Polyangiaceae bacterium
TCGCGGTACGCGCGCACCGCGTTGACGATCGCGTCGGCGAGCTTCTGCCGGTAATCGGCGGTGGCGAGGCGCGCCTCATCCCCCGGGTTGGAGATGAAGGACGTCTCGAAGAGCACGGCCGGCATCTCGGCGCCCGCCAGTACGTAGAAGCCCGCGGTCTTCACGCCGTGGTCGCGCGTGCCGTCGTAGCGCCTCGCCATCGAGGCCATGGTGGCGCGCTGCAGGAGCTCGCCGAAGAGCCGCGACCGCGACCCGTTGTCTCCGATCGACAGACGCCCCAGCGCGGCCTCCATCTCGGCGTCGATCTTCGCGGGGTCGAGCTGCGTCTTGCCGCGAAGGAGTCCATTCTCCAGGGCGACGAGCCGCGCCGAGGCGCGCCCGGCCTCGCGGAAGGGATCGAGCACGAAGGTCTCGACGCCGGTCGCCTCGCCGTTCTCGCTGGCGTTGCAGTGGATCGACACGAAGAGGTCTGCGTGGAAAGCATTGGCGCGCGCCGTCCGCTCCTCGAGGGGGACGTAGACGTCCCCGTCGCGCGTCAGCAGCGTCTCGATCTTCAGCTCGTGGGCGAGCAGCGGCGCCACGCGGTGGGCGACGTCGAGCGCCACGTCCTTCTCGCGGAGGCCAGTGGGACCCACCGCGCCGCCATCTGCCCCGCCGTGCCCGGGGTCGATCGCGATGCGCCGCACCACGCGCTTGCCGTCCGGGGTGCGCGGGTCCGCGGCCGGAGGCCGGGACGACATGTCGATCACGATCCGGAACGGCTCCGGCAGGTAGAAGACGCGGTGGTGGAGCGACTCGCGCAGATCGAGCACCACGCGCAGCCCCTCCTCGCGCTTGCCTACGCGCACCCGCTCCACGGCGCCGCCCACCAGCGTGTCGGCGGCGACGCCCTTCACCCTGGCACGCGCGAGGTCGAGGTAGACGCGTGGCCCCTTTCCCCCCGCGTCCGCGGCGAGGACGCCGACCTGGAACGTGGTCGGGTTTGAGAGGTGGAGGACGACGCGGCCCGAGCTCTCGGCGCCGTACGTCTCGACCTTGGTGAGCGTGACCGTGCCGGTCGAGACCATGTCGGCGCGCGGCGCCACAACCTGACCCGAGCCGGCCGGCGACGCCTCGACCGAGCCGGCGGGCTCGGGCGGCTGCGCCGCGACGCTGGGGCCAGGCCCGGCGGGCGCCGGCCGCGCGGCGTCACGCGCGACTCGATCGGCCTCGGCCTCCAGCGCGTCGAGCGCCGCGCCGACCGGCCGCCACGGAGCGAGCATCGCGAGGTCGCGATCGAAGCGCGCGAGGCACGCGCTGGTCGCCGAGGCCTCGGCCAGGCGCGCCGCCTGGCGGCGTCTCTCGAGGAAGAGCTCGCGAAGGGCGACCGCCGCGTCCCCGGCGAGATCGCCGGCGAGCGTCGCGCGGCGCCGGCCGACGTCGCAGCTGGCCTCGCCCACCGGCGCGTTGCGGAGCGCCGAGGCCCACAGCTCCAGCGCCTCGCGGGCGTCGGTGGCGGTGCCCTCCACCCGCCAGAGGCGCGCGCGCAGGTCGCCGGCCGTGCGCGCCAGCTCCGCGCCCGCCGCGGGCTCGCCCTTCACAGCGTCGATGGCCAGCCGGTCGGAGACCCCGACGACCTCCGGCCGGGACGGGAGCACTGCCCCCGGCTCGAGCCATGCTCGGGCCCGCTCGAGCTCGGCCGACCCGTTCGCCGGGGCCCCGGCATCGCCGGGTGCCACCGTCGAGGTGCCGCATCCGGTGCCCGGGCTCACGAAGAGCGCGACGGCCACCGCGACGGTCGGGCCCCACAGCGAGCGTCGGACGGCGGGTCGAGGGGTCGGGGGCACCGCGACAGCACCTTTGCAGGAGTCGAACCTCGGATGCTAGGGTGCGCTGCCGACAGGGGCCCGGTCCCGCCGCTCAAGCCATGACCTCCACCGCCGACGAGAGCGTGGATCGCGGGGACCTCGATCCCGACGAGGCCGATCGGCTGGCGTCGCTCATCCGGCCCGCCTGGGAGGAGGAAGAGACCCTGTCCTCGCGGCAGGCGTCCGCCGACCCGTCGTCGCCCTCCAGAGAGGCGCCCGCCGCAGCGGCCCCGGCCATCGTCGCCGCGCCCGCCGAGGTGCCCGGCGACCGTCCCTCTGCCGAGGGCCGGCCCACGGCCATCGATCCCATCCCGAACGTCGACGTGGGCGACACGCTGCCCACCGACATGGCGCCCCTGCTTCCAAGGGAGGCGCTGTTGCCGAAGCAGGAGGCGGCCCCCAGCCCGGCCGAGGCGCTGCCTCCCGTCCAGCCGGTGAAGGCGTCCTCGACGCGCCTCGGGATCGGCACCTCAGAGCCGCCGCCCGCGGACGCGGAAGATCAGATCGCAACCCAGGCGCGTCCCATCGCGTCGGTCCCCCCGCCCGAGGTCGCTCCTCCCGCCCCCGCTGCGAAGGCGCGACCGGCGGTGCCCGCGCCGATGGCCCAGCGCGTCGCCCGCGCGGTGGACGACGAGCCCATCGACATCCCGGTCCGGCACGGCGGCAAGGCGGGGACGATGGTCGGCGTCGGCGTCGCCCTGGCCGCGGTGGCCGCGGTGGTCTTCTTCCTCGCCAGCGGTGACGCGACGCCGCCGCCGATGCCCACGCCGGTGGCGACACCCGCGAAGACCGCCGCTCCTGAGATGGTCCCGCCTCCGCTGCCCCCCGAGCCCGCCCCGGAGAAGACGTCTGCGACCGTCCAGCCGACCGCGTCGGCCGAGCCCGAGGCGCCCAGGGCCTCCGATCCGCCCAAAGCCGCCGACCCGAAGGCGTCGCCGCCACAGAGCCCCCCGAAGCCGCCGTCCGGCGGCAGCCCCCCCAAGCCGCCGACCGGCGCGCCGAAACCCCCGCCCAAGCCGCCCTCGGGCGGCATCATCCGCGACGCACCGTTTTGAGCCGCGGCGCCTGAGGAGACACTCCGTCTTGAAGCTGGCCTTGAAGCTGCGTGTCGCTGCCACGTTCCTCGCCGCGTCCCTGGCGCTGCCTGCCCTCCTCCCCGTGGGCGCGCCGCTGGCCGAGCCTCTTGCCCATGCGCAGGACGCCGCGACCGACATCGCGCGCCAGCGCTACAAGGAGGGCGTTGCGGCGTTCGATGCCGGCAAGTTCGAGGACGCGCGCGTCGCGTTCCTCCAGGCGTACGCGCTGAAGCGCCACCCCGCGGTGCTGCTGAACCTCGGCCTCTCCGAGCTGAAATCGAACCACCCGGTCGACGCCGGCAACCACCTGACGCAGTTCCTCCGCGAGTCGACGGACGCGTCGCCGGAGCAGCGCGCCACGGCGCAGGCCAACGTGGAGGAGGCGAAGAAGCGTGCCGCCTTCCTCGTGATCACGGTCGACCAGGCGAACGCCGACGTCAGCGTCGACGGGACGCTCGTCGGCAAGTCGCCCCTCGCTGATCCGATCTTCGTCGAGTCGGGCCTGCGCACCGTCGTCGCCACGCTCGACGGTCGCAACACGACCTTTGCGGCGCAGGCGAAGAAGGGCGCGCCGACCAACGTGTCACTGTCGTTCGGCGGCGGCCCCCCCCCGCCGCCGCCCGTCTCGCCCACCCCCGAGGAGCCGCCGCCGTTCGCACCGATGCCGAGCCAGCAGCCGCAGCCTCCTCCGCCGCAGCCGATCGGCGGCAAGGAGTCGTTCTTCGAGTGGTACGGACGCAAGCCGCTGGCGTGGGTCGGCACCGGCGTGACCTTCGTCGGGCTCGGCGTCGGCATCGCCTTTTCCGCGCTCGCCGGCAGCGCCTCGACCGCCGCCGACGAGGCGGCGGCGAGCATCCGCGCGAAGCAGGCCGAGCTCGAGGTCGACCAGCCGCCCTGCGTGGAGGAAGGCGCCGCCGGTCAGGACGTCGTCGGCTTCAGTGCGGAGTGCACCGCCCTTCGCTCGTCGCTGTCCGACTACGACGCAGACGTCGCCGCCTCCGCAGTGGGCTGGGTCGGGTTCGGCGTCGGCCTGGTGGGGACCGTCACCTACATCCTCGTCGACTACGTCGCCGACCCCGACTCCGGACGCGACACCGGCCGGGCGTCGTTCCCGCTGGTCGTGCCGGTGCTGGCCCCGGGCTACCAGGGCGTCACGATGCAGGGCTCGTTCTGAGGCGGAGGAGGTCGCGCAGCGTCGATCGCGGGATCGCCGCCCGCCGCGCCGCCTCGCTGATGTTCCCGCCCGTCGCCTCGAGCAGCCGCCGCGCCTCTCCGGCGCTGGGGCGCGCGCGGAGCCCGGAGCGCGCCGCGATCGCCTCCGCGACGTGAGCCGCCTCCACGACGTCGCCGCCGGCCCGCAGCACCGCGCCCACCACGACGTTCCTCAGCTCGCGCACGTTGCCCGGCCACGGCTCGCGACGGAGCAGCGCCACCGCCGAGGGTGCCAGGCGGGCCTTGCCGAGCCCGCTCTCGCCGAGGACGTGGCGCGCGAGCGCCGGCACGTCCTCGCGGCGGACGCGCAGCGGCGGCACAACGACCACGCACGCGGCGAGCCGCTCGAAGAGATCGGGGCGGAACGCCCGCGCCGCGACCATCTCCTCGAGCGGCTCGCAGGTGGCCGCCACCAGCCGCACGTCGACCGTCCGTCGCCCCTCGCCGCCGAGCGGTCGCACGACGCCGTCCTCCACCACCCGCAACAGCTTGGCCTGCACCTCGAGGGAGAGAGCGCCGATCTCGTCGATGAAGAGCGTGCCGCCGTGCGCCTCGCGGAAGGCGCCGCGCCGCTCGCGCAGTGCGCCGGTGAAGGCGCCGCGCTCGTGGCCGAACAGCTCGCTCTCCGCGAGCTCGCGGGCGATCGCCGCCGCGTTGATGGCGACGAAGGGCCCGCCCGGTCGCGGGCCGGCGGCGTGGATGGCGCGCGCCACGAGGTCCTTTCCGGTGCCGGTCTCGCCGCGCACCAGCACTGGTAACTGCAGCGTCGAGATCCGTCGCACCTCCGCGGCCAGCCGGCGCATCGCGTGCGAGGTGCCCACCAGCCCCGGCAGCGGCTCGGCCAGCGCGTGCCGCGCGTCGCGCCGCTCCAGCACGGTCACCGACGCCCCCCCAAGCTGGACCACCTCCCCCACCGCTAGCGCCGCCTCGTGCAGGTGGACGGTGCCGAGCCGGAGACCGTTGCGCGAGCCGAGATCGGTCACCAGGACGGCGAAACCCTGGTGGGTGAAGCGAGCATGCTGCGCGCTGACCGCCGGATCGTCCAGCTGCACGTCGGCGGTGGCGCCGCGGCCGACGACCACCGAGGCGCCCGGCTCCAGGGTGGCGAGGATGGGGGCGCGCCCGCGGGCGCGAAGCTCCAGCACGACCGCGCCCAGCGGCTCGCGGACGGAGGAAGCGTCGAGGGTGGCGGGAAGGAGGGGCGGAAGGGCGGCCTGGTGGTTCACGCCATGGAGTCGACGACCGCCGCGGCCAGTTGCGTCAATTGTCCACACCGTCAGGTGCGGCGATGTGGAAAACCATCGTGAACCCGCCGCCGAGGCTGCGACGCTCCCTCGCACGAGCGTTGACTCGGGGGGCGCGGCAGGCGAGAAGCCGCGCGCGCATGACGAGAGCCCTCGGCCGCTGCCTGACCGTCCTGACCGCGCTCGCGGCGTGGTCGGCTCCGTCCGCGGCGCTGGCCCTGGACGACGAGCGCGAGGGCACCCCTCGCACCGCCGCGCCCGACGAGCTGAGCGGTCGACTCATCGTCCGCGCCGGCGCCGAGGTGGTCGGGCCGGTCGGTTCCGTCGCCACCGGCCTCGCGGCGGACGACGTCTCCGCGACCGGCTTCGGCGCGTCCGCGTCCATCGGTCTCGGCATCACCCGGGGGGCGGAGCTGAGCCTCGCCGGCGGCTTCGCGGTCCTCGGCGGCCCCGCTCGCTGCGACCCTTGCGGCGGCAACACCGCGCGGGTGGGCCTGGGGTTCGCCTACCACCTGGCCCAGGGCATCGCGATCGACCCCTGGGCGCGCTGGGGCGTCGGCTTCCGCACGACCGAGGTCGTGGGCGACGGGGCGACCAGCCGCGTCGCTCGCGAGCTGGTGCCGGGGCGGTACCACGGCATCGACTTCACCCAGCTGACCCTGGGGACCATGTGGTCGCCGGCGGCGAGCTTCGGCTTCGGCCCCTACGTGGAGATGGACCTCGGAACCTACGCCTCCCGCCCCGACGGCGCGGAGACCGCCTCGATCTACGCCTTCTTCACCGCCGGCCTGGCGCTGCAGCTCGCTCCCGGCCGATCCGCGTTCGACGTGCGCTCCTCGGTAGATACAGTGGCGGCCGCCGCGCGCTCCGGCGCGGCACCGCCGTCGTTCTGATCCGGACCGTTTTTCTACTCCCGGCTCAGCTCGTTCGCTATATTCCGCGGCCGATTCTCCCCTCCACCCGGCGCGGCGAGATCCCATCGTGCAACGGCAACGGCGAGCTGCAGTCCGCTGCGAGGCGTACGGGGTGACCGACGTCGGTCGCCAGCGGAAGCACAACGAAGACCATGTCCTGCTGAGGCCGGAGCTGGATCTCTACGTCGTGGCCGACGGCATGGGCGGCCACAACGCTGGCGACGTCGCGAGCCGGCTGACGACGACGTCGCTGCGGAACTTCTACGAGGCGACCCACGACGGGGGCGACGTCCCCGCCTCTCTCATCACGGCCGACGACCCGACGGACATGGATCGCGACGGCCTCCGCCTCGCCGCCGGCATCCGCAAGGCGAACCGCGACGTCCACGAGATCTCGCAGAGCTTCCGGCAGCACCACGGGATGGGCTCGACGGTGGTCGCGGTGGCGGTCGAATGCGCGGCTGCGCGCATCCACGTCGGACACGTCGGCGACAGCCGCTGCTACCGCTTCCGCGACGGCGCCATCGAGCAGCTGACGCGCGATCACTCGCTCATCAACGACGCCATCGCCCTCAAGCCCGACCTCACGGCGGAGGAGCTCGGCCGCCTCCCCAAGAACATCATCACGCGCGCCCTCGGCATGAGGGAGGACGTGAAGGTCGACCTGAAGAGCGACGACATCCTCCCCGGCGACGTCATCCTCCTCTGCTCGGACGGGCTCTCCGGCATGGTGACCGATGAGGAGATGCTGGTCCTCGTCACCCGCGCCCGCGAGCTGCGCGAGGCGGCGGAGTCGCTGGTCGCCAGTGCCAACGAGGCCGGCGGCACCGACAACATCACCGCGCTCCTCCTCCGCTTCGAGGCGGACGACGGCAGCGAGACCGATGCGCCGCAAGGCGGTCGGGCGGACGACCTCGTCGGCGACGGGCTGGACGGGGACACGTCGCTCGACGCGCCGATGTTCCCGGACGGCCTCGCGCGCGCCTCTGTCGAGGACACCGAATTCAACGGTGGCCCGACCATCGAGCTCGGTGCTCCCGGCGCTCGCGTGTCGGCGAGCGGGCTCACCGTCGTGCCCGTGACGCTCTGCCCGCAGTGCGGCGCCGAGATCGAGCCGAAGAACCGGTTCTGCACCGATTGCGGCAACGTGCTGCGGCCCTGAAGGCCCGCAGCACGACGCGCTGTGCCCGGGAGCGGCGCCTCAGAACGGCGGGAAGAAGGGCGTGCCTCCGGTGAGGCGCCAGGTGTTCGCCGCCTGCTGCACGATGGGCACGCGGAACGCCGGCGGCGGGTGGCTGCGCTCGAAACCGAAGAGGATGTCGGTCGCGCTCAGCCGGTCGAGACCGGCGAAGAACGCGAGGCTCAGCATCGCCCCCTCCTCGTTCCACTTTGCCCCCGACCGCGCCCTGCCCGCGGAGAGCAGGTTGTTGGTGCCGGCGACGTCGGAGGCGATCTCGTTCGGCTGGTTGAAGATCGGCGCCGCGCGCGACAGCAGCCGCCCGAGGTCCGACGGGTTCACGCCGCGGCTTCCGCCCTGGCCGTTGGCGCAGCCGGTGTGACCGAGGTGGTGGTGGGCCAGCTCGTGACCCAGCACGAACGCCAGCTGTTCGTCGAAGATCACGTTCTGCCGCGCGACCTTCCGGCCGTCGACGTGCTGGGTCGGATCGATGAATCCAGGCGCCGGCCGCACGAGCGGCTGGCCGGGGCGCTGCTTGGTGGCGATGAGCTCGATGTATGCGTCGGTCCGTCGGCCGCCGAAGACCTCGTCGGTCGCCTTGAACTGCGCGAGGTGCGCCTGCACCTCGAGCAGGCCGTCACTCACGGCCATGAGCGGCTTGCCCGCGTCGTCGCACGCGGCAAAGGCATTCACCTCGCCGACCGTGGGGTCTGCGAACAGGGGCACGCCCTGCACCTTGTTCTTCTGCGCCGCGGGCAGCGCCGCCACCAGCTCGGCCAGCACCGCGCCCGCGCGGTTGCGCAGCCAACCAACGTCGATGTTGTTGATGGGATCGCTGGAGACCGGTCCCGGCGGCGGCGTGGCCGGCGGCGGCGTGGTGGGCGGCGGTGTCGGCGTGCCGGGCGGCGGCTGGGGCGGCGCCGGCTGCTGAGGCTGCGTCGGGTAGGGTGCGGGCTGCTGCGGGTTCTGACCGTAGCCGCCGCCGTAGCCCCCGGGCTGAGGAGGGCCATAGCCCCCGGGCTGAGGAGAGTAGCCGCCCTGGGCGTACCCTCCTGGCGCCCACTGCCCCGGGGCGGGGCCGTTGGCGGGGCGCTTCGACGACCGCTCGCAGCCGATGCCGGTGACGAGGACCGTCGCGAGGGCGAGACCGGCGGCGCGCGAGGCGAGGAGCGGGACCTTCATGCGGCACATCCTAATCGGGTCGGGTGTCAGGTCGACGAGTCCCACCCGTTGTCGATGCATTCGAGCCGTCCTGCCCTGCTCGCACGTCCAAGGTCCGAGGTCTCCCTTGCCGAATCCTTCCCGGCCCGCGGTCCCCTGGGTGGCGCTCGTCGTCGTCGTCGTCGGCCTCACCGCGCCTCTCGCCGGCTGTGGCGGTGCGATGTCTTCGAAGGACGCGGCCAGGTCCTACGCTCCCGGCGCCGCAGGGTTGGAGGAGGCGCTCGCCGACCTCGACGCGAGCGAGGCGGAGATCGCCGAGCGCTTCGGGGCCATCGCCTCCGCGCAGACCCGCGCCAGCGGGCCGATACCGTCTCCACAGCCGCAGCCCCCAGCCGGCTACGCGCAGCCGCCTGCCGCCGCGCCGGCGCCCCCCCCGCCTCCCCTCCCTGGCGCCGACAGCCCCGCCCCTGCCGCCGAGCCCGCCAGCCCGACGCCCATGGCGCAGGCCCCCACCGACGCCGACGCGGGGGACGACGAGTCGGAGGAGGAGGAGGATCGGGCCGAGCGCGACGCGGAGGCGCGCTGCGAGCTCGTCTGCCGCGCCCTGGGGTCGATGCGGCGCGCGGCGGAGCACGTGTGCCGCGCCGCCGGCCCGGGCGATCCACGCTGTGGCCGCGCCCGCCAGCGCGTCGGGACCGCCGAGCAGAAGGTGAAGGAGGCGTGCGACGCATGCGACGACTGAGCGCGGTTGCGCTGGTGACCCTCCTCGGGGGCTTCGCGGCCTGTGCAGCGCGCGAGCCGCCTGCCAGGAGCCCGGAGGCGCCGATGGCCGCCGGCGCGGTTCCCAAGGCGGCAGAGGAGAGCGCGCCCCCCGCGCAGCTCTCCCCGAATACGACCGCCGTCGACGAGTCCGATCCCGTCGTGGCCCTGGCCGAGGCGGAGCTCGCGCTCGATCGCGCGCTCGGTGGGGCGCGCCGCGCCGAGCCGCAGCTTCGCGCCGACGGCAAGGGCCGGCCGGTGGAGGCCCCCAAGCGCGAGGCGCTGGCCGAAGGCGAGGACGCGTGCGCCGTCGCGTGCCGCGCCCTCGCCTCGATGCGACGGTCGACCGATCGCCTCTGCGATCTGACGTCCGGTCCAGGCGCGAACCCGATGCGCTGCGACGACGCGCGAGCGCGCGTGCTCCGCGCCGAGGGGAAGGTGAAGGAGCGCTGCCGGGCATGTCCTGCGAGCGATTGACCGCCGTCGACGCCCCGCCAGCGCGCCGCGCTTGGTGAGCCTCACCTTTCGCGCTACCACGGGGACGATCCACGATGCGCGTCAGCTCGGCCAAGACCCTGTCGGCCCAGAGCCTGCCGACGTCGATCGGTCGCTACGAGGTCGTGCGGCTGCTGGGTACCGGCGCGATGGGGCGCGTGGTCCTGGCCCGCGATCCGGTGCTCGACCGCGACGTGGCGGTGAAGCTGCTGCGCACCGACATCGCGATCGCCGACGACGTCCGTGATGGCCTCGTCGTCCGCATGCGCCACGAGGCGCGTGCCGCGGCGCGGGTCGGCCACCCCAACCTCGTCGTGCTCCACGACATGGGGGAGGACGCGGACGCCGGGCTCTACCTGGTCTTCGAGTACGTCGCGGGACCCACGCTGAAGCAGCGCCTGGAGCGCGGTCCCATTCGCATGGGGGACGTAGGTCGCCTGGCGAAGGAGCTCGGGCAAGCGCTACGCTTCGCGCACGACACTGGCGTCCTCCACCGCGACGTCAAGCCGGAGAACGTCATCCTCTCGGTGACCGGGTCGAAGCTGGTCGACTTCGGCATCGCGCGCGTGCCCGACTCGACGCTGACCCATCAGGGCGGCCTCCTGGGAACGCCCGCCTACAGCGCCCCGGAGACGTTCCGCTCCGGCGCCTTCTCGCCGGCGTCCGATCAGTTCTCGCTCGCCGCCACCATCTATGAGGCGCTGTTCGGCGAGCGCGCCTTCCCGGGGGACGACGCGGTCGCGGTGGCCTCGCGCATCACCCACGACGCGCCGGAGCGACGCGCCGACAAGGCCGGCGTCCCCACCGCGGTCGACGACGTCCTCGCGCGCGGCCTCGCCAAGAAGCCCGAGGACCGTTACCCCGACTGCGAGGCGTTCGGCCGCGCCCTCGACGGCGCGTTGCGCGCGCCGACGACGGCCGCCAATACCCCCGCGCTGGCCGCGTCGCCGGCGGCCCCGCTGCCGCCGGCGACGATCAGTGTACCGCCGCCCCCGCCGCGCAAGCCGCACCAGGTGGCCATCGGCGGGGTTCTCGTCGTGCTCGTCGTCGCGGCGGCGTTGCGCTTCCTGCTGCGCACGCCCGAACCCGATCCCCTGCGCGAGGCCATCGCTTCCCGGATCCGCGCCGTGACGCCACCTCCGAGCGCGGCGGTGGTCGCTGCGCCCGAGCCGCGCAAGCCGACGGTCGCGCGGCCCCCCGGCGTCGAGGTGCGTCCGCCGCCCGCGACGGGCGCGACCTCGCGCGCAGAGCCGGCTTCGTCTGCCTCCGTGGCGCCGTCGGCCTCCGCGACGACGTCGGCAGGGGCACCGTCCGCGTCCGCCGTTCGTCCCCCGTCGGCGGACGCGGGCCCGCCGCCGTCCGGCTCCTCGCACGGCAACGCGCTGCCGACCCCGTCGGGCATCCCTCGCGCGCCCGCGCGCTGAGCGCGCCGAGGCAGCTGGCTGGCCAATCCGCGCGGTGGCCTCTACCCTCCCGTCCCCGCATCGGGGCACCGACCCCGGGGCGACGAGGAGAGATGACGAAGGACGCGCAAGCGAACGCCGAAGAGCCGCTGCGGCTCTACGGGAAGATGCTCCAGATCCGCCGCTTCGAGGAGGAGTCGGCGCGGTCGTACGCGATGGGCAAGATCGGTGGCTTCCTCCACCTCTACATCGGGCAGGAGGCGATCGCCGTCGGCGCCCATGAGGCGCTCTCGGCCGACGACTACGCCATCACCACCTACCGCGACCACGGCCTCGCCCTGGCGCGCGGCATGACCTCGCGCTCGGCGATGGCCGAGCTCTACGGCAAGGTGACGGGCTGCTCGAAGGGCCTCGGCGGCTCGATGCACTTCTTCGACGTCGAGCACAACATGCTCGGCGGCTACGGCATCGTCGGGGGGCACCTGCCGCTCGCCGCGGGCACCGCGTACGCCTCGAAGTACCGGGGAGACGGCCGGGTGACGATGGTCTTCTTCGGCGAGGGCTCGGTCTCCATCGGCGACTTCCACGAGGCGATGAGCCTCGCGCAGCTGTGGAAGCTCCCCATCGTGTTCTGTTGCGAGAACAACGAGTACTCGATGGGCACGCCCATGGTCCGCACCATGAGCCTGGAGGACGTCTCCCAGAAGGCGCTCGGCTACGGGATGGAGCGCGATCGCTTCTTCGTGGAGGACGTGCTGCAGGTCCGCGATCGGCTCCAGGTCGCGGTTGACCGCGCCCGCAACGAGAGCCTGCCCACGCTGGTCGAGCTGCGTACATACCGCTTCCGCGGCCACTCCATGAGCGACCCTGGCAAGTACCGCACGCCGGAGGAGCTGGACGAGCGCAAGAAGCAGGACCCTGTCACCAAGGCCCGCATCCTCCTCGTGGAGGCGAAGAAGGAGAAGGAGCTGGAGGCGCTGGAGAAGCAGATCGAGGCCGAGATCGCCGACGCGCTGAAGTTCGCCGAGGAGAGCGCCGAGCCCGGCCCGGAGATCCTCGAGCCGACGACCTACAAGGGAGCGTTCGCCCGATGAGCACAGCGTCTGACCCTCCCAGCCCCCGAGGGAGCGTTCTCCGATTCAGGGAGGCCATCCGCGCCGGCATGGTGGAGGAGATGGAGCGCGACGACCGCGTGTTCATCCTCGGCGAGGAGGTAGGCTACTACCAGGGCGCCTACAAGGTGACCGAGGGCATGCTGGAGAAGTTCGGGCCCAAGCGCGTGGTGGACACGCCGATCACCGAGAGCGGCTTCACCGGCATCGCCATCGGCGCGGCGATGGTCGGCCTCCGTCCCATCGTCGAGTACATGACGTGGAACTTCTCCGCCGTCGCCTTCGACCAGATCCTCAACAACGCGGCAAAGGTCCGGCAGATGAGCGGCGGGCAGTTCACGTGCCCCATCGTCTTCCGCGGCCCGAACGGGAGCGCGCGCCAGGTCGGGAGCCAGCACTCCCACGCGATGGAGCACTTCTACGCGACCATCCCCGGGGTGAAGGTCGTGGCGCCGGCGTACCCGGCGGACGCGAAGGGCCTCCTCAAGGCCTCCATCCGCGACGAGAACCCGATCATGTTCATGGAGTCGGAGACGCTCTACTCGGTCAAGGGCGAGGTCCCCGACGGCGACGTGCTCGTCCCGATCGGCCAGGCGAACATCGTGCGTCCGGG
>JBKJLX010000693.1:0-2958 GCA_046596645.1 Polyangiaceae bacterium
AGTGCCTCGGCGTGCCGACCGAGCGTCTCGAGGCACACGGCGATGTTGAAGCGGACGGCGTCGTGCGCGACCAGCTCGAAGGCGCGCTCGAAGTGAGCCAGCGCCGCGCGCGCGTCGCCCGCGGCGAAGCTTCGCTCACCTTCCGCGAAGCGAGCGCGGGCCTCCTGTCGCGTGGCGTCGTCGACGGTGATCGCGTCATCCGCCGAGGCGGATCGCGGCGCCGCCACCATCGTGGCCAAGACGACGGCGAGCGCGAAGAGACGCGCATGATTCGACAGGATCACGAGCGCGGGACCGGCTCAGAACGGGTTCGACATCAGCGGGCCACCAGATCGCTCGTCCCCGGTAGGGCTGGCGGGCGGCGCCGCGGACGGTCGCGCCGCGCTCGTCGGACGCGACACGGCAGGACTGGATGGGAGAGCGGCCGGCGACCGCAGCGCGCGGGGAGCGGGCTGCCCCGTCGACGGCTGCGGCGAAGCCGAAGGTGCGATCGGCGCGGCGACCGACCCAGCGAACGCCGACGGCGTGCTCTGCGCCGCGGCGCTGGCGGCGGTCCTATCGTCCACGCGAGCGCTCCCGCCGGCCGAAGATGACGAGGACGACCGAGAGATTGCCGCCCCGGCGAGGACGGCGGCGACCAGCGCGAGCGTGGGCCCGAGCCAGCGCAACACCCCGGCGGCGCGTGGGGTAGCTGCGGCGAGAGAAAGCGCGAGCGTGGCGGTCTCGCTGTCGTCCCTGCCGGGCTTCTCGGCACGCGTCGGAGGGCTGTCGGCCTGGTCGCGCTCGGATGACGGCGCCGCCGCCGACACGTCAGACCGCTGCGACCAGGCTGGAGCGGGGTCGGGGAACAGGCGCGCCATCATCTCCGCGGCGCGCGCGACCGGGTCCAGCGCGCGGCCGCCGACCTCCACCGCCGCCTCGGCGAGCGCGCGAGCCACCTCGCGGGCGTCGGTCGGTCGCTGCGTCGCGTCGCGCTCGAGGCACTGCATCACGATCCGGGCCGCCTCCGCAGGGAGGCCGGGCGCCTCCCTCGCGAGGTTGGGCACGCGCGCGCTCATGACGCTCCACAGGACCCTGGCCTCCTCGGCGTCCTTGAACAGCGGTCTGCCAGCGAGGAGCTCCCAGGCCACGACCCCCAGCCCCCACACGTCCGTCGCCCGGCCGATCGCCTGATCGCGCTGGATCTGCTCGGGCGCCATGTACGCGAGCTTGCCCTTGATCTCGCCTGTCCTCGTCCCCACCAGCCGCCCGCGGCCGGCGGCGATCCCGAAATCGACGACGCGGACGCGCCCGTCGAGGCCTACCAGGACGTTCTGCGGGCTCACGTCGCGGTGCACGATCCCCAGCGATTCGCCGTCGGCTCCCCGGGCCTCGTGCGCCGCGTGCAGTCCCTCCGCGGCCTGCGCCAGCACGCCGAGCCAGAACGCGATGCGCGCCGTCTCGTCGAGGCTCACCCCGGCCGCGCGCGCCTCGATCGCTGCCAGGCTCCGCCCGTGTACGAGCTCCATGAGGAGGTAGGGCGCCGTCCGGTGGGTGCCGACGTCCAGCACGCGGCACACGTTCGGATGATCGATCTGCGAGGCCAGACGCGCCTCGTCGAGGAACATCTCGACGAAATGACGTTCACCGGCGAGGTGCGGCAAGATCATCTTGAGCGCCAGGAGCTTCTCGAAGCCGCCCACGCCCTGGCGACGAACCGCGAAGACCGCGGCCATGCCGCCCCGCGCGATCTCACCCACGACGACATGGCGGTCGATCGTGTCGCCCGCGCGCGGCAGGGCGACCAAACCCTGGGCCTCCTGCACACCAGCAGCCTAGCGGATTCCTTCGCCGGATCCCCCCGCCGCTCGCAGCGTGGACCCTGGCGCGGCTGTTCGTGCTAGCCGTGGAGAATGACGGTAGGGGGCACGGTTCCGCGGCGCGTCCGGGGGCTGCCCATCCGCACCTTTCGTGTCGAGGTGGTGGCCGGGCCCGACCGCGGCAAGAGCGTGGTCGCCCGCGAGGACGCGATCTCGGTCGGAACTGCCGAGGGCAACGACCTCGTCCTCACCGACCCCACGGCGTCGCGGTATCACCTCGAGCTCCGGCGGCTCGCCGATCGCATCCGGGTGTGCGATCTCGGCTCGACCAACGGCACCGACCTCGGGTCGGCGACGCTGCAGGGCGCACACGCGTGGGTCACTCCCAGCGTCGTCGTCGGCGCCGGCGAGACGCGGCTTCGCGTAGACGACGGTGACGTCGTGATGATCGATGCGGCGGCGCCCGACGCGCACTTCGCGCTCAAGGGGCGATCGCCGGCCATGCGGCACCTCTTCGCATCGATCCTCCGCGTGGCGGAGAGCAAGGCGTCGATCCTTCTCTGCGGCGAGTCGGGGACGGGCAAGGAGCTCATTGCACGCGCCATCCACGATCGCGGCGACGCCGCGAAGCCATTTGCCACCGTCGACTGCGCGGCCATCGTGCCGAGCCTGTTTGCCAGCGAGCTGTTCGGCCACGAGCGCGGCGCCTTCACCGGCGCCCACCGGCGCAGTGACGGCGCATTCCTCCGCGCGCACGGAGGCACCATCTTTCTCGACGAGATCGGCGAGCTGTCGCTCGAGCATCAGTCGGTCCTCCTCGGCGTGCTCGAGAGGCGCCGATTCCGCCGCGTCGGTGGCAGCGACGAGATCCCGGTCGACCTTCGCGTCGTCAGCGCTACGCACCGCGATCTGCGCAGCGAGGTCAACGCGGGGCGTTTCCGGCTCGATCTCTACTACCGACTCGCGGTGGTTCTGGTGACGGTCCCACCGCTTCGCGAGCGGACCACCGACATCCCGATGCTGGTGGAGCACTTCCTGCGCGAGGCGGGCTTCGAGGGCGACGTGGCGGAGCGGTTCCCCGCCGGGGCGATGGCCGAGCTGGCCAGGCATCACTTTCCGGGCAACGTTCGCGAGCTGCGCAACATCGTCGAGGCGGCGC
>JBKJLX010000727.1:0-7970 GCA_046596645.1 Polyangiaceae bacterium
TGGCGACGAGCGCCGCCCAGGTGGATCACGATCGCGCCGCCTCCGCGCCCGCCAACCGCGGCGCCATGGATCAGCTCAGCGCCGCGCCGTGGATCAGATCAAGGGCGCCGCTAAAGCGGCGGCGGGCTTCGGTGCGAACTTCTTCTTGCTCATGGGGGTCTACTCCTTGTGGGCCAGGGCTCCCGGGCGTTGCTGCGCCGCGGGAGCCGTTTCGTTCATGCGGGATCTTCAAGCGGCGTTGGTGTTGTCGACCTCCTCGGCGCGCGTGATGCGCCAGACCTGGACCTCGGTGAAGGCGCGACCGTTGCGGGCACGGTGTCCCTCCAGGGCGAGCTGCTCGGCGGTGGCGGCCAGCGTGTGGTCAGCGCGCAGCTCGCGGGCTCGTGCGATGGCAGCCTGCTCCTGGGGCACCTGCACGAGGCGCTGACGGTCGACGCGGTAGCCGAAGGGGGCATCGCCGCCCGTGTGCCGGCCCTGGGCTCGCAGGTGCGCCATCGCCGCGCGGGTGCGCTCGGCCGTGCTCTCCCTTTCCCACTGGCTGATGGAGGCGATGACGTTGAGCACCAGGCGCCCCGAGGCGGTCCTGGTGTCGACCTGCTCGGTCACCGAGAGGAGCGCGGCGCCGCGAGGTCCGAAGGCGTCGGCCACGAGGGCGCCGAGGTCGGTGACCGAGCGGGTGAGCCGGTCGAGGCGAGCGACGATGAGGGCGTCAGCGTCACCGGCAGCGAGTCGCACCAGCGTCCTCTGGAGCGCCGGGCGGTCGAGGCTCTTGCCGCTCCCGGTCTCCACGGTGACGTCGATGAGGTCGACCTCGTAGAGCTTGGCGTACGCCTCGATGCGGGCGCGCTGGGCGTCGAGGCTGACACCGTCTGCGGCCTGCTTCTCCAGCGAGACCCGGACGTAGCCAAGGGCTCTCGTGCGGTCGGTCTTCGTCTTCGGTCGGGGGCGTCCCATGAGGCAGGACTATCGGGCTCGGTGCCAGCATCGTCGAGACCTTTCGACCGGGTCCCCGCCGAAAGTTTGAACACCCACGAGTTCGTGGGGAACGCTACTTCACCTCGACCCAGACGCGCCGGCCCGACTCCAACATGACCTCGCGCTTGCGGGTCGTGACCGTCACCGTCTCGGTCGCACGCACCACGCGCGGCGCCGGAGGCAGAGGCTGCGCGGCCCGGTAGTCGGCGCTCTCCACCACGACCTCGACGGGTGCAGGCTCGCGCTCGGGCAGGTCGAGCGCGGCAGCCAGCAGCGCGGGCGACGCGGTGGGCGGTCCCGCGATGCCGTTGCCCCGGGCGTACTCGCTGCCGTCGTCGGTGATGATGCGGGCGGACCGGGCGAGGCGGCCGGCCGCGTTGACGGCCTCCGGCGTGAGCGCCCCCCCGCCGTCGAGGTGCGAGGCGAGGGCGTCGACCGCGCCGACGAGATCGTGGATGAGGTCCTCCTCGGGCCGGCCGTCGTCGTCGGGGCCGACGCCCATCACGCCACCGCCGACCTCGGCTCGCGCCTCACGCCCCTCCTCTGCGAGCGCGATGGCGAGCCGGGGCACCTCGGCCAGGAGCTGCCGAAGCTCGCGCAACAGGGGGGCGAGGTTCTTCACGGCGAGCGTCGGCGCCTCGATGCGGACGCGGTCCAGCAGGGCGCCCAGGAGGTCGCGGTGGTTGAGCGCGGCACGGGCCATCTCCACGACCGCGTTGCGCCCGACGGTCACCAGCTGGCGCTCCGCGGTGAGCGTCTCCACGCTCTGCTCCCGCTTCCTGGCCGCATCCTGGGCGATGCCTTCGACCTCCACCTTCAGGCGGGCGGCAGCACGCACCCGGGCCTCGGTGCCCTCCTCCTTGAGGACTTCCCGGATGGGGCGGGCCCAGGGGATACCCGGCCAGCCCTTGTCCAGCAGGCGTTTTGCCGTCTGCTTGTCACATGAGGCGAGCCTGGCGATAGCGGTGGCGTTGGGTCCTGCCTCCCGGGCGGCGTCCAGGATCTTCTCGTAGCGGGCTCTGGTCCGCGGTGCTCCGGACATGGTGTCGTCCTCTCTGGGATGCCCTTCATGGAGGGGCGTCGCGTCGTGCTCGTCTCGGCCTGATGCTCCCGGGGACCGGCAACCGTGCGGCATCGACGAACCGGGATGCCCACGTCCTGCTGGACCTCGAGTGGGGGCGGCCCTCAGTCGTCGGTGTCCTTGTCCTGGGTGGTGGTCAGCCCTGCGGTGCGCTCCATCTTCGTGAGGGCGGCACGGAGGCGGCCCAGGTCGGCGGGCGTCACCCCGTCGCCGCTGATGGCGCGCTCGACGGTCGACCGGTCCAGGCCAGCGACGGCAGCGAGGTCGGCATGGTGAACTTCGAGGCGGCGGGCACGTCCGAGAAGCTCGGCCCCGGAGAGCCGCGGTGGCGGCCGCTCGATGTGGCCCTTCTTGGTCAGCACGGCGGCCATCAACGCCTGGCGCCAGGGGCACCAGGCGTCACGGTGTCCGACGAGGTCGGCGTACTGCTGCCAGGCGGCGGCCAGGGTTCGAGGCCGCCCCAGGTACGGCCTGCCGGGCTTCGCTCGCTCCACGACCGCGTGGTGGAGGTCCTCAGGGCCGACGCTCTCGGGGTCGATGTTCGCCAAGGGCGGAGGGGCATCGGCCAACCGTCGGCGCTCGTTCAGCACCTTGGAGCAGGCTTTGGAGCACCATTTGCGGAGGGCGCCCGGGTGCGGAGTGAAGCTCTCGCCACAGCAATCGCAGGCGCGGGCCAGGACCTTGGTCGCTCGCGCCGCCAGGACCTTGGTCGCTCGCGCCTTGTCGGTGGCGACGATGTCCCGGCACGCCTCCCCGCAGTAGACGTGGCGCGGGACCGCGGGGCTGAACGGTGCTCCGCACCGTCGGCAGGCGCGGGGGGGCCGGATGCGCTTCTCCCGAGCTGGCCGGGTCCGGCGCCCGCACTCGGGGGTGCAGCGAACCCGCCGGCTCGACTGGGGGATGAAGGTCTGGCCGCACGCGCAGACCTTCGGCGCGAAACCCTTCTTGCGCTCCGCGGCCGCACACAGGCGGCTGCACAGCACCTTGACGCCGGCGGGCTTGAAGCTCTGGCCGCATCGTCGGCATGACCTGAGCGGCTTGCCCGGCTCGGCCTGCGTCGGGGTCTCGGCAGGCTCGGTCAGGGGTGAGGCGTCATCGAGCATCGGGGGTCCTCGGAGGGCGGCCGGAGGCGGCGCCGGTACTCGATCAGCAGCAGCTCGGAGTAGGCGTCGCGCTCCACTTCGAGGGCTGCGACGCGGCGGCGGAGGGCCTGGATCTCGGGGTCGGTGGGCATGGGACGATCATGTTGGAAGACCGACCGTTTGACCACATATGACACTACGTCTGCCGGGAGGCCTTGACCTGGTCGAAGGCGGCCCAGGCGCCGGCGCGGTCGAACATGGTGGCCATGCCGAGATGGCCACCCGAGATCCCGCGCGACCCCGAGTTCACGCCAAGCCCGTCGTCGATGAAGCGGTCAAGCCCTGGGATGGGTTCCCAGATCGGCAAGGCGAGGTTGTCGGTGGTCGAGCGGTAGACGTTGATGACGCTGTCGCCGGTGATGGCGCTGCACACGACCTCCATGCGCAGGTGGACCCACTCGCCGCGGGGGATCGCTGCCTCGGTCGACCGGCGGAGCACACCGAGCGCACCGGGTGCGGAGTCGGGGAGGCCGGCAGCGAGGGTGCCCTTGCAGAGCGCGATGCGCCCTGACCGCGTCAGGCCCAACTTGTAGCTGTTGGCGGTCACGTCGTCGGTCTGGAGGCACGCGAACGCGAACGGCTCGGCGCCCTCGTTGCCCTGGGTGAGCGCCACCGTGATCTCCCCGCCGAGGCCGGGTGCGATGGGGTCGAAGCCCACGGCCAGCGTCGGCGTAGCCCGGAGGGCGTACGCGCCGGGCGTCAGGCCGCGCATCCCAAGCACGCCGCGGGTGACGTCCGGCGTCAGGCCGCGGGTTGCGGCCACGAGCGCCTGCCTCCCGGGGTCGGTGTCGAGGAGCGACCCGGTGACGCGGGTCCAGTCGGCGGCGCCCACGTCAGCGCTCCTCGGTGTCGAACAAGATCCGCTGGGCGTCGTCGTAGTCGACAGCCCCCAACGCCGTCACCAAGGGACTAGCAAGGTCGGCGCTGGGGGCTCCCGAGTCTGTGGTGCCGCCCACCGCGGCCGCCGAAGGAGGGGCGGCGGCCGCAGTGGGGGCGCTGCCCCGCGCCACAGCTTCCACCGCGAGCCTTTGGGCGGTGGGGGCGGGCACAGGGACATCTTTTGCGCGGCGATGAGCCGCGGCGGTGATCTTCTCGGCGGCTGCGCCGAGGCGCGAGCCGACGGCGGCCACCAAGTTCAGCTCGCGCTGGGACATCGTCGGCACCGACCTGGCGATGCGGTCCAGCGCAGCGCCGGCGGTCTCCAGGTCGGATGCGATGGCGAGGCTCATCGGGTCACCTGGTCGAGGATGGCGTGGAGTCGATTGCAGATCCCGGCGGCGAGGAGCGCGGTCAGGTTCGCGTTCATGTGCCGCCCCGCGGCGGTCGAGGTGAACCCGGCCAGCGTGCGCTGGGCTTCCTCGATCCAGGCGCGCATGGCGTCCTGGTTGGGCTCACTGCGGGTCGTGGTGTCGATGGTCTGCACCTCGGTGCCGAGGGCGCGGATGATCGAGGTGAGCCAGGCGGCCAGCGCGTCGCGGGCGTCGGCGGGCTTGGCCTCCGGCATCGTCCGGCGCAGTCCATCGAGGTCGGAGAGCGCGGCGGTTGCGGAGTCGATGGGGCTGGCGGCCTTGCCGATCTGCACCTTCTTCGCGGTGCCCCCGAGCGAGACGCCGCCGATGGCGCCGCTCTTCACCCGGGCCCAGAGGGCGTCGTCGGGGATGTGGATGCCGATCACCCACGACCCCTCGGGCACGTCGACATCGGCGAGCTTGATCGCCGTGGGCGCGATCCAGGACTCGACCACGCGCGCCTTGGTGGCGTCGAGCATGGCCTCGTGCTGCATCCCGATCTGCCTGTGGTCGGCGAGGTAGCCCCACGCCGCCTTGCGAATCGTCTCCGCCGTCATCGTGTCGCCCTGACGGTCGACCTCGTCGGGCACGGCCACGATCGCCGCGATGTACCTCAGCTCCTCGACCGCGCTGGACTTGAGGATCCGAGCGGCTTGGAGGCCCGGTGCGCAGAGCTTCTCGCCAAGCGTCGCGCGGGCTGCCTGGGCCTTGACGATCGAGGCATGGAGCACATCCCGCTTGCGGACCGCGATGGTGGCCAGAGGCACCGCCGGGTGATCCACCAACGAGACCTCCTCCACGCGCAGGTCGGTCAGCTCGGCCTTGGCGCGCGAGCGCCGAAGCACACGGCGGGCACGCTCGATGATCTGGTCAGCAGCCATGGGCGGCCTCACCAACACCGAGCACGCCGACGACAGCGCGCGCCTTCGAAATGCTGAGCCGGTCGGCAGTCGGGAGCGACTGCCATGCCGTCAGGTGTCGCGCGGCGAGCACCTTGGCCTGGCTCGCGCCGAGGTCGTAGTTGACGACGATCCAGCGCGCCAGCTCGCCCGCGGTGGGCTCGCGCCGGCGCGAGTCGAGGTGCGCGCGGATGGCGCGATCGCGCGCCGCCAGCACCTCGGGGAACGAGCCTCGACGGCGAGCCATGATCAGCGGACCCCACGAGCGCGGGCAGCACGCTTCCGCAGCAGACCCTCGCTCACGTCGTTGGGATTCGCGATTCGCGATTCGCCTCGCGCCCGCTTCTCGGTCACGTGGAGCGAGAGGTCGGCGGGCCAGGTGACAGCGCCGCCCTTCTGCACGTTCGCAGCCTCGAAGTGGCGCACGTGGTCGCCCTCC
This sequence comes from Polyangiaceae bacterium, assembly GCA_046596645.1. GTDB lineage: Bacteria > Myxococcota_A > Polyangia > Polyangiales > Polyangiaceae > JBKJLX01. The sequence goes on from JBKJLX010000727.1 coordinate 5,826, forward strand.
ATCGAGTGGGCGAGCTGCGGCTTCAGCGCCTGGGCCAGACTGAGGCCGAGCCGCGCCGCCTTGCTGGCGATCTCCGTGGCCTGCTCGTCGTCGGTGGCCATGGCGGCCTGCTCAGCGAGAGCAACCAACTTGTCGAGCGCGGCCAGCAACTCGCTGGCGATCTGCTTGCGGTCCATCTCAGGCTCCCTTCAGCGGCGGCATGCCGGCGATGGTCGCGATCTGGGGCATCAGCGCCTGGCTGAGGATCTCCTCTGCCTGACGCCGGGCATCCGCGATCCGCTCCTCGGCGCCGTGGTCCACGGCCGCGGCGCGCTCGCGCTCGTACGCCTCGACGCTGCGCCAGATCCTGGCGATGGGCTGGAAGTGCGGCGAGCCGAAGGGGTGCGCCTCATGCAGCGGCTCCCGCTCCACGATGTCGAGCTGCTCGGCGCTGAGGACCTGCGGCTTGCCCCCCGCGAGCGTGATGCCGTGCGCCTGGAAGCTGTGGACCAGCCTGCCGTGGGCGAGGAGGGCGACACCCTGCGGTCGCTCCCGGGTCGTCGCGGTCTTGGCCTTGGGCTTGGCGTTGGTGGTCGTCGTCGGCATGGTCTCAGTGAGATCATGCGGGGCGAGATCCGTCGATATCCCACGAGCACCACGCGTGTCGGAACAGGCCGATTACGGCCGCGCTTGTAGCGAAGCGAGACACCCCGGGGCGCGCTACTTGGCGCGACTTCGGGCGGCCCCGCCTGCGCCACGACGGCGCCTCGACGGCGCCTCAACAGGGCCGAGGGTGCCTCGACCGCGCCGGAGGGCAGGAAGGGGGCTTGCTGATCAACGGCGGGGCCGGTCCGTCAGTGCCCCGACAGCGTCGACTTCCGTTCCATTCGGCGATGTGGCAGGTACCTAAACTTCTGGGGGGAGGCAGCGATGTCGGACGAGCTAGCGCTGGCTGTCGTTGAGGAGTTGGTTGCCGTGGGCGTCGACCACGCCGCGGCCCTGGCGACCGTGGCACCGCACATCGTGCCGTTCCTTGGTCCGATCCCTTCGATCACCCTCGGGGTCATCAACCACATCGTGAACCGGCAGAACCGGGACGCGGCGAGGATGTTCGCTCGGGTCGTTCGCCAGCTCGCCGACGAGAAGGGCATCACCGCCGAGGAGGCGGCAGGGATGCTGGAAGCGAAGCTCAGAGAGAACCCGCAGCTCGCCGAGGTCGCCGCCGAGGCACTGACGAACTGTGTCGACTCCATCCATGAGGACGCGAAGCTGGCCTTCGCTGTGCTCGCCGCGGACTACATCGCGAGCGGCGCCGTGCGCGATCGCTTCTTCCGCGGGGCCGGAAGGCTGTTGCGCGATGCCGACCGTGCGGCGCTTTCTGACCTCAGGAAGGTGCTCGACGGCGCGTTGTCGGCGGAGCGCGCCCGCGGCGTCGACGTGGTGCGCCTCGCGGGGCGCAACTACAAGGCGATCAAGACGGACAACGGTGACACCAAGGTCGTGCCCAACCCCTGGGAGGTCGACGTCCTCGACGGTCGACGCCACTTCGAGGACGAGAAGGACGAGCTACTCGCGGAACCCATCGCCGGGCTGATCGATGTTGAGTTCATTTTCGAGCGCCTGATCGAACACTCGCTTGCGACCAGGGCGCGCTCCGCCCTGCTGGGCGAAGGGCGGCCGGAGATCCGCATGGAGCGCCCGACCATGGAGAGGTTGCTGCACCTTCTGCGGCTGGGCGAAGTCCCGGGGTACTAGCGCACGAGATGCAAACGGGGCACCTCGCGCAAGCCGGGGTGCGCATCGTCCTCGGTGAGCACGTCGGCGGCGGCGCGGAGGCGTTCGGCCACGCGGATGAGGGCGCCGACATCGAAGGGTCGGTCATGTCGGATGGCGCGTCCCACATCGAAGGCGAGGGCGATGGTCTCGTTGAGGGCGCCGAGCGCGATGGCCTTGTGCCTGGCCTGGAGCTTCATGATGCGGTCCTCGCCTCGGTGACGTCGCTGTGGTCGAACTGCTGGACCTCTACCGCGACACGGGGTTCCCAGGCGACGGCGGGACCGAGGGCGAAGGTGTTGGCGCGGCGGTCGCGCTTGGAGAACCGCTGCACGACCGGGCCGAGCAGGCCGAGCCCCTGCGCAGCGTCGAGGAGGATCCGGTAGGACGCGC
>JBKJLX010000286.1:0-19483 GCA_046596645.1 Polyangiaceae bacterium
GTCCCCGGGAGGACGGGCGGGGCGACAGGGCCGAGTTCGGTCGTCACGTGATCGCCGGGCTGACGTCGCGCCCGCGCGAGCTGTCGTCGAGGTGGCTCTACGACGACGAGGGGAGCCGCCTCTTCCGTCGCATCATGACGCTGCCCGGCTATTACCCGACGGCGGCGGAGCGCTCCATCCTCGCGGACAACGCCGACGCGATCCTGCGCGCCGTGGACGCGCCGAGCCTGGTCATCGTCGACCTCGGCGCCGGCGACGCGTCCAAGACGCGCCTGCTCCTCGAGGCGGCGCGGGTCGAGGGCGTCGAGACGGTGTACGCGCCCATCGACGTGTCCGAGGGCGCGCTGGCGTCGGCGCGCGCCGCGTTGACCGAGACCATGCCCGATCAGCGGGTGGAGCCGGTCTGCGGCGACTACGTGACGGGCATCGGCAAGCTCGACGCGCGCGGCCTGGGGGCGCCCGACGGGGGGCGCGTGGGCACGTCGGACCACCGTCTGGTGCTGCTCCTCGGATCCAACCTCGGCAACCTCGAGCACGACGCGGCGGCGCAGCTGCTCCTCTCCATCCGCGGCGCGCTGCGCTCGGGCGACCACCTCCTCGTCGGCTACGACCTGATGAAGGACCCGGGCCGCCTGATGGCCGCCTACGACGACGACGAGGGCGTCACCGCCGCCTTCAACCTGAACCTTCTGGCGCGCATCAACCGCGAGCTGGGCGGCGACTTCGACCTGCGGCGCTGGCGTCACCTCGCGACCTTCGATCCGCGACGGCCGGCGATGGAGAGCTGGCTGGTCAGCACCGACCGGCAGACGGTGCGCGTCCTCGGCAAGAGCTTCGAGCTCGGCGCGTGGGAGGCCATCCACACCGAGATCTCGTGCAAGTACCGCGAGGAGCACCTGGAGCTCTTCGCGCGGGTCGCCGGCCTGACCGAGGTCGGCCGGTGGACGGACGCGCGACGCGACTTCGTCGACGTCCTCTATCGGGTGGCCGACCGCCCTCCCGTCGCCTCATGAGCGCCCGGTGAGCGCCCGCATGCCGACGGATCGCCAGGAGCTGGCGACGCGCTTCCTGGAGGTGCGCGGGCGCACGGTCGGGCTCGCCGCGCCGCTCGACCCCGAGGACCAGGTCGCGCAGTCGATGCCCGACGCGAGCCCCACCAAGTGGCATCTCGCGCACACCACCTGGTTCTTCGAGGAGATGGTGCTGGCGGCGGTCGACCCCGCATTCCGCCGGTGGGACGACCGCTGGGGCCTGCTCTTCAACTCGTACTACGAGGCGCTGGGCGCACGGCATCCGCGGCCGGAGCGGGGGCTGCTCACCCGGCCCACCCTTCGCGAGGTGCACGCCTACCGCCTCGCGACCGACGAGCGGGTGATGGCGCAGCTGGAGGACCCACTGGGGGACGACGGCGCGCTGCGCGCCCTGGTCGCGCTCGGCCTGAACCACGAGGAGCAGCACCAGGAGCTGCTCATGACCGACGTGCAGCACCTTCTCTCCCGCAACCCGCTGCAGCCGGCGATGTGCCCCGACGGCCCGGCCGCCGCGGCGCCTGGCGCGCGCGTCTGGCTCGAGCACGCCGGCGGCGACGTGGCGATCGGCCACCACGGCCCCGGCTTCCATTTCGACAACGAGGGCCCGCGCCACGAGGTGAAGCTCATGCCCTTCGCCATCGCGTCGACCCTGGTCAGCAACGCCGAGTACGGCGAGTTCGTCGCCGATCGCGGCTACGACCGGCCGGAGCTGTGGCTCTCCGACGGCTGGGCGGCACGCCTCGCGGGCGGCTGGTCGGCGCCGCTGTACGGTGACGGCGCCGGCCGGCGCTTCTCGCTCCACGGCCTGCACGCGCTCGACCCGCACGCGCCGGTCGCCCACGTCTCCTTCTACGAGGCCGACGCCTACGCGCGCTGGGCTGGCGCCCGCCTGCCCACCGAGGCGGAGTGGGAGGCGTCGTTCGCCGGCGCCAGGGTGGAGGGGCAGTTCCTCTCCGCCGCGCGTCGGGGCGGCTGCGGCGCGTCGCTGGTGCCGGTGCAGTCCGGCAAGCCGTTCGGCGCGGCCTGGGTGTGGACGGCCAGCCCCTACCTCGGCTACCCGGGCTACGCGCCGTCCCGCGGCGCGGTCGGGGAGTACAGCGGCAAGTTCATGTGCAACCAGATGGCGCTGCGCGGCGGCTCGTGCTTCACGCCGCCGGGGCACGTACGCGCGACCTACCGCAACTTCTTCCCGCCCTCGGCGCGGTGGCAGGTCACGGGCATCCGGCTATGCCGCTGAAGGGGCCTCGCTGCGCGGCCCCTTCCCCCGCCGTGCTTCGCAACAGCGGGGCCCCCATCCCCAAAGGCTCGCCTCCGCGCTGCGTCTCCGATGCGGCGGTGGCGGGTTGCCGAGGCTGGTGACCTTGCACTGATCCGCATCGGAGCCGTAGCGCTCGCGTGCTCCGCTTCGCTCCGCTCTGCTCCGCTCCGCTGATTTTCGCTTCGCTCGCTGCGTGCAGTCCCTACGCCTGGCTCTCGCGGAGGGCGCGCGCGAGGACCTCGGCGATGCGGCGGAGGGCGTCGCCCAGGGCGGAGCTCCGGCGGAAGGCGAGCACCAGCCGGCGCGCCGGCGCCGGCTCGGCGAAGTGGCGCACCCGAAGGTCGGCCCGCTTGCGCTCGGTGGAGAGCGCGACGCTGGGCAGCAGCGTCACCGCGGTGCCGGCGGCGACCATCTGCACCAGGGTCGGCAGGCTGGTGGCGCGGTAGCCCAGCTCCTCCACCCTCGAGGTCGCGCAGACGTCGAGGGCCTGGTCGCGCAGGCAGTGGCCCTCGTCGAGGAGCAGCACCTGCTCGCCGTCCAGTGCCTCGATGCCGAGCGGCGCTCGGCCGCGCGCGAGCGGGTGCCCCTTCGGCATCACCAGCACGAAGGGATCGCGCCCGAGGGGCACGACGTCGAGCTCGCCGAGCTCATCCCCCGCGGCCAGCACCGCCGCGTCGAGGTCGCCGGCGCGCAGGCGCGGCACCAGATCGCCCGTCTTCTCTTCGCTCCACGCCAGGGCGAGGGAAGGGAAGGCGCGGCGCAGCGAGGGCACCGCGTGCGGCAGCAGGTAGGGGCCGACGGTGGGGATGACCCCGATGCGCAGCGTGCCGGCCAGCGGGTCGATGTGGCGCCGAGCCGCGTCCTCGATCTCCAGCGCGGCCAGGAGGGTGCGACGGGCGCGCGTCAGGATCTCGGCGCCGGCCGGGGTGGTGAGGACGCGCCGCTTGTCGCGCTCGAACAGCATCACCCCCAGCGAGCGCTCGAGCTCGGCGATCTGCGCCGACAGCGAGGGTTGCGCCACCCGACAGCGCTCGGCTGCGGCGCGGAAGCTGCCGGTCTCGGAGATGGCGAGCGCGTACTGCAGCTGTCGGAGGGTCACGGGGAGGGGCGACCAGCGCACGATAGGAGGAGGCTATCAGCGTCATCGCGACGCTGTCTTGGTGGGGGGACGACGCGCGCACCATGGTGCTCTCCAGACGAAACGAAGACGAGCCCGCCACCGCGGGCAGGAGAGACATAGAGACCATGTTGACCGTCGGAGATCGCTTCCCCTCGTACCGCCTGCAGTCCGTCGTGAGCCTCGAGCAGGGCAAGGAGTTCGAGATCGCCACCGACTCGGGACACCCCGGCAAGTGGAAGGTCCTCTTCTTCTGGCCGATGGACTTCACCTTCGTGTGCCCCACCGAGATCGCGGAGTTCGGGAAGAAGCACCGGGATTTCGCCGACCGCGACGCGCAGCTGCTCGGGGTGAGCACCGACACCCAGTTCGTCCACCTCGCGTGGCGCAAGGATCACGTCGACCTGAAGGCGCTGCCGTTTCCCATGCTCGCCGACACCAAGCGCGAGCTGTCGACGACGCTGGGTGTCCTCCACAAGGAGGACGGGGTGCCGCTGCGGGCGACCTTCATCGTCGACCCCGAGGGCATCATCCGCCACGTGAACGTCAACGACCTGTCGGTGGGTCGCAACGTGGAGGAGGTGCTGCGCGTTCTCGACGCGCTGCAGACCGACGAGCTCTGCCCGTGCAACTGGAAGAAGGGCGAGCCCACCCTGAAGGTCGCGTGATGAGCACCCTCGACGCGCTGCGAGAGCGCATCCCCGATCTCGCCAGGGACATCCGGCTGAACCTGGGCGCGGTGCTGGTGCCCGCGACCCTCACGCCGGCGCAGGTGTGGGGCGTCGCGGTCGCCACCGCGGCGGCAGCGCGGCGCCCCGATCTGCTGGAGGCCATCACCGCCGAGGCGCGCGCCGCGGCGGGCGAGGCGGTGGTGGAGGACGGCCTCGCCGCCGCCGCGCTGATGGCGATGAACAACGTCTACTACCGCTTCCGCCACGTCATCGAGAAGGAGAGCTACGGGCAGAAGCCGGCGCGCCTGCGGATGACGCGCCTCGCGAAGCCAGCGACGAACTCGATCGACTTCGAGCTGTTCTCGCTGGCGGTCAGCGCCATCAACGACTGCGCGGCGTGCGTGCGCGCCCACGAGCACGCGGTGATCGAGGGCGGCCTGGGCGAGGACCACGTGCACGAGGCGGTACGCATCGCGGCGGTGGTGCACGCGGCGGCGGTCAGCCTCGACCTCGCGCCGTACTCCACCAGCGCGCGCCCGGAGGGCCCGAAGCTTGACGCGATGGTCTGACGAGTTGTAAGACCATTGGCATGAGCGCCCGACGAGAAGAAGACAGGCCCGCCGCGCTGCCGAGCCTCTCGCCCAAGGAGGCGGAGATCCTCGCGCACGTGGTGGGCGTGGAGCGCTTCGGCCTTGAGCTGGTGACGCTCTCCGACGGGGCGATCCGGCGGGGCACCGTCTACGTGACCCTGGGGAGGATGGAGGAGAAGGGCTTCGTCACCTCGCGCCCCGACCCTGCGCAACCCGGGGTCACGCTGCCGCGCAGGCTCTACCGGGCGACGGCGCTGGGCGAGGCGTCCCTCTCCGCGCGACGGGTGCTCCGCCGCCTGGTGGCGCGGGTGGCGCGATGAGCCGCCTCGACGCGGTGCCGGGGACGCGCCTGCTCGCGGCGGCGCGCGTGCTCTTCGGCGAGGACGCGGTGGCACGCTGGCTGGAGCCGCTGGTCGCCGACTTTCAGGCGGAGTGGCAGGCAGCCGGAGCCGGTGCGCGCCGGGGCGTGGCGTGGCAAGGCCTGCTCGCGCTGCCCGGCCCGCTGGCGATGACCGCGCTGCGCGCCGGGCCGGGCGGCGTGGTGGCGCCGCTCCTGCCGCTGCTGCTGCTGGCGGCGCTGGGCGTGCGCCTGCTGGGGACGGAGGCATCGCCGTGGGCGGCGCGCCAGGCGCTGTGGCTGCTGCTCGCGCTGCTCGCGGCGAGCGTCCTCGGGGCCGCGCAGTGGCGCGGTGGCCGTGCCGGTCTGCTCGCGCTGATCGCCGGCGCCCTCGCGGCGGCGCCCCTCGCGACGGGCTCCGCGTGGGTGCGGCTGCCGGCGCTGGGGCTCCCGGTGGCGCCGCTGGAGCTGGGGCTCTTGCCGCTCCTCGCCGCGCTCGCCGTGCTGGGTGGCGAGGCGCGTCGGGGCGCGGCCCTCGCGCTGGGTGCCAGCTACGCGCTGGTGGCGGTGCGCTGCGATGATGCGCCCCTCGCCGCGGTGGTCGCCGCCGTGACGGTGGCGGTCTTCCTCCGACCGTCGGCGCCGCGGTGGCTGCACGCGCTGCCGCCGCTGCTGGCTGTCGGCGTCCTGGGCGCGCTGGCGGGGCGGGCGGCGGTGGACGAGGCGCCGGCCCACACCGACGGCGTCCTCCACAGCCTCCTCGAGCGCGGCGGCGCGGCCGCGATGTTGCTGGCGGCGGTCCTCTACGCCGTGGCGGTGGTGCGCCTCGCGCAGGCCGCGGCGCGCCGGGACGGCACGGCCGCGAGCGGGCTCGCCGTGGCCTCCGCGCACCTGCTCCTCGCTCGGGCCGCGGTGCACTTGCTGTCGATCCCGCTCGGCCTCGAGGTCGGCGCGCTGCCGCCGCTCGGCTACGGCGGCTCGGCGGTGGTCGCCACCTTCGCCCTGATCGGCCTTGCCGGTGGCCCCCCCGCGCGTCCCCTCGTCGCGCGGTGACGCCCGGCGAAGGGATCAGAAGCACTCGACGTACGCGGCGCCGCAGTCGTCGTCGCTCGGGGTGATCTGGGCGTAGCAGGCGCTGCAGCCGGTGGTGTCGACCACGCCCTGGCACTCGTCGGTGGTGGCGATCGCGTAGCCCGCCTGGGCCATGAAAGCGTAGACGCACTCGCCTTCTGCCTGGGTCGCGACCGGCGCCTGGTTACAGAGCTCGACGCAGGTGTTTACGCCGTCGCCGTTGCCGTCGCCGTCGCCGTTGCCGTCGCCGTCCCCGCTGCCGTCGGAGGAGCCGCCTCCCGAGCCTCCGTCGCCGTCGTCGCCGCAGGCGACCACGCTGGAGCAGAGGAGGATGGCAAGGGCGATGGATGCGAAGCTCGAGTGCATGGGAAAGGCCTCCTGGCGCCGCTCTGGGCGCTCGCATGGCAGCTGAGCAGGTGTCGTGCCGCGCGTCGATTCCCGCGAAAGCGCGGCCGAACGCGCGTTGGCGGCGCCGAGCGATGTCGACTGGAGTCGCCACCCGTCGACACCAGTCGACGGGCGGCTTGACGCGCGCCGGCCGCGCCTGGAGAGCCCTCGCGTGCGGCCCTGGCGTGTGATCGAGAGCACGCTCCTCCTCGATCGGACCTGGCTGCGGGTGCACGAGCAGCGCATCGCCCTGCCGGGAGGCGGCGAGATCGGCGAGTTCCACCTGATCGAGGCGCCCAGCTGGGCCGCCGCCCTGGCCCTCACCGAGGCGGGCGAGGTGCTGATGGTCGAGCAGTACCGGCACGGCGCGAGCGCGACGAGCCTCGAGCTGCCGGCGGGCGTCATCGACGGGAACGAGGACCCGCGCCGGGCCGCGCAGCGCGAGCTGCGCGAGGAGGCGGGCTTCGAGGCAGACGACTGGACGCCCCTGCTCACGGTGAGCCCGGAGCCGGCGCGCAACACCAGCCGCGGCCATTTCTTCATTGCGCGCGGCGCGCGACGGGCGGGGGACCAACGCCTCGACGCGACGGAGGACATCGCGGTGCGGGCCATGAAACCCGACGCGCTGGTGGCGGCCGTGCTGGAGGGCCGGGTGCTCCACGGCGCCCACGTGGCGGCGATCCTCGCCGCCCGGGCACGCGGGTGGCTGGGCACGGGATGACGTGCCCGGTGCGTGCCACGGCGCCCCATGGCCGGCGGCGCCGAAGGCTGGCATAACCCGGGCGATGGATCCCGCGGCGCCCCGGATCCTCGTCGTCGACGACGAGGAGATCAACCGCGCCGTCCTGGCCGCCCCCCTGCATCGCCAGGGCTGGACGGTCGAGCTGGCGGAGACGGCCGAGGGGGCGCTCAACCGCTTCCGCGAGGCGGAGCAGGAGCGTGGCTTCGACGTGGTGCTCCTCGACGTGCAACTGCCCGACGGCGACGGGCTCGAGGTCATGCAGTCGATGCGCCTCGCGACGACCCCCGACGAGCGCGTGCCGGTGATCCTGGTGACCGCCGGCGGGGGCCCCGACATCCGCCGGCGGGGCCTCGAGGCCGGCGCCGACGACTTCCTCAGCAAGCCGGTCGACGCCCACGAGCTGGTCTGCCGCGTGCGCACGTTCGTCGCCCTGCGCGCCGCGCAGAGGGTGCTGCGCCTGCGCGCCGAGCAGCTGGAGGAGCTGCAGGAGGCGCGGGCCGAGCTGGCGCGACTCCTGGTGCACGATCTCAAGAACCCGCTCGCCGGCGTGGTGACCAACCTGGAGTACCTGCACCGCGCGGCGCGGAAGAAGGAGGCGGTCGACCCGGCGGAGATGCAGTCGCTCGACGACGCGCGCGGCGCCTCGCGCCGGCTGCTCGCCCTGGTGGAGGGGATGGTCCACGTCGAGCAGGCCGACACCGGGCAACTGGTCCCGGCCCGCGAGTCGACCGCGCTCCGCCCTCTGCTCGAGGAAATCGCTGCCGTCGCTGCGCGCGACGCCGCCGACCGCGAGATCGCCGTCACGGTCGAGGCGCCTCAGGACCTCGAGGCCAGCTTCGACCGCAACCTGGTGTCGCGTGCGCTGGAGAACCTGCTCGCCAACGCCCTGCGCTTCGCTCGTCGTGGCCGTGTCGAGCTTCGGGCGGAGGCGCAAGGCGACACGCTGGAGGTGTCGGTCGCCAACACCGGCGCCGCGGTTCCGGCCGATCAGCGGGCGCACCTGTTCGAGAAGTACAAGCCGCGCCGCGGGCCCAACCAGGGGACGCACCTCGGCCTCGGACTGTACCTGTGCCGGAAGGTCGCCGAAGCTCATGGCGGTTCGATCGCGCTGGTGGACGAGCCGGGGTGGGCGGCGAGGTTCGTCCTGAGGCTGCCCGCGTGAACCAGATCGGTCGCGGCGCGATCGCAGTGGCGGTCGGCCTGACCGCGGCGTGCACCACATGGCTGGGGCTCGATGCGTTCCGGAGCGAAGCGGCCGCCGATCTGCGGGCCCAGGAGCGGGGCCGCGTCCGGGCCGCCGCCCAGCGCGCCGCGTCGGAGCTGGACCGTCGCCTCGCCGGCCTGGTCCACGCCGCCGAGAGCACGGCGGCCTACATCGCGGTGCGTCCGGATGCCGGCAACGGCGAGCTGGCGCAGTACGTGAGCCAGCTCGAGGTGCACCACAGGGACATCCTGTTCATCGGGCTCTACCGCGAGGATCGGCTGACCTTCGCCCACCCGTTGGCCTCGGCCCGAGACCTGCTCGGCATCTCCATCCAGGAGATGCCCACCGCCGAGGAGTGCCGCGACGACGCGCGAGCCAACGCCCGTGCGGTCCTCGGCGGCCCCTTCCGGAGCCCCGCGGGGGAGCGCCTCCTGGCGGTGCGCGCGCCGGTATTCTCCGCGGTGGAGGAGCACCCGACCGAGCGCTCGTACCTCGGCCTGGTCACGGTCACCTTCCGCGCCGAATCTGTCGAGGAGTGGGTCCAGCGAGCGGCGCAGGAGAGCGAGGTCCGCCTGCACGTGATCACCACCGGAGAGGGGCGCGGCCACACCCGCGGCGGGGCGTGGGGCGACGCCACCGTCGTCGCGGCGACGCCGGAGCGCGACGTGCTCGAGGTCCTCGGCGAGCGGTGGGCGGTGGCAGCCGTGCCCGAGCGCGGCTGGGCACCCCCGCTGCCGGAGCGCCATCGCGCCCTCGACCTCGGCCTGACCGTCGTCGCGGGCGCGCTGGCTTTCGGCGCCACCACCTCGCTCGTCCGCGGTCGGCGGCGGCGCCGAGCGGACAAGGGAGAGGATGCGCGACGACCGGCGGGCTCCGGCCTCGAAGCGACGCTGCGCGAGGCGGAGGCGATGATCGATCGCCTCCCGGTCGGGGTCGGTGTCAGCGGCGCGGATGGACGGGTCATCCGGATGAACGCCGCCGGCGCGGCCCTGCACGGCTACGACGACCCGGCGGAGCTGGTCGGTCGACACGCCGAGGATCTCGTCGATCGCGAGTACCACGAGCAGATGCGCCAGGACTTCGCCGCGCTGCGCGACGGCGCCACCGTCGCGCTCGACGGCGCCATCGTGCGCAAGGACGGGACGCGCTGCCTGGCCGAGCTCCGCGCCGTGCCCCTGCTCGACGAGGGCGGCGCCTACGCCGGGTGCCTCTTCACCATCGTCGACGCCTCCGAGCACCACGAGCGGCGCGAGAAGGAGGAGGCGGCGCGCCTGGCTGCCGAGGAGGTGGCGCGGGTGAAGGACCAGCTCCTCACCAACGTCAGCCACGAGCTACGCACGCCGATGAACGCCATCCTCGGCATGGCGTACCTCGCGCTCCGCACGGAGCTGTCGTCGCAGCAGCGCGACTACGTCGACAAGATCCGCATCGCGGCGCAGCTCCTCCTCGGGCTGCTGGGCGATCTGCTCGACCTGGCGAAGATGGACGCGGGCAAGCTGGCGCTGGAGTCGATCGAGTTCGAGCTCGACGAGGTGCTGGAGCGGATCGACGTGCTCTCGGGCGACATGGCGGCGGAGAAGGCGACCGAGCTGTGGTTCGAGCGTGACGCCGCCGTGCCACCGGTCCTCGTGGGCGACCCGCTGCGCCTGGGGCAGGTGCTGGTGAACCTGGTGTCCAATGCCATCAAGTTCACGGACGGCGGCGAGGTCGGCGTGCGGGTCGAGCTGGTGGGCCGCCGCGAGGGCTTGCTGGTGGTGAAGTTCAGCGTCACCGACACCGGGGTCGGCATCCCGGAGGAGCAGCGCGGCATCATCTTCGACGCGTTCCGCCAGGGGGACGCGTCGATCTCGCGTCGTGTCGGGGGCTTCGGGCTCGGCCTCTCGATCAGCAAGCTCCTGGTCGAGGCGATGGGCGGCGAGATCGGCGTCACCAGCCAGGTCGGCGTGGGCAGCACCTTCTGGTTCACGGCGATGCTCCAGCCCTCGAGCCTCAGCGAGGAGGTGCGCCGGGCGGGGACCCGCGACGAGTTCGCCGGGCAGCGGATCCTGGTCGTCGACGACACCGAGTCGGTGCGGCGCGCTCTCGGCAACATGCTGGGCACCATGGGATTCGACGTGGCGTCGGCCGCCGGGGGGGAGGAGGGGCTGGCGCTCCTCCACGTGGCGATGCGGCTGGGGCGCCCGTTCTCGGCGGTGCTGGTCGACTCGGTGATGCCCGGCATGGACGGCTCGACTTTCCTGCGGGAGGTGCGCGGCGATGCGCGCATCGAGCCGCCGCCCTCGGTGCTCATGGTCGCGTCACGTGCGCCGGAGCGGCTGCAGGCCGAGGCCAGGAGCAGCGGCGGCTCGGTGATCCTTTCCAAGCCGGCGAGCCCCTCCAGCCTCTTCGACGCCATGAGCCGCGCCCTCTCGCTGCAGGTGGCGCGGGCGGAGGTCGGCAGCTCTGCGGTTGCGGCCCGCGGCAACGAGCTGCGCGGGCTGCACCTGCTGGTGGTCGAGGACAACCCGCTGAACCAGCAGGTCGCGCGCGAGCTGCTGGAGCAGGCGGGCGCGGCGGTCCAGGTGGCGGATGATGGGACCGCGGCGGTGGCGGCGCTCGACGCTGGCGACGTCGACCTGGTGCTGATGGACCTGCAGATGCCGGGGATGAACGGCTTCGAGGCCACTGCGCGGCTGCGCAAGACGGCGTATGGAGCGACGGTGCCGGTCGTCGCCATGACCGCACACGCCAAGAGGGAGGACCGCGACCGGTCCCTCGCCGCCGGCATGGTCGACCACGTGACCAAGCCCATCGACCCGCGCGAGCTGCTGGCGGTGGTGCGGCGCCGGGCGCGGCGGTCGGTGGGCGGGCTGGCGTCGACGCCGCCCCCGTCCGAGGTGGGCGTGGTGGCGCGTTTGCCGTCGCTGCCTCCTCCTCCGAGGGCGCCGGTGGTGGGCGCGCTGCTCGGCATCGACGTGAAAGCCGGCGCGGATCGCCTCGGCGATCGCGCGCTCTACGAGAAGCTGCTGCGTCAGTTCGCGGCCAGCTGGAGCGACGGCGCCGCTCGGGTCCGCGCGCCGCTGGCGCGGGGCGATCGCCAGGCGGCGGCGGACGTGGCCCACGCCCTCCGCGGCGTGGCCGCCAACCTCTCCATCCACGAGGTGGAGGAGACCTCGGCGGCGCTGGAGGAGCTGCTGCGCGACGAGGCGGGGGGCGACCCCGATGCTGCGGTGCTGCGCTTCGAGCGGGCGCTGGCGTCGGCGGTCGACGCGATCCGAAGTGGACTGGGAGAGGCGTAGAGGATGACGATGGATTCCGCCGAGATGGTGGCACGCGCGCTGGCCCAGAGAGCCTCGCTGGTCGAGGAGCGGCACGACACGGCGTTCCGCGCCATGAACGGCTTCCTGGAGGGGACGCCTGGGCTCGCGCTCGACGTGTACGGCACGACGCTGGTCGTCCACGACCACGCCGGCCCGGAGGGCGACCGCGTCGCGGCCGAGGCGGCGGTGGCCGTGGCGCGCGAGGCTTGGCCGTGGCTGAAGGCGGCGCTGTGGAAGGTGCACCGCGCGATCGACCGCGAGGCGCGCTGTGGGCGGCTGCTGGTCGGCGTGCGCGAGGACCTGACGCGACGGGTGCGCGAGGGCACGGTCCGCTACGCGCTCACCCTCGACGCTGGCAAGGACGCGGGGCTCTACCTCGACACGCGCCTCCTGCGGCAGCACCTCGCGGAGACGATGAAGGGCGCGTCGGTGCTCAACACCTTCGCGTACACCGGCAGCCTCGGGGTGGCGGCGCGCGCCGCGCCGGCCCGGCGCGTGGTGCACGTGGATCGCGATCGGGCCGCGCTGGCGGTGGCCAAGGCCTCGTACGCGCTGAACGGCTTCGAGGTGAACAAGGCTGATTTTGCGATCGGTGACGTGTTCGCGGTCACCTCGAAGCTTCGCAAGGAGTCGGCCCTCTTCGATGCCGTGATCGTCGACCCTCCCTTCTTCTCGGAGACGGCGTCGGGCCGCGTGGACCTCGAGGAGGGGACGGGCAAGCTCCTCGACAAGGTGCGGCCGCTGGTCGCCGATGGCGGCGCGCTGATCGTCGTGCACAACGCGCTGTTCGTCGCCGGGGCCGATCTGCACCGGGTGCTGGAGGGCGTATGCGCCGGCGGCTACGCGTCGATCGAGAAGCTGATCGGCGTGCCCGACGACTGCGCCGGCCATGCGGCGACGCGCGTCCGCGATCTGCCCGCGGACCCGGCGCCCTGGGGCCACGCGACCAAGATCGCGATCCTCCGGGTGACGAGGAAGGATGGGCGCAAGGCGAGCTGATCACGTGCATCACGTGACTTTCTCCCACGCCTTCGACAGCTCAGACTCGCGGCCGAGCTCGACCTTCGCGACCGCGGTCCTGCTTGCCGTGCACGATCACGATCAGAGCGGCGACCTGCTCGTGTCGCTCGATCGGATGCCGCAGCGGGAGATCCGCTCTGACTTCGTAGCGATTACGTCGACCGTTGCGGATCCGCTCGATGTACCCCGCTTCTTTCAGGTCGGCGACGATTCTCTGGACGGCGCGCTCCGTGATGCCCACGAGGTCAGCAACATCTCGCATCCGCACCTCCGGCTCCCGCGCGAGGCACAGAAGGACGTGCGCATGGTTGGTGAGAAACGTCCAGGCCGGCATCGGTTCTGGCGTGGGCGGAGCCACCGTCGTGGTTCTCCCTGTCGCTGCCTTTCGGCTCATGCGAGCTGCAGCCATCGGGTGACCTCCTGAGTCCAGTCAGATGCGGCCTCCTGGTCGTGCGCGCGAGGCGCGCAGACGA
Organism: Polyangiaceae bacterium; assembly: GCA_046596645.1. GTDB lineage: Bacteria > Myxococcota_A > Polyangia > Polyangiales > Polyangiaceae > JBKJLX01. The sequence continues at coordinate 13,201 of JBKJLX010000286.1, forward strand.
TACGTGAGAAGCTGGAGATTCGGGAGATGGCTGCAGCGTTGGAGCCGGTCGAGGCGTCCGGCTGTTCGGGCGCGGTGAGGACCACGCCCAGGACGTCCAGACGGCTCAGCTCGAGGAGCTCGAGCGCCATCAACGTGTGGCTGATCGTCCCGAGTCGGTCAGCCGCGACGAGAAGAACGCGCGCTTCGAGCGTTCGCGCGATTCCACCGCGCTCTGCTCCCAGGTGAGGGGAGAGAGGAGGCCTCCGGCTCCTTCGACCAGCGCGAAGTCGGCGTGGGCGGCGTACTCGCGAACGCGACGAGCGAGGGCTTCCATGTCGATCGGCCTGCCTTCGCGATCAGCCGCTTCCGGTGGGGCCACGGGATCGCGAAAGCGAAGCAACGCGTGCAAGGGCGCCGCCTGACCTGTCGCGCGAGCCAGCAGGGCCCCGTCCTCCGTCTCCGCGGGTGGCCCCGGACATCCAGTTTCGAGCGGCTTCACGGCGATGACTCGCTGGCCATTGCGGCGCAGCGCCCGAGCCAGCGCGCAGCCGGTCCAGGTCTTGCCTACGCCGGTGTCCGTGCCGACGATCAGCAGTGTCGAAGGTGAATGCACTCGCGTCCTTTCACGGTGCTAGCCGCGCGCGCTGGTCGTGAATCGTCGCTTTGACTCTTGCGGTCCACTCGCGGCTTGCGCTAGAGAATACGCGACATGGAAGTCGCGAGTCAAGGGTCGCCAGTGGGGAGGAGGGCTTCGAGATGATCATGCAGAACCTGCTGTCGCCGGTCATCTTGTTCTTCCTTCTGGGCCTCCTCGCAGGGGTGCTGAAGTCCAGCCTCACGATCCCGAAGATGCTCAGCAAGAGCGTCTCTCTGTACCTGGTGATGGCGATCGGGTTTCGCGGCGGCGTCGAGCTGTCGCACAGCGGCCTTGGTGGGTCGATTGCGCTGGCCTGCCTTGCGGCGGTCGCGCTGAGCGCCTTCCTACCCCTGCTGGCGTACGCGCTCCTTCGGTGCACGACCGCGATGGACTCCACCAATGCGGCTGCCGTGGCGGCACACTACGGCTCGGTCAGTGTCGTCACCTTCGCCGCGGCCATCGCGGTACTGAACCAGCAAGGTGAGCGATTCGAGCCCTACATGGTGGCGCTCCTGGCGGTCATGGAGGCGCCGGCGATCCTGACCGGCCTCCTCCTCGCGCGCCGGGGTACGCGCGCGATGCAGCCGAGTGGTTCAGGCTCACTCGCCAGGACGGTCGTCCATGAGGTGCTGTTTCACGGCAGCGTCGTCCTCTTGTTCGGCACCTTCGCCATTGGATGGTTCACGGGCGCCAAGGGATTCGAGGAGCTGAGCCCGGTGTTCGAGTCACCCTTCAGAGGGGTCCTCTGCTTTTTTCTCCTGGATATGGGGCTCGTGGTCGCGCGGAGGATCTCGGAGCTCCGGGCCCTCAGCCTCCGCGTCGCAGCTTTTGGTCTCTACATGCCCCTCCTCGGAGCGACGGCGGGCATGGGCCTGGCCCTGGCTCTCGGTTTGTCGGTGGGAGGCGCGACGCTGCTGGCGGTGCTCGGCGCGAGCGCGTCGTACATCGTCGTTCCCGCGGTCATGCGGGCCGCGCTGCCCCAGGCGAGTCCGGCGATCTATCTGACTCTTGCCCTGGGAATCACCTTCCCGTTCAACCTGGTCGTGGGCATCCCCGTTTACTACGGAGCCGCACGCGCTCTCGTGTCTGCTGCCGTCGACGACGCGACCGCCGTCGAAGGGCTGCCGCCTCCGCTGGCAGGCGCCGATCGGAGCGAGTCTCCCCCTGGGGCGCGATGATGCGCGCAGGTCAGTGGAAGTCCCGCGAGCGAGAAGGCAACGAGTGTCCCCCTGGCAGCTCCAGCCGGTGGAGGCTGCGCACCACCACGTGGATGACCTGCCCCTCCTTCTCCACCTTGCCCCGCGCGAGGAGGAGCTTGGAGTGGAGCGCGATGCCGCGGAACGCGTCCCACACGTCCATGCGCACGACCAGGTTGGCGATGCCCGTCTCGTCCTCCAGCGTCATGAAGGTGATGCCGCTCGCCGTCTGCGGGCGCTGGCGGCCGATGACCAGGCCGGCGACGGCGGCGAACGTCCCGTCCCTGGTGCGCTCCAGCGAGCGCGCGGTGACCACGCGGGGGAAGCCCAGATCCGGCAGGCGCGGGCGCACGTGGCGCATCGGGTGGTCATCGATGGAGAGACCCACCCGCCCGTAGTCGAGCACCAGCTGCTCCTGCGGCCGGAGCGGCGGCAGCGCGGCGGCCACCGCCGCGGTGTCGGGCTCGAGGGCGAGCCCGTCGAAGAGGCCCCCCAGGCGCGGCGCGTGCGCCTCCCACAGGGCGCGGCGACGGCCGGGGGCCAGCGTCTCCAGCGCGCCGGACTCGGCCAGCGCCTCCACCTCGTCGCGCGCCAGGTGCGCGCGGTGGATGACGTCGTGCACCGACTCGAACGGCCGCTCCGCGCGCGCCGCCTCGAGGGCGCGCCCCGCCTTCTCCCCCAGCCCCTTCACCAGGCGCAGGCCGAGCCGCAGCGCGCGCCTCTCGGCCGACGTCGGGTCCGGCTCCAGCGCGTGGTCCCAGCCGCTCGACTCGACGCGAATCGGACGCACCACGACGCCGTGCTCCTTCGCGTCGCGCACGATCGACGACGGCGAGTAGAAGCCCATCGGCTGGGAGTTGAGCAGGGCGCAGGCGAAGGTGCCGGGGTGGTGCACCTTCAGCCACGACGAGGCGTAGACCAGCATGGCGAAGCTCGCCGCGTGCGACTCGGGGAAGCCATACTCGCCGAAGCCGAGGATCTGCTGGTAGAGCTGCTCGCCAAACTGCTCGGAGATGCCGCGCGCCGCGAACCCGGCGAGGAGCTTCTCGCGGTGACGCTCCATCCGCCCGTGCTTCTTCCATGCGGCCATGTCGCGCCGCAGCTGATCGGCCTCGCCCGCCTCGTAGCCGGCGCCGGTCATCGCGATCTGCATGACCTGCTCCTGGAAGAGCGGCACCCCCAGCGTGCGCGCCAGGATGGGCTCCAGGCACGGGTGCGGTGAGGTCGCCGGCTCCAGCCCCTGCCGCCGGCGCAGGTAGGGGTGTACCATGCCGCCCTGGATGGGACCGGGCCGCACGATGGCGACCTCGATGACCAGGTCGTAGAAGCACCGCGGGCGGAGGCGCGGCAGCATCGACATCTGCGCGCGGCTCTCGATCTGGAAGACGCCCACGGTGTCGGCGTTCGACACCGCGTCGTAGACCGCCGGATCCTCGGGCGGGATGGCGGCCATCGCCTCGATGGGATCGAATGGCGTCTCTGGCGAAGCGCCATGCGTTCGCAGACGCCCGGGGCACTCGCCGTGCTCGTCGAGCATGGCGAGTGCCTTGCGGATGGCGGTCAGCATCCCCAGCGCGAGCACGTCGACCTTGAAGAAGCCGAGCGCGTCGAGGTCATCCTTGTCCCAGGGGACGACGGTGCGACCGGGCATGCGCGCCGGCTCCACCGGCGCCACCCGATCGAGCGAATCGGCGGAGAGGACGAAGCCGCCCACGTGGATGGAGAGGTGCCGGGGAAAACCCTCCAGCTGGCGCGCCAGCGCCACCACCTCGCGCACGCGCCCGTCACGCGGGTCGAGCCCCATCTCGGCGACCGCGTCCGCCGACAGGCCCGCGAGGTCATGGCGGAGGACGATCGACGTGAGGCGATCGATCTGATCGGCGCCCAGGCCGAACGCCTTGCCCACCTCGCGCAGCGCGCTGCGCCCACGGTAGGCGATGATCTCGCTCACCATGCCGGCGCGGTCGCGCCCGTAGGTCGCGTAGATCGCCTGGATCACCTCCTCTCTCCGCTCGTGCTCGAAGTCGACGTCGATGTCGGGCGGCTCGGCGCGCTCGGCGGAGAGGAAGCGCTCGAAGAGCAGGTTGGACCGCGCGGGGTCGACCGCCGTCACCCCCAGGGCGAAGCAGACCGCGCTGTTGGCGGCGCTGCCTCGCCCCTGGCAGAGGATGCGCTTGTCGCGCGCGATCTCGACGATCTGCTGGACGCTGAGGAAATACGCCGCGACGTCGATGCGCGCGATGAGCTCCAGCTCCTTGTCGATCTGTACACGTACCGAGGGCGGCGTCACCTCGCCGTAGCGGCGGCGGCAACCCACCTCCACCAGGCGGCGCAGCGTGTCGTCCGCCGTCTCACCGTCGTGGCACAGCTCGTCCGAGGGGAACTGGTAGCGCAGCTCGGACATGGTGAAGCTGCAGCGGGCGGCCACCTCGGCGGTGCGGTGCACCCAGCCAGCGCGATCACGGAACAGCGCCAGCATCGCCTCCTCCCCCCGGAGGCGCGCCTCACCGTTGGCGACCAGTGACGCGCCGGCGCGGTCGAGCGTCGTCTTGTGGCGGATGCAGTGGACGACGTCGCAGAGCGCCCGGCGGCTCGCGGCGTGGAAGAGCGGGCGTGTGGTGGCGACGATCGCGAGGTCGAGCCGCGCCGCGGCCTGCTCGGCGCGCGCGGTGCGCAGGGGGTCGAGCCCGTCGAGATGGCGCCACGCGGCGATCAGCAGGTCACCGGCGAAGCCCTCGCGCAGGACGGCGAGCCGACCGAGATCGGCCTCGCGCACGCCGAGTGGCGCGATGGCGATCAGGCCGGCCGCGTGCGCGACCACCTCGCGCACGTCGATCGCGGCCTCGCCCTTGTCGTGCTCGGCGTGGGCGCGCGTGAGGAGGCGACAGAGGTTGGTGTAGCCCTCGTGATCCTTCGCCAAGAGGAGCAGCCGCTCGGGGCCGGCGCGCAGGTCGCATCCGGGCTCCAGGGTCATCTCGGCGGCGACGATCAGCTTCTGGTCCGCCTTGGCGGCCTCGACGTGGGCTCGCGCCACCCCGTAGAGGCCGTCGCGATCGGCGATGGCGATGGCAGACAGCCCGAGCTCGCGCGCGCGCAGCACCATCTCCTCCGGGTGAGAGACGCCCTCCAGGAACGAGAAGTTGGAGCGCGCGCAGAGCTCGGCGAAGGGCACGGCGCGCCTACGCGAAGGCTCTCGCTCTGCCGGTCAGTCGCCGTCGCGCAAGCAAGCGTGAAACTTGCCCCGCGCGCCCGAGGCTCCGCAGCCGAGCTGCACTCGAATCCGAACAAGCGCCGAAGTGGGGACCGAGCCGCTGTCGACGCCGACCATGCTGGTGACGACGGTCGTCGATATCGAGACCGCGTTGATCGCCGGCGACGTGTTCATGTTCAGCCATTGGCGACCATCTCCCGAGCTCGAGCTGTAGCGTGAAAGTCGCGGTTCCACCGTCACCGGATCGACGACGGCATGAACCGCGCTCCTGTCGTACTTGCCGAGGTAGTCGTTGAGCCCCGCGGACGAGGACACCGCCCCGGTACCCATGATGATCAAACGTCATCAAAGACCGTAGCGACCCAGGCGCGTGCCATGAGTACATCCAAGTGCTCTCGCGAAGAGAGCGCGTGGACGAAAGTGGACGGAATGCGACTAGCCTCGACCGGTCACCGCAATCGTGATGTGCGCCGACGGGTTCGTCCCGGATCCAAACGACAGCTGAAGTCGAACGAACCCCATGTTCTGATTGCTCGTATCGAAGACGACGACGGAAGTGACGGCCGTCGTGCTGATCGGGATGGTGAAAGGCACCTTCGACACCCAATTGCGGCGGTCGGACGAATGCTGGACCACGAGAGACAGCGAGGGCGACGTCCCGGCGCCCTGGTCAGCGACGACGTGAACAGCGAGCTGGTCGGCGCTGCCGAGCAGGTCGTCGAAGCTGGGATCCGTGTAGAAGATCGACGCGCCGACGAGGACGGAGTCGAAGAGTTGAACGGCAAATTGCTGGGCCATTGTCCCCCCTTAATTGGTCCGGCCGGTTGCGTGGACGATCACGCGGGCAGCGAGGGACCCCGTGCCGCCAAGCTGGATGCGCAAGCGGACGTAGCCCAACGAGGGGTTCGTCCCGGGCTCGTAGCCGACGGCGGAAGTTACCGCCGTCGCGCTGAGGGATGCGGCGTTGATCTCGGCCGTACCGTTTTTGTTGACCCAGTTTCGTTGATCGCCGCCGTGCTCGACCTGCACCGTGATCGTCGGAGACGTTCCGGTCACCTGATCCGCAAGGGCCTGGATCACGATGCGGTCTCCCGTGCCCAGCGGCTGGTTGTAGTCGGGCAACGTGTAGCTTGCTGCGCTCCCCATGATGACGCCGTCGAAAACCTTGATGTTGAACTGTCTCGCCATTCGCGCATCCTCCTTCGCTTCAGAGACTCTCACCCCAGCTCGCGACTCGTTCTGCCTCCTGGTCGGAGAG
>JBKJLX010000327.1:0-2767 GCA_046596645.1 Polyangiaceae bacterium
ATCCTCCCGGGCACAAGGAGGCACGGAAATACCACATGGCGATGAGACGCTTCGATCCTCGACAGGCACAGCGTGGCCCGCAGATTCGTATCAACCAGCGCATCCGGGTCCCGGAGGTCCGCGTCGTTGCCGAAGACGGCACGATGCTCGGCATCCTCGCGACCCAGGACGCGCTGAAGCGCGCGCAGGACCACGGGCTCGACCTGGTCGAGGTGGATCCGAAGGCGATGCCTCCGGTCTGCAAGATCCTCGATTTCGGCAAGTACAAGTACGACGAGAAGAAGAAGGCGAGCGAGGCGAAGCGCAAGCAGAGCGTCGTCGAGATCAAGGAGATCAAGCTCCGTCCCAAGACGGACGATCACGATCTCGATTTCAAGGCGCGCGCCGCCCAGCGCTTCCTCGAGGCCGGCCACAAGGTGAAGTTCACGTGCCGCTTCCGCGGTCGCGAGATCACTCACCCCGAGAAGGCGCAGGAGCAGCTCGACTGGATCGTCCAGCAGTGCGAGGCGCTGGCCAACGTCGAGGTGCGTCCGATGATGGAGCAGCGGACCATGACCCTGGTCATGGCGCCCAAGCCGACCGTCATGCAGAAGGTCGCCGCGCTGAAGCAGGCCGCCGAGAAGGCACGCCAGGCGGCCAAGGCCAAGGGTCTCGCCGAGAGCGAGACGGTCGAGGAGAAGACGAGCCGCGAGGAGCTCGAGGCCCTCGAAGCGAAGCTCGACGAGAGCAACGCCAAGGACGACGACGACGAGGACGAAGAGCCCGCCGCGAGCTGACGTGCTCCGCGCGCTGTTCCAGCCCGCCGGGCGGCACGTCCGCGCCACCGCCGTCATCGCGCTCGCGATGGCGGCGGTGCCGTTTGCGGCCGGGCGGGTCGCCGACGCGCTTGCGGGCCAGGCCGCGCGCGGCGTGGCCGAGGTCGCTGACGAGGTGCTCGTCCCGTTGGTCGCGGAGGAGACGGAGGCGACGCTGGAGGAGATCCTGCAACTCGCCGAGGGGCCTCGGCTGGAGATCCCGCGAGGCGTCGTCGAGCGCGTCGCGCTGGTGGCGCCGCGCGCATCGAGCCGACCGCGATCGACCTCCGGTCCCCCGGCGCCCGCTGCGCCAGTGCCAGGGATCCTGGTCCGCGCCGACGTGGTGCGCGCCGCGGTGGCGCGGGGCGGGCGCCCCTCGGGCAGCCCGATCGCCGCGGACGGGGATCGACCTGCCGGGCTGGTGCTGCACGGCGTGACCGGCTACGGGACGGCGCTGCGCGACGGGGACGTGCTGGTCCGCGTCGGAGGCACCGCGGCGACCAGCGAGGGCCGGGTCATCGCCGCGGTGAGCGGCGCGGTGCGGAGCCGCGCGCGCGCCATCGACGGCGAGGTGTGGCGGTCGGGCCGCCGCATCCCGGTGGTGGTCGAGCTGCCGTCCTTCCGGCGGGCGCGCGGCAAGAAGTCTGGCGGCGCATGGCCCCTTCCGCTGAAGTCGAAGTAGCATCGCGCAATGGATTCGACCCGGTCCCTTCGCGCTCGCGTCGCCCTCATCGCGACGATGGTCGCCCTGGCCTGCATCGCCCCCGCCGCGCACGCCGCCGAGCCGACCGCCGAGGAGAAGGCCGGCGCGCGCGCGGCAGCCACCGAGGCCAACGCGGCGTACGACGCCAAGCGGTTCGAGGAGGCGCTCGACAAGTTCACGCGCGCCGAGAGCCTGGTGCACGCGCCGACCCATCTCCTCATGATCGCGCGCACCCAGGTCGCGATGGGTCAGCTGGTGCGCGGCCGGGAGACATACAACGCGCTGGTGCGCGAGACGCTGGCTCCCAATGCCCCGCCGGTCTTCAAGGACGCGCAGGCGGAAGCGAAGCGTGAGCTGGAAGCGCTGGAGCCGCGCATCCCGACGATGGTGGTCAAGCTGAGCGACCCCGCGGCCCAGGGAGTGACGGTGACCATGGACGGCGTGGCGATCCCGCCGGCGCTGGTGGGCATCTCGCGTCCCGTCGATCCCGGCAAGCACGTGTTCACCGCGCGGGGCGACGGCGTCTCCTCGGAGGAGACGTCGGTCGAGGTCAAGGAGGCGGAGCGGGGCGAGGTGGTGCTCCAGCTCAAGTCCGACCCGAACGCCAAGGCCGCGCCGGTCACGCCGCCGCCCGGCGGCGAAGGCCCCCCGTCGGAGGGCGGATCGAGCGACACGCTGATGTACATGGGTTGGGGCGGGGTCGGCCTGGGCGTGGTCGGGGTCGGCCTGGGCGCGGTGTTCCTCGGTCTCGGCGGGTCGGCGCGCAGCGACGCCGACGCCGCGTACGAGTCCTGCACCGAGTCGGACCCGTGCCCTGCCGGCAGCGACCGTGCCCAGGAGGTCGCCGACCTCGACGACGACGCGAACAGCATGCAGACCATCAGCCTCATCAGCTTCATCGCCGGTGGGGCCTTCGCGGCCGCGGGCGTGACCATGCTGGTGATGTCGTCGGGTGGTGACGAGCCGTCCGACGCGGCGATGACTGTGACGCCGTGGATCGGCGTTGGCTCTGCCGGCGCCCGCGGTACGTTCTAGGCGCCGCGGGGGCTCGGGGGCTGCGAAGCCATCCGCGCGTGCCCCCGCCGAGGCTCCAGCAGAGGGCTAGTATCCGAAGTCCTTCACGGTCGACACCGGCCGGGGCGTTGCAGGGGCGCCGGTGGGCGCGGCCGGAGGCCGCACGGGGCGCGCCACCGGACCGGCCGGCGGGGTGGTGACGACGGGCGCCGCGGTCACCGGCGCCGCCACGCTCGACGCGCCCGCGGTCGGTGCC
>JBKJLX010000365.1:0-12391 GCA_046596645.1 Polyangiaceae bacterium
GGCGGCCGGATCGGCCGCAGCAGGCATATCCGCGCCGGCCGGCGTCTCGGGGGTGGCGGGGGTCGCGCCGCCGCCACAACCAAAGAGGCCGGCAACCATGCCGCCGACCGCCGTGAACGCCATCGTCTTGACCATGTCCATGTTCATTTCTCCTGTGAAGAAGTTCGTCCGTTGATGCGGGCGCCCTACGTACGAGCTGGACGCGCGGTCGCCCAGACTCGGCTCAGGTCGAGCCTCCGCGGGGCGGGGCGGATTGTGCAGAACCGGCCGGAAGGCTCCAACTTCGAGGCGGCCGGTCGGCTTGCCGGCTCCTACGCTCGAGGCGGGCACCGGTTTCGCTGAACCGGCCTCGTTTTCCCCCGCCCCCTTGACCCACCCCGGCGGCGCTCGTAAATAAACTTTCAGAACGTTCTGAAAGTTGAGAGACCGGTGCCGGCGTGACCGACAAGCTGAGACAGGCCGAGGTCCTCGCCGCCGAGGCGGTGGGGGACGTGATCGAGCACTGGGGCTTCCGCAAGGCGCTCGGTCGGGCGTGGACCGTCCTCTACCTCGAGCCTGAGCCGCTCGGCGCGGCCGACCTCGCGGAGCGACTCGGCATGAGCGCCGGCGCGATCTCCACCACCCTGGGCGAGCTGCAGCGCTGGGGCGTGGTGCGGCGGGTGTGGAAGCCCGGTGAGCGCCGGGAGTTCTTCGAGGCCGAGACGGACTTCTGGAAGATGATCTCCAAGGTCGTCAGCGAGCGCGAGCGCTTCCTCGCCGACTCGGTGCGCGAGCGCCTGGAGCAGGCGATCGCCCTCGCCGAGACGTCGCGCGGAGCGGGGCGCGGCAAGCACGTCGTCGCCTCGCTGCAGCGACTGCTCGCGCTGTCGTCGACCGCGCAGACCGTCCTCGACTCCTTCATCGCATCGCAGCGCGCGGATTTTCAGTCATTCGCCGACCTCCTCAGGTTCGGCCGAGCGGCGCGGGTCGCAGGGAGATCGTCGTGAGCGAAGTGAGCCCGGTGGTGGAGCCCAAGTCGGCGGAGCGCAGCGGAAACGCAGCAGCCGGCGTGCTGGAGGCGCTGCAGAGCGTGTCGCGCCGCGAGGGAGACGCCGCCCTCGAGCAGCGGCTGGCCGACCTGCGCGCCTTCATGGCCGACGACATGGCGCAGGTGGAGCGGGCGCTGGCCGACCTCGACCTGCGCGAGACGCCGATGCACCGGAGCGCCGTTCACCTGCTCGACGCCGCGGGCAAGCGCCTGCGCCCGATGTGCGTGGCGCTCGCCGCGCGCATCGGGGACGGCTTCGGTCCGGCGGCGCGGGAGTACGCGGTGGCGGTGGAGCTGGTCCACAGCGCGACGCTGCTGCACGACGACGTGGTGGACCTGGGCGATGTGCGCCGCGGCAACCCCACCTCGCGCATGCTCTACGGTAACGCGGCATCGATCTTCGCCGGCGACTACCTGCTGGTCGAGGCGCTCCTCCGCGTCCGCAGGAGCGGCGACCTGGTGGTCCTCGACCGCGCGCTGGCGGTGCTGGGGGAGATGCTCGAGGCGGAGTCGCTGCAGCTGTCGCGGCGCGGCCGCGTCGACGGCACGGTGCACGATTACCTGCGCGTGGCACGAGGTAAGACGGCATCGCTCTTCCGCTGGGCGATGTTCGCCGGCGCGCGCGCCGGTGGACTGCCGGTGCCGGCGTGCTCGGCGCTCGAGCGCTACGGCGAGGACCTGGGCGTCGCCTTCCAGGTGGTCGACGACGTGCTCGACGCCGCAGGCGACGAGCGGCAGACGGGCAAGACCGTGCTCTCCGACCTGCGCGAGGGCAAGGCGACTTACCCGCTGCTCCTGGCGATGGAGCGCGATCGCGAGGTGCGCGACGCCGTCCGCGAGGCGGGTGCGTCGAGCGGCCTGGATCTGGACGCCCGCATCGCGGCGCGGGTGGCACGCGGCCTGGTCGAGACCGGCGCCATCGACGATGCTCGAGCCTACGCCCGGATGCTGGCGCACCGCGCGGCGGCGGCGCTGAACGAGATCGGCCGCGACGGCCCGGCGCTCCAGGCGCTGGCCGGCATCGCCGCGGCGCTCCCCGAGAGGACGAGGTAACCCATCATGATCGTCACCTTGATGCAGGGCGCCGACGAGAAGCGTGTGCGGGGCGAGCTCGCCCGTCGCGGCCTGTGGGTGGGGGCGTCGCTGCGCGCCCTCGACGGGACGGTGCACCTGCCGGTGGGCGAGGGCTCGACCCGGATCAAGCTGGAGGAGCTGGAGGGCCTGGAGGGCATCGCCACCGTCGCCACCAGCGACTCGCCCCACCCGCTGGTCGATCGCCACGGCCCGACGGTCCGCGTCGGCGCGGCGGTGATCGGACCGCGCGTTCCGGCCCTGGTGGCAGGGCCGTGCAGCGTCGAGTCGGAGGCACAGATCGACCGCATCGCGCGGGCGCTGGCCGAATCGGGCGTGGGGTGGCTGCGCGGCGGGGCCTTCAAGCCCCGGAGCAGCCCTTACGCCTTCCAGGGCGCGGGGAACGAGGCCCTGCGCTGGATGCGGCGCGCCGCCGACGCTCACGGGATGAAGGTCGTCACCGAGGTGCTGGCCGAGGGCGACGTGCCGGCGGTCGCCGAGTGGGCGGACGTGCTGCAGATCGGCTCGCGCAACATGGCGAACTACGCGCTGCTCAAGCAGGTGGGGCGGGCGTCGAAGCCGGTGCTCCTCAAGCGCGCGATGAGCGCGACGGTGGAGGAGTGGCTGCTGGCGGGCGAGTACCTGCTCTCGCACGGGGCCCCCGGCGTCGTCTTCTGCGAGCGCGGGGTGCGCGGCTTCGACCCCTCGACGCGCAATTTGCTCGATCTGGGCGCGGTGGCGCTGCTCGCTCACGCCTACGGGCTGCCGGTGATCGTCGACCCGTCGCACGCGACGGGCCGGCGCGAGCTCATCCTGCCCCTGGCGCGCGCGGCGATCGCCGCGGGTGCGGCGGGCGTGATGATCGAGACCCACGACGCGCCGGAGCACGCCAAGAGCGACGGCGCCCAGGCGCTCCTCCCTGGGCAGGTGGCGGAGCTGTCGCGCGATCTGGCCGCGATGGCGGCGGGAGGTGGTCGGTGAGCGAGTCGAAGAGCAGCCGTATCCCGCGGTTCTACGAGCGGACCCTGGTCGAGCGCGCGCGCACCATCGGCGAGATCGCCGGCCTCGACCCGGCTTGCCGCGAGCACCTGGCGCGCGGCGGCGGGCTGGAGACCGACGTCGCCGACGCCATGAGCGAGAACGTCATCGGCACCTTCGGGCTGCCGCTGGGGGTCGCGCTCAACTTCCTGGTGAACGGGCGCGACGTCCTGATCCCCATGGCGGTGGAGGAGCCGAGCGTGGTCGCTGCGGCGTCGAACGCAGCGCGCATCGTTCGCGGCTCGGGCGGGTTTCACGGCGAGGCCGACGCCTCGATCATGACGGCCCAGGTGCAGCTCGACGGCGTGCCGGAGACGGCGCTCGCGGCGTCGCGCGTCGCTTCGGTCGAGGCGGCGCTGCGCGCCACGGGGGACGCGTCGATCCCCAGCATGGTGGCCCGCGGCGGCGGCGTGCGCGGCATCGAGACCCGCGTTCTCGACGTGGAGCTCGGCCTGGTCGTGATCCACGTCCACGTCGAGGTCGGGGACGCCATGGGGGCCAACATGGTCGACACCGTGGCCGAGGCCCTGGCGGCGCCCATCCGCGAGGTGCTGGGGGGCCGCATCGGCCTCCGCATCCTCACCAACCTGTCGATGCAGCGGCGGGTGCGGGTGCGCGCGGCGGCCTCCGCAGCCGACGTCGGGGGTGAGGCGCTCTGCGACGGCATCGCGCGGGCTAGCCGCTTCGCCGAGCTGGACCCCTACCGCGCGGTGACGCACAACAAGGGCTTCATGAACGGCGTCGACGCGGCCGCGGTGGCCCTGGGACAGGACTTCAGGGCCATCGAGGCGGGCGCCCACGCGTTCGCGGCGCTCGGCCCGGACCTGCGCGGTGGTGGCTATCGGCCGCTCGCCACCTGGCGCCGCACCGCCGAGGGGCTGGTCGGCGAGGCGGATCTGCCGCTCGCGGTCGGCATCGTCGGGGGCTCGGCCCGCGCGCACGCAGGCGTCCGCACCGCGCTCCGCATGGTCGGCGCCCGAAGCGCCGGCGAGCTGGGCATCGTCCTCGCGGCGGCGGGGCTGGCATCGAACCTGGCCGCGCTGCGCGCGCTCGCAGGCGAGGGCATCCAGAAGGGACACATGAGGCTTCATCGCCGCAAGGACGACGCGGCGTCGGGCGAGGTGACGCGATGACCGCCCCCGAGACCGTCCCCGCGGCGCCGCGCTTCGGGAGCGGGCAGATGTTCGACGCGATCGCGACCCGCTACGACACGGTGAACCGGATCGTGTCGCTGGGCCTCGATCAGGGCTGGCGCCGCAGGACGGTGGCGTCGCTCGACCTCCGGGCCGGCGCGCGCGTCCTCGACCTCGCGACGGGCACCGGCGATCTGGCGGTCGCCATCGCCGAGGCGCACCCCGACGCCACGGTCGTGGGCAGCGATCCCTCGACCGGAATGCTCGCGGTGGGGCGGGGGAAGCTCGCCGCCCGCGGCCTCGAGGCGCGCGTGGCCCTCGAGGAGGGGGATGCGATGGGGCTGCCCTACGGGGACGCCTCCTTCGACGCGATCACCATGGCCTTCGGCATCCGCAACGTCCCCGATCGGCCACGCGCCCTGCGCGAGGCGCTCCGCGTCCTCGTGCCGGGCGGTCGGCTCGCCATCCTCGAGCTGTCCGAGCCGCGGCGCGGCGCGCTGGCCCGCCTGGCGCGCTTCCACGTCCACGCGGTGGTCCCCACGGTCGGCGCCTGGCTCTCGGGCGCCAAGGAGTACCGCTACCTCGAGCGCTCGATCGCGGCCTTTCCACCGGCCGAGGAGTTCGCCGCGCTGGTGGAGGGTGCGGGCTTCGAGGCCGTGAACGCCGAGCCGCTGACCTTCGGCGTGGTGCACCTCTACACCGGGCGCCGTCCCGGCGGCGCGTCGAGGACCGCGTGAGCCACTCCTCGCCGCCGCACTCGGGCGCAGGGTCGGACGAGCTGGTCGCCATCGAGCGACCGATCGCCTTTGACCCCGCCCGTGCGGCGTCGGCGGCGCGCTTCGTCTTCGACGCGCGCGACGGCGCCGGCGGCGGCGAGGTGGTGGTCGCCATCGGCGAGGCCGGGCGCGTCGAGGCGCGCGGGGCGGGGCGGTGGGAGACCGTCCGCCGCGGCGCCGAGGCGCTGCTGGCGCGGGTGCGCGGCGACGCCGCAGGGGCGGTGCGCATGGTCGGCGGCGCCACCTTCGAGCCCGCCGGGGAGATCGCGTTCTCGCTCCCGCGGTGGACGCTGTTCGGTGATGGGCCGCGCGGCCGCGCGGTGCTGGTGGCGCCTGCGCGCGACATCGATCCGATGACGGTGGAGGAGGAGCTGGCCGGGATCGCCCGCTCGGCGTCGTCGCCGGAGTCGCGCCCGTCGAGCCTGGTCACGGCCATCTCGCGTGACAGCGGCGACGCCCTGTTCGAGGGGCGCGTCCGCGCAGCGCTGGCGGCGATCGAGCGCGGCGAGGTGCAGAAGATCGTCGTGGGCCGGCGGGAGAAGCTGATGCTCGACGCGCCGGCCGACGCCGACGCCGCATGGGCGCGGCTGCGCGCGGGCGAGCCTGGGACGATCCGCCTCCTGGTGCGAGGGCGCGTGGGGACGCTGCTCGCCGCGACCCCGGAGCGCCTGGTGGTGCGTCGCGGGGGCGAGGTGGTGGCCGACGCGCTCGCCGGCACGGCGAGGCGCCGCGCCGGCAACGACGAAGCGGCCCGCGCGGCGCTCATCGGCAGCGAGAAGGACCAGCGCGAGCACGCGTTCGTGGTGCGCGCGGTGGAGGAGGTGCTGTCGTCGCTCGGCGGGGTGACCCGGCACGATGAGGCGCCGAGCGTGCGCTCGCTCCGCGCCGTCCATCACCTCGTGACCGAGGTCCACGCGACGTTCGCGAACCCACCCCACGCGCTGGCGCTCGCGGCGGCGCTCCACCCCACCCCGGCGGTGGCGGGCGTCCCGCGTGAGGCTGCGATGCGCCTGGTCGCTGCCAACGAGCCCGACCGCGGCTGGTTCACCGGCGCCGCGGGCTGGTTCGATCGCGAGGGCGATGGCGTGTTCGCGGTGGTGCTGCGCGCAGCGCTGCTCCAGGGCGTCGAGGTCGAGCTCTTCGCGGGGACCGGCATCGTGGCCGGCTCCGAGCCCGCGCTGGAGCTGGCGGAGACGGAGGCCAAGCTCGCCGCGGCGCGCAGCGCGCTCGGCCTGGGAGCCCTCGACGGATGAACCGCAGCGACCTGCACACCGCCTGGGCGCGCCTGTTCGTGGCCTCGCTGGCGGGCGCAGGCGTGCGGGACGTGGTGCTGTCTCCGGGCTCGCGCTCGACGCCGCTCGCGCTCGCCATCGCGGGCGAGCCCCGGCTTCGCGTGACGGTGGCGATCGACGAGCGATCGGCCGGCTTCGTCGCGCTCGGCATCGGCCGCAGCACGGGCCGCCCCGCCGCGCTGGTCTGCACCTCGGGGACCGCCGGTGCCCACTACCTGCCGGCGGTGATCGAGGCGAGCGAGGCCGAGGTCCCGATGGTCGCGGTGACCGCCGATCGCCCGTGGGAGCTGCAGCGCTGCGGCGCCTCGCAGACCATCGATCAGCGGCGGCTCTTCGGGGCCTTCGTGCGCCACGACGCGGTGCTGGGCGAGCCCTCGCCGGAGCCGGCGGCGCTGCGCGCCGTCCCGCGCGTGGCTGCCTTCGCGGTGGCGCGATCACTGGGCCCGATCCCGGGGCCGGTCCACGTCGACGTCGCGTTCCGCAAGCCGCTCGAGCCGATCGCCGCCGGGCAGGAGCCGTGGTCGGACGAGGTGGCGCGGCTCCTGTCGGCGGGGCCCGCCGCGGTGCGCACGGCGCGGCCGCGCGCGTCGGACGAGGCGGTGGCCGAGCTCTGCGCGCTCGTCGTCGCCAGCCGCTCCACCCTGCTTGTCGCCGGGCCGGCGCGGCCCGCGGAGCGGGGGCGCCTGGGGGAGGCGGTCGCGGCCTTCGCGCGCGCGGCGCGGGCCCCGGTGGTGGGTGAGGTCGCCAGCGGAATCCGCTTCGGCTCGATCGGGGTCGACGTCGCGGCCAGCCCCGACGAGCTCCTCGCCAGCGAGGCGCTGCGCGCGCGCCTGGCCACCGATCTCATGATCGAGATCGGCGCGCCGCCGGTGGCGTCGGGCTGGGGCCGCTGCGCACAGCGGGCCGAGGTCGCGCGGGTCGTGGTGGGCGCCGCGGGCCTCGCCGATCCGCACGGCACGGCACGGCTCGTGATCGAGGGGGACGCACCGGACCTGCTCCAGCGCGCGGCAGCGCGCCTGTCCGAGGTGGACGACGACGCGAGCGCGGCGCGCGCGCGGGCCACCGCGATCTTCGCCGCCGCGTCCCGCGCGGCTTCGTCGACGGTCATGCGCGCGCTCGCAGCGGGGCCGTGGAGCGAGGGCGCGATCGCGCGCGCGCTGATCGACGCGCTCCCCGCGGGGACGACGCTGCTCATCGGCAACAGCGGGACGGTGCGCGAGCTCGACGCCTGGGCCGGCGCCGGCGGCCGCGCCCTCGAGGTGCTGCACCAGCGCGGCGCGGCGGGCATCGACGGGCTGATCGCCGGCGCGGTCGGCGCCCGCGTGGTGGTCGATCCCGGTCAGCCGGTCGCGGTGATCCTCGGCGACGTCGCTGCACTCCACGATCTCGGGTCGCTGGTGCTCGCGCGGTCGGTCACGGCGCCGCTGGTGATGGTGGTCGTTCACAACGACGGCGGTCGCATCTTCGAGCAGCTGCCGCTCGGCGAGCGGAGCGAGCTGGCGAGCGAGCTGGAGCGGCTCTTCATCACGCCGCACGGCCTCTCCCTCGCCCGCGCGGCGGAAGGGCTCGGCGTCGCCGCCGCGCGCGTCACCGATCCCGCCGCGTTCCGTGCCGCGCTGGGAGAAGCGCTGGCGACCCCTCGGGCGACCCTCATCGAGGCGGTGGTGCCGCCGCGCGACGCCGGCCCCCGCCGCCGGGCGCTGGCGCTGGCGATGGAAAAGGCGATCGCCGAGGCGGTGGCGTGAGCGCGCCGCTCGCACTCCTGCACGGCTTCCTCGGGGCGCCCGCCGCGTGGGATGCGGTCCTGGCGGCGCTGCCCGGGTCGGTCCGCGGCGCGGCCGCCGTCCGACCGCCGCTGCCCGGTCACGGGTTGGGGGCGGCGGTGCCCCCCGACAGCTGGGACGGGACGGTCGATGCCGTCGCCGATCGGCTCCCGGCCGGCGCCGTGGTCCTGGCCGGATATTCCAACGGCGGGCGGCTCGCCCTGGGCATCCTGGCGCGCCACCCGGCGCGGGTCGCCGCGCTGGTCCTGGTGTCGGCGCACCTCGGCATCGACGAGCCCGGCTCCCGGGCGGCCCGCGCGCTCGAAGACGATCGCCTGGCGCAGCTGGCGGAGGACGAGGGCATCGAAGCGCTGGTCGAGGCCCACGCCGCGCGGCCGGTGATGGCGTCCCAGGCGTCGCTCGACGTCGGCGCCCTGGCCACGCTGACGGCGCGCCGCCGCGCGCACGACCCGCGCGCGGTAGCGCGGATGCTGCGCGCCTCGGGCCTGGGCGCCATGCCCGATCTCCGGCCGGCGCTGCGGGAGGCGGCCCTGCGCGGCGTGCCGGTGGTGACCCTCGCCGGCGAGCTCGACTTCACCTACGCGGCGCTGGCGCGCGAGGCGGCCGAGCTGGGGGCGGGTCGGTCGAGGATCGCACGCGGCTGCGGGCACGATCTGCTGCTGGAGGCGCCCGGCGCGGTGGCGGGGGTCCTGGGCGACCTCCTCGCCGCCGGAGCGCGCCCGGCGGCTGAGCCCCTTCGGCAGCGCGCCCGATGACGACGACCACGCCCACCCTGCCGGCGCCCGGCTCGTTCGGGGCCTGGTGGCTCGCAGCCCGGCCGCGGACGCTTCCGGTGGCCGTCGCCCCGGTGGTGGTGGGGACTGCCGTGGCCCTCCACGTCGCCAGGGCGGTCGACGCAGCGTCGATCGGCGCCGCCCTGGTCGGTGCCATCCTGCTCCAGATCGGCGCGAACCTGGCCAATGACGCCTTCGACTTCGAGAAGGGGACGGACGACGCACGCCGGATCGGGCCGCCCCGGGCTGCGCAGGCCGGCCTCCTGACCCCCGCCACGCTGAAGAAGGGCATGGTGCTGGTCTTCGTCCTGGCGACGATGTCCGGGGCTTTTCTCGCCTCCCGCCATGGAATCGCCATCGTGGCCGTCGGCGCCGCCTCCATCGCGAGCGCGATCGCGTATACCGGCGGACCCTATCCCCTCGGATACAACGGCCTCGGTGACCTCTTCGTCTTTGTCTTTTTCGGCCCCGTCGCGGTCTGCGGCACCACCTTCGTCGCCACCGGCGCGCTGTCTCCGCTCGCCCTCGCCGCGTCGGTGCCGGTCGGCGCCGTCGCGACCGCCGTGCTCGTGGTCAACAACGTGCGCGACGGCGAGACCGACCGCACCACCGGCAAGAAGACGCTGGTCGTCCGCTTCGGCCGCGCCTTTGGCATCGCCGAGTACCGCTTCCTTCTCGGGCTGGCGGCCGGCGCCCCCATCGCCCTTGCGGTCTCGGGCCTCCTCCCGCGCACCGTCCTCATCGCCCTCGCGACGTTGCCCCGCATCCTCCGCCTCTCGATCGCCATCGGGCGGGAGACCGACGGTGCGGCGTTGACCCGCGTGCTGGCCGACACCGCGGCGCTCCTCGTCGTGTGGGCGGGGTTGCTCGCGGCGGGCATCCAGATCGGCATGTCGTGAGCCGCCGGCCCTGGTCGTCACCATCCGGTGGCGCGGCGGTCGCGCTGCCCGGCCCCGCGGTCGAGCTGCGGGTGCGTGCCCTGCGCCTCCTGTCCGGGGGTGGCTCGCTGCGCGAGTCCGCCGCCGACGCCCGTCGCACCTGGGACCGCCGGCGCGGCGTGCTGCTCTGCCTGGAGACCGACGAAGGCACCTCCCTCGGCGAGGCGACGCCCCTCCCCGGCGCGAGCGCGGACGACGTCACCGCGGCGTCGCGCGCGCTCGACCACGCGAGGGACGCGCTGGTGGGCAGCACCATCCGCCTGACCGCGGAGGACGACGCGCTCGACGTGGTCAGCGACGTCGCGGCCCGCGCGCTCGCTCCCATCGACTCGCCGGCGGCGCGGTTCGCGCTGGAGACGGCGCTCCTCGACGCCCTCGGTCGCGCCTCGCGCACGTCGATGGCGTCACTGCTCGGCGCCGCGCCTGGGTCCGAGGTGGAGATCTCGGCGCTCCTGGGCGACCCCTGCGAGCCCGGCGCCATCGAACGCGCGGTCGCCCTCACCGCCTCCGGCGCGCGCACCATCAAGCTCAAGCTCGGCGCCAGCGGGGTCGACGCCGACGGCCGGGCGGTCCGCGCGCTGCGCGCCGCCCTGGGGCCGAGCATCACGCTCATCGGGGATGCCAACGGCGCGTGGGACCTGGAGGAGGCGCGCGTCGCCACCTCGCGCCTCGCCGCCTCCGACGTGGCGCTCGTCGAGCAGCCGGTGTCGCCGGAGCTGTTCTCGCGGCTCGGTGCGCTCGACGTGCCGGTGTGGGCCGACGAGTCGCTCACCGAGCTCGACACGCGCAGCGCGGTGGTGGCGCTGCCCTGGCTCGGCGGCATCGCCTGCAAGCCCACGCTCCTCGGCGGGCTGCACGCGACCCGCACCCTGGCCCGCGCCGCCGCGTCGCGCGGGCTCGGCGTCGCGCTGACACACGCCCTCGAGGGGCCGGTGGCGCTTGCCGCCTGCGCTGCGCTGGCGCTGGCGCTGGTCGACCTGGCGCCGCGCGCCGGGCTGTGGCCCCACGTCGGTCTGGGCGCCTGGCCGGACATGGATCCGGCGGTCCGCGGTCCGCGGCTGCTCCTGCCCTCTGCCCCCGGCCTCGGCCTCGGCGAGGAGGAGCGCGCGCGGCTCCTCGAGCTCCCCCGATGGCGTGCGTGATCCCCGCCGCGGGCCTCGACCTCGTCGCCCGCGCCCGGTCTGCCCCCGACGACGTCGCCCTCGTCGACCAGCTCGGCGGCGTCACGACGTGGTCGGCGCTGGCCCGCCAGGCCGCATGGGTGGCCGCTTCGCTACCTGACGAAGAGGCAGCTGATGGGGCCCGCTTCGAGGGCGCGCCGCTGGCCTTCGTGGCGCAGCCCGACGCCCGCACGTTCGTCGCCATCCACGCCCTGATCGCCAGTGGCAGGCCGTTCCTGCCAGTCCACCCGCGTCTGGGAGAGGCGGCGCGCGTCACGCTGCTGGGCGCGCTCGACGTCCGGGGGACGATCGACCTGCACGCCGCGGAGGAGACGTCGGCGGAGGCCGCGTGGGCGGGCCGCCCGGTGGCCGACGACGCGCGCCCGATGGCGATCCTCGCCACCTCGGGCACGACGGCCGCCCCGAAGGGGGTGATCCTCTCGCGCGCCGCCTTCGCCCAGTCGGCTGCGGCGAGCGGGGTGAACCTGCCCCTCGCCGCCGGCAGCCGGTGGATCGCCTGCATGCCGATGGCGCACGCCGGGGGCCTCTCCATCCTGACGCGCACCCTGGCCGCCGGCGCGGGCGTCATCCTTCTTCCCAGGTTCGAGGCGGCCCAGGTGCTCGACGTCGCGGCGCGGCTGGGGGCCACCCACCTCTCGGTGGTGCCCACGATGCTTCGGGCGCTGCTGGAGCACCCCGCGGTCGCTGCGCTCGCCGCCCTCGACGCGGTGCTGGTCGGCGGCGCCGGGTGCCCCGACGAGCTGCTGGCCGAGGCCCGGGCCCGCGGCATCGCCGCCGTCGCCACCTACGGCCTCACCGAGGCCTGCTCCCAGGTGACGACGCAGCCCCTCGCCGATCGCGGCCGCGCGCCCGACGGCGACAGCGGGATGCCGCTGCCCGGGGTCGAGGTGGTGGTGCTGGGCGCGTCGGGCGAGGACCTGGGGGTCGAGCGCGAGGGCGTGATCGCGGTGCGGGGGCCGGCGCTCATGAGCGGCTATCGCGGTGGCCCCCCGCGGGTTCCCTCGGACTGGCTGTCGACCGGTGACGTCGGCGTGATGCGCAGCGACGGCCGGCTGGTCGTCCTGGCGCGGCGGACCGATCTCATCGTCACCGGGGGCGAGAACGTCGCGCCGGCGGCGGTCGAGGCTGCGCTGCGCGCGCACCCGTCCATCGAGGACGCGGTGGTCTTCGGCGTCGACGACGCGCGCTGGGGGCAGGTGGTCGCTGCGGTCGTGGTGCTCGCGAGCGGGACGGGCGAGGCCGACCCCGAGGCGCGGGCGAGCGCCGCGGTCGGGGTCGCCAGCGAGCCGCTGGCGCCGCACGCCCGGCCGCGACGGGTCGCGGTGCTCTCGCTGGGCGATGGGATCCCGCGCACCGCGAAGGGCGAGGTCGACCGCGC
>JBKJLX010000410.1:0-3469 GCA_046596645.1 Polyangiaceae bacterium
CGCCCCCGCCGCCGCCCCCGCCGCCTCCGCCGCCTCTCTGATCACGGCGCGCAGCGGGGCACGCGCGATCAGGCCTCGAGCGCCGCGTACACCTGCTCCTCGAGGCGCTGCGCGGCGGCGTCGTCGAGGCCCAGCGCCTCGGCGACGAGATCGTCGAGCTCGATCTCCTCCTCGCTGGTCTCGAAGTCGACCAGCGTCATGGCGAACGCGACCTTGTAGGCGGCGTCCTTCGCCTCGGCCCGCACCAGCGCCTTGGCCGCCTTGCGGACGGCCTCGGGGCCGGTGCCGGTGTCGCGCGCGACGTTGCCCAGCAGCTCGAACGTCTCCGGCTCGCCGAGCTCCAGGTCCAGCTTCGACTCGCCCTCGGCGGGCTTGCGGGTGGAGAAGACCGCCTTGTCGCGAAGCACGCTGCCGATGTGCTGGAACGCCTCCACCTCGGCCGCGGCGAGCACCCTGTCGCTCGACATGGCGAGGTAAGCGAGCTCAAGGACCGCGCGTGCCTCGCGCGGGTCCAGCGTCAGGTCATCGCCCAGCACCGCCTCGATGCGCACGCGGAAATCTTCGTACCGCATGGGTCCTCAATCCGTGCAGCGCCGCGGGCCGAAGGGGAGGGTCTGATCCTCCGCGATCCCGAGGGTCATCGTCGAGCCGCTCTCCGTCTCCAGGTAGAAATGCGTCTCTTCCGGGGTGCCGCCGATGTTCGACAGGTTGCCGGGGCCGGTCTCGTAGCCGGCGGCGACCACGACCGCGCGCGTCGGATCGTCGGGCAGGCGCACGATCATGCGGGTGCCCTTGGGGGGCCGCGAGGCTGGCACCCAGTACATGTTCACGTACCAGCCCTCGTCGAGCACCGGCAGGTCCGCCGGGTCGCCGATGCCCGCGCCGTAGAAGGAGCCACCTTCGAGGGGGGCCCAGTCCTCACCCCGGAACATGACCAGCCCGGTGCGCTCCTGGGAGAGCGCGTAGTGCTCGGCCAGCTCCTCGGTGGCCGTCGATGGATAAGGCGCCGGCTCCTCCTGGGTGACCAGGTGCGCCTCGAGGACGACGGGACCGGTCGCAGGCATGTCCAGCGGCTCGGTGTCGTTGACGCGATCCATCGTGCCCGTCTGCATCGCGCACGCGCCCTCGCTGGGGCCGATGAAGCCGATGTCGATGTGGAACGCGCCAGGTAGCGGACCGCTCGCGCCGCTCACCCAGGTGTCGGCGACGACCCACACCTCGCCCGCGGGGACGTCGGCGAACGCGTGCTTGTCGCCGCGGGCGATGCAGCTCGCGCCGCTCGGCGCCGCGGGATCGAAGTCGGTCAGGATCTGGACGTCGATGTCGACGCCGTCGGCGACGTGCACCGCCGCCGAGAGGAAGCCCTCGGTCGGGACCGAGACCCGGTAGACGATCTCCGGGCCACCCTCGTCGGTGTCGGGCGAGCAGGCGTAGCTCGGGATCGCCGTGGTGCCCTCGGCGGTGGTGTCGCGATCGTCACCGAAGGGGAAGGTGTCGACGCAGGTCACGCCGTCGGGGCAGGGACCCCCGCCGCCGGCGCTGGTCGTGCTGGTGCTCGTCGTGCTGGTGCTCGTCGTGGTGGAGGCGGGGCCGCCCCCGCCGCTGGTCACCGCTCCGCCGCCGTCGCCGGAAGACGCGCCGCCGTTGCCCGACGATGAGGCGCCGCCGTCGGAGGAGCCGCCGCCGGCCGGGGGGCTGCTGCCCGGGCCATCGGAGTCGTCACCCCCGCCGCTCGACGAGGCGGCCACCTCGTCGCCCGACGAGCAGGCCACGAGCGGGCAGCACAGCGAAACGAACAGGGCCCGGAAGGCGAGTACGCGGCGCATCAGTTGGGGACCTGGACGGGCGGCGCGGCGGTGGTGGAGCCGGCGCCGTAGAACTCGAGCCCGCCGCTCACCGTGATGGGCGTGGTGACGATGCCGCCGCTCTCGTCCTCGTAGAACTCGAACAGCTCGCCGGCGCTGGTGAAGCCGTAGAGGCTACCGGCCCAGAACGCGACGCCGAAGACGCTGTCGTACCCGGTGCTGCCCAGGTTGCCCATGGCCGCACCGGTGACGGGGTCCACCGCGACCACGCAGTCGAAGTCGTCGCAGTCGGGCTGGCCGCGCACGGTGAGGAGCGTGGGGCCGTCGATCACGCTGACGACGTCGCCGCTCGACTCCAGCCCGTCGGGGAGGGCGTCGGCGCGCACGGTGGTGATGGTCCCGGTGACGGTGTCGATGCGCACGTAGTCGGCGCCGAAGTAGCCGACCAGCGCCTCCTTCTGCGCGTCCAGCGTGCCCTGGGGGACGAAGGAGAGGGAGTTGGGGTAGTCGCCCTGCTTGATCAGGGTGCAAGCCGCGGTGTTTCTGTCGATCCGCCAGAGACCACCGGGGGTCTGATCGCCGCCGCCGGGGGGCGTCTCCGGGCGGGTGGTGCCGTAGAGGTTCGAGTCCTTGTCGAGGGCGATGTCGATGACGCCCGAGGCGCAACCGGAGAATGGCCCCACCACCGTGACCTCCTTGGTCTCCGGGTCGAGGCGGTACAGCGAGCCGGCGCTGTGGCCGTAGACCTCGGCGATCTGATCGTCGCCGCCGCTGCCGGTGCTGCTGGAGACCGCGGTGACGGAGACCGTGGTCCCCCCGCCGCCGCTCCCCACCGTGCTGGGCCCGGCCCCGCCGTCCCCCGAGCCGCCGCCCTCGTCCCCGCCGCCAGGTCCTGAGGAGCCAGGGCCAGCCACCGTCGCCGCGGTGCCCTCGGTCCCGGCGCCGCATCCCACGAGCATCGACCCGACCACGAGCGCGAGCGCCCCGGTCCGCGTTCCTGCTGCCCACGATGCCCACTTCGCGACCATGACGACCTCCGCAACGACTGAAGGAAGAGACGGGAGACGAGATCTCAGTGCCGCCGCATCTCGGTGCGCCGGGGGACGGCGCCCGACTTCATCAGCATGTCGAACGCCTCCTTCTCCAGGAGGGGATGCACCCCTCGCGAGGCGACTCCCATGGGGTTCTTCTTCTTGGTGATGAAGCCCATCAGGTACTGGATGTTGAGCGACGAGAGGCGCTTCAGTGTCGAGCGCATCTGCCTGGTGTCGTTGGACCAGGCGTGCGCAAAGGCGCGCGCGCGCAGCAGCTGCGGCTGGATCTCGGCGTAGGCAGGGTCCTTGTCGTCGATCTTGTCGAGGAGGTCGACCGCGCGCTTCGCCTGCCCGGAGCGGGCCCACGCCTCGCCGATGATGGCGGTGAGGGTGGCGCGGGTCCGCGGCTCCTTGTGGCGCGCCAGGTCGATGGGCTCGACCAGGGTGCGCGCCTCGTCGGTCTCGCCGAGGACGAGGTGGATCATCGCGCGCTGGGCGCGCGCCTCGTCCGCCACGGGCGCCATGACCTTGGCGAGGTCGATGACCTCCAGGGTCTTCAGTGCGGCGCGCGGGTCCTCCTGCATCTGCAGCTGGGCGCGGGCGAAGGTGGCGGCGACGTCGTCCTTCTTG